>NZ_CP098755.1:5306123-5627247 GCF_023746555.1 Brevibacillus ruminantium
AGATTTAGCAGGGACCAATCAAAAAAGGACAAGTAGATGACATAGGCAATCGGAAAGAAGAAAAAGGCACCGAAAAACGCGAGCGCGGGTGTAATGTACAGATAAGGGCGAAGGGTGTGCAGCAAATCTGACATCCCTGCCTTGGCTCCTGCCCCGGCAATCGCCCCCGGTTCGGGGGCCGCAATCTCGCGCATGGCCACCGCTTTTCGCATCAAACCACCCCTCCAGCCAGCACAGGCTGCACAGGCCGCCGCTCTTCCGTTTTTACACGCCTGATCCGCTGTCCGGTGAGGCGATCAAATACATAGATGCTGCTCTGCGCCACTGTGACATGCACAGTCACACCTGTATTCATCAACGATTCCGTATCTGTTTTCACCACGATTTGCCCTTTGTCGGTCTCGATATGGTAGAGGGCATCCGAACCAAGAATCTCGCGGGATACGATCCTTCCCTGCAAGCTCATCCCTTCTGCAGCTGAAACCGGGGAGACTCCCGTGTGCTGAATCGTCGCTTTTTCCGGGCGAAAACCCCACAGCTCACCCTCACTGTCATTCGCCGGCACAATATTCATCGCGGGTGAACCGATAAACTGAGCGACGAACAGGTTTTCCGGCTCCTGATATAATTCCATCGGGGCTGCTACCTGCATGATCCGTCCTTCGTTCATGACCACAATCTGGTCGCCCATCGTCATCGCTTCCACCTGATCATGCGTGACGTAGATAAAGGTGCTTCCCAGCTGTTTGTGCAGGCTGGTCAGCTCCACCCGCATCTGGTTGCGCAGCTTGGCATCCAGATTGGAGAGCGGTTCATCCATGAGAAAAACCTCCGGCTTCTTCACCATGGCCCGCGCCAGTGCTACGCGCTGCCTCTGTCCGCCGGAAAGCTGCGAAGGCTTCCGCTTCAGATAGTCGGACAAACCCACCACCCCGGCGATCTCCGCGACCAGCACCTGGCAATCCTTTTTGGAGTAACCGCGGTTTCGAAGACCGTACGCAATGTTGTCGTAGACGCTCATGGTGGGATACAGGGCGTAGTTTTGAAAAACCATAGCCACATCCCTTTTTCCGGGCGGCACGTGATTGACAGACTGCTCTCCGATCAAAATCTCTCCGCCTGTCGCCTCTTCCAGCCCGGCAATCATCCGCAGGGTCGTCGACTTCCCGCATCCGGACGGCCCCACCAGTACGGTAAAGGAACCATCCGGGATGACCAGGTCAAGACCTTTGACCACGCTTTGGTTCTGAAACGCTTTGCTTACTTGCTTCAATACCACCTGTGCCATCTGTCATTCCCCTCCCTGCGCCTTGACGGCCAACATCTCATCCGCAAAGCTGCGGATATCGGCAAACCGGTAATCCGGCGCAATGTAATTCCACTCCTGGGGACCGTACCACTCCAGTACAACGGATCGGACTCCCGCACCCACCGCAGCGAGGACGTCATACCGGCTGTCTCCCACCATCAGTGCCTCTTCCGGCTCCATCCCCATCAGGGTTAGCGCCTTCTCAATCGGTTCTCCCGATGGTTTGCCGCGCGATACGTCATCCACTGCGACAACAACCTCAAACAGCCCGGCAATTTCCGCCAGCTCCAGGCCGGCGACCGCGAATTCCCGCTGTTTGTTTGTCACGACGCCGAGTCGGAAACCGGCATCCCGCAAACGCCCCAGCTCCTCGCTCACACGCGGAAACAGGCGGACATGATCGTTGTGATGGGCGCGTACATAGGAAAGATAGGTGTCCATCACTGCTTTGCGGTCATACTCCTCACCGGCTGCCGCTGCCAGGAAATCATCAAAGGACTCCCCAAAACGCCACACCAGATCATGCCGGCTAAATCGTCCCGGGGCAAATCGTTCGGCAGTATGCGCCACCGCGTCAATCACCGCTTCTCTGCTGTCCAGCAAGGTTCCGTCCAGGTCAAACAACAGGCATGGATACATCAGCAAGACACTCCTTCCATAATGAATAGCTGCCCACAGAGACGGCTGCGGCTCCGTAGTGCAAGGCAAGCTCCATCTGTTCCCGCTTGCGGATCAGACCGCCGGCGATGATCGGGGTTTGTCCCAGCTCCTGCGCGTACTCCGCGATGAATTCCGGCAGCAGCGCGGGCATCAGCTCCACCGCATCCGGCTGTGTTTCCTTGACAGACTGCAGGCCGGAACGGAGCGCGTCGCTGTCCACCAGGAAAAGGCGTTGAATCGTCAGAAGCCCCTCTTTTTTCGCCAGCTTGACCAGTGTATTGCGCGTGGTGACGATCCCGTCCGGTTTGACATAGTGGGCGACGAAAGCCACCCCTTCCCGGTCATAGCTAATCCCGCCAATACGCTCCAGATGAAGAAAAACAGGAACATCGCGACTCTTGAACAGGTCCACGTAGCGCTTGATCACCCCGATGTTTCCCGTAGAGAGAACCACCGCACTCACCTCTGCTTCCGCGGCTCGTTCCAGATACTTGGCCTCTTTGACCGAGGCAATCATTTTCTGCCTGCCCAACCGCTGGTAAAACTCTGTTTGTTTCACACCGGCTCGCCTCCTTATCCACAACAAAAAAACCCGCGACAAAACAAATGCCAAAGACTTCAAGATGAAAGTGCTTGGAAATGAATGTCGGGGGTTTCTCCAGGGCTCCAACCGATCGATTTATTCACTTGTTAGTTAGAATGGTACTGTTTATGGGTTAAGGCTGTGTGAAAGGAGTGTTAACGTTTTTCAAGAATTTTGTAAAAGCATAACTGCCAAGATGAAATATCGTGCTACGTGGCCATTGGGGGAAGAATCATGTTTCCCTGCTTGGCTCCGTACATATTGCCTCTTCCCTGATTTCAAATGAGGAAAAGCAAGATCATTTCTTATTGATGAGGCGGCTCACTGCAGGATGCTTGAATCAGTTCGTATACTCGTTTGACAAGATCACATCGTGAGACTATTATTGCTGTACCGAATCATACATATTTTCCCATTACGTTCTTATGGTTAATCATGCTCATTCGTTTCTGACTACTACAAAGGAGGATTGTGCGATGAAGCGATTTGTTAGTGGATTTATTATTGGAGCCATCTTGTTTGGGTCGATGCAAGTGAGTGGTGCGATTGGAAAAGTTATTGAAGTCTCGTACAGCATTAATGACGTGAAAGTTAATCAGGTTTCCGTACACTCTGCACAAAAGCCGTTTCTTTACAATGGCACTGCATATGTTCCCCTGCGATTTGTCAGTGAGTATTTGGGATACAGCGTGAAGTGGGATGAAGAGAGTAATGTGATTCACATTGACCAAAAAGTAACCGAAGCTCATACTACTGCTGATAAAATTGTTGAAACATTAAAAGCGAATAAGATTTCACTTCTTCCACCAAAATCAAAAGATTCGTATTTTCTCTTAAATCAAACGACACCTGTGAGCTATCGAAATGGTACGTACCAGCACATCCACATTTATCAATTCCCTACGATCAAGGATCGTGAAAAGGCGCTCCAGGATTTCCAGCAGATACGGGACAGAGCTGATATGATTTTGCCCTATGTTTTTGCCATTGAGAATGTGCTTGTTTTTTATGTGCCACACACTTCCGACCAGCCTTTGCAAGACAAGCTGGAAGAGGCATTCAATACATTGCGCAAAGAGAATCTTTCCGTCGTCCGGATCAATCCCTGGTAGTTTTTTACGTGAGGGTCGGATTATCTGGGTTCGCCAAGATGAAATATCGTGCTACGGGGCCATTGTGGGAAGAATCATGTTTCCCTGCTTGGCTCCGTACTCCGCCCTGCATGGGGATTCACTGTCCGCTCCACAGCGGCTGGCCGGGGTCCGCAAAAGCCGTTTCGCTCCGTGGTCATCCCAAGGTTGCGGCCCTGTTTCCCGCCATCCACTGCTCCGCTGAGCTGGGCTACGCAGTCGCACCGCAGGGAAACATGATTCTTCTCCGCACATACTGCCTCTTCCCTGATTTCAAATGAGGAAAAGCAAGATCATTTCTCAAAAAATCAAGCGACATACCTTTCATACATTTGGGAAATATTGCGTCCATCGTTAAGTCCCGTCATTTGTATGAACTGATTTCTCTTCTATCATTTTAAAATTGCGAAAGAGAAATGCTTATCTGGTTGCCTACTTCTTTGTTCATTTTTACGATTAATCCGGCCGCCTTTGCAGAAGCAAACGCACCGCAGCTTTCACTCACAGTTTTTTAATAAGAAACGGTATCGAGAAGAAGCATGTTTCCCTGCGATGCGACTGTGGAGCCCTGCCCCAGCGGAGGGGGGTTCGCGGGATTAAGGAGCGCAACCTTGGGATGACCTCGAAGCTGTACTGCTTTTGCGATCCCCGCGAATCTCCCCGGAGCGGACAGTGTATGCCCCCTTGCGGGTGGAATACGGAGCTTAGCAGGGAAACATGCTTCTTCTCACTGCAGCCCCGTTCCCACGAGTTTGAAAATGTAATGCCGAGTACCGATACGAGTTTGTGTAACCTGCAAAGTGATAAGCTTTTATCAATAAAAAAGAAGCAGATCGCCTTTGAAGCCTGACGGCTTCGCAATCTGCTTCATGCCTATTCAACCTTATCTATATGAGAAGCCAGCTTTACTTCACAGCCACAACTGCATCCAGCGCAATCCGCGCCTCTGCCTCGATCGCCTTTTGTGTAGATTCCGTATGCGGATCATACGTCTCCAGCAGGTCGGCATCAGCGTAACCATCGATGGCCAGGATGGAACCCGCCCGCATGCCGCGCAGAGCAGAGATGACAAACAGCGCGGAATTCTCCATCTCGACGGCCAACACACCCGCCTTTTGGTAGAGCTTATGCGGAAATTCTACCACGCCGCTGTAGAATACATCCAGCGTCAGCGTGATTCCTTCTGCTACAGTAAGGCCCGTATTGTGGTTCTCAGCCGCTGCGGCCAAAGCGTCGACGACATGGCGATTCGCCAATGCCGGGAATCCAGGAGGAACCAACTGGCTGGTCAATCCATCCTGACGCACTGCGGCAGAGCTGATGACTAGACTGCCGGGCTCGATCTCCTTTTGATAGGAGCCAGCGGTACCCACGCGAATAATGGTTTTTACCCCGCCTTTGGCCAGCTCTTCAAAGCAGACGGCCGCTCCCGGCGAGCCGACGCCGTGACTGACCACCGCCACCTCGGTACCGTTCCACTTCCCTTTGTAGCTGTGGTACTCGCGGTTTTCCGCGACCAGAGCATGCTCCTCCAGGAGAGAAGCGATGCGGACTGCACGCTTCGGATCACCGCAAACGATGACGCGCTCGGGCAATTCTTTGGGGTCAATTTTCAGGTTAGGCAGCATCTCAATCAAACTCCTTTTTCTCCCATTCATCTTCCGGGATCGGCAGTGCCTCACCGGAGAACCGCTCCTCAAGGAAGGGGTCGCCGTTTAGGTGAAAGCCGTTTTGCTCCCAAAAGCCGGGCTTGTTTTCCGTCATAAACTCAATGCCTCGCAGCCATTTTACACTTTTCCAGAAATACAGATGAGGGACGATCAGCCGCAGCGGCCATCCGTGCTTTTCTGTCAATGGCTCGCCCTCAAAGGAATGCGCCAGCAGGATATCATCCCGATCCAGATCGGAGAGTGCCAGATTGGCCGTATACCCGTGATCTCCGTGCAGCATCACGTAGGAGCCGCGAGGTTTTACGCCAATCGCTGCGAGGAAATCGCGAAAACGGATGCCCTCAAAGCGGTTGCCAAAACGGGACCAGCGCGTGACACAATGAATGTCGCAGGTAAGCATACTTTGCGGCATAGCGAGAAGCTCCTCATAGCGCAGGGTGACTTCCCGGTCAACCTCGCCAAACACCCGCAGCGTCCACGTCTCCAGATCGTAGTTCGGTACCTCACCCTCGTGCAAAATCGGAAAGCGCTCGGTCAGCACCTGTCCTGGCGGCAGTCTTTCGGCCAGGGCGGGATCGACGGTCGGCACCTTCATGCGTTTGATTCGCTCTGCTTTGTTCATCTGAGTAACTCCCTTCTGCTGTCAAATCTGTCGATTCCTCCGCAGTGTTTTCTCGTTCAGCACGAACTTGGCAACGCTATCTCGTACTTTGCTGGCTAGAGCTCGCGGATGAGGCGCCTTTGTCCTTCAGGAAGAACATCGCCAGAATGGTCAGTACATAAGGCAGCATCGCGGTAAACTGTGTCGGCAGAGAAAAGCCTTGCAGACGGATGCTCAGCGCGTCCATCAGTCCAAACAGGAAGCTGGAAGCCAGAATCCCCAGCGGGTGAGACTGTCCCAGCATCATCGCCACCAGTGCGATAAAGCCGCGGCCCGCCGTCATCCCTTCGGAAAACATGGTGACCTGTCCCAGGGAAAGCTGTGCCCCCGCCATTCCGCACAGCACTCCGCACATGGCTATCGCCAGCACTTGCAGCCGGGTCACCTTGAGGCCAATGCTGCGCGCAGCGGTGTGGTTCATCCCGACCGCCAAGACCCGGAAGCCGGTCACCGTACGCGTAAAGAAAAGATGAAGCAAAATGGCAATGAGAAAGGCAAGATAGACAAGCGGCGAGTGGCCGGATAACACCTCTCCCAGCACGGGAACATCACCGATCAGCGGAAGCTTGAGCTGCGGCAGCCCAGCCATATCCTTATCGTAAAACGCTCCTTTTACATCAAAGACGGCGCGCAGCGCAAACGTCGTCAGACCGAGCGCCAAAAAGTTGATCGCTACCCCCACGACAATTTCATTGGCTCTCAGGCCAATGGTCATGTAAGCAAACAAGAGCGAGAAAAGCACAGTCACAGCAGCCGCAAACAGCACAGCGAGAACCAGGCTTCCTGTAAAATGGTTGCCGACGATCGCCGAAAACGCGCCTACCAAAATCAGTCCTTCCAGACCGACATTGAAGACACCGACTCGCGAGCAGAGCGCGCCGCCCAGCGCAGCGAGCAAAATCGGCGTCACCATCCGTATCGTGGAACTAACGAGGGACCAATCAAGCAGCTCTCCCATGTTGTGACTCCCTCCTCTTGCTCTTGCGATTTTTCCACCAGCTGTACGTAAATTTCGCAGAGATAAACAATATCAATACCGCCTGTATCACACTGGCCAGCTCCAGCGGCACCTCCGTATTTCGCTCCACACCCATCGCCCCCGTCTGCAGCGCAGCCAGAAGCAGCGAAGTAAAGATCACGCCAATCGGATGAGAATTGGCCAAGAGCGTAGCCATCAAGCCCGTCCATGCAAAGTTGGGAACCGTCAGCGCTCCTTCTACATAACGGTAATGCGAGCCCAAGACTTCTACTGTGCCGGCAAGACCAGCGAGACCGCCGCTCAAAAACATGCTGGTCAGCATCACACGCACTCGGTTAACCCCGCCGTACCGGGAAAAGAACGGATTTTGCCCCAGCATTTTCACTTCGTAGCCAAATGCCGTGAACCGGATGACAAAAAAGATCAACAGGGCTGCTGCCAGTGCAAACAGGAAGCCTGCGTGGACACTCATCCCTGGAAATAGCTTGGGCAGCCAGACGCTTTTCTCCAGCATCGGTGTCTGCGGCATTGCCGCCGAACCGGTTTTATCCTGAAACGGGTCGCTTACCAGGTAGCTGGCAAATAGGACAGCCACGTAGTTGAGCAGCAGAGAGGATATGAGTAACTGAATCCGAAACTTCGCTTCCAGATAACCGGCAAAAAGCGACCAGAGCCCGCCGGCCAATACACCTGTCACCAGTGCGGCAAGCATTTTCACCAAGCCGGGGGCGGGCAGGTAAAGGGCGACCAATGTAGCGCTAATCGCTCCGCACACCATTTGCCCTTCCGCTCCCAGATTGAACACACCGGCCCGAAAAGCAAGCGAGAGGCCAAGTGCGATCAGCATGATCGGTGTGGCCCGGGCCAACGTCGAGGTGAGGAAGTAAAAGCTGCCAAAAGCGCCCTTCCACATCTCCTGATAGGTGCCGAGAATCGATTCGCCAACAGCGGCGATGAAAATCGCTCCTGTCAACAAGCCGATGACGACAGCCAACAGCGGTTGCACCAGCGACTTAGATAGCTGCTTGATTGCTTCCATGAATGCTTCCTCCTGCCATCAACACGCTGAGTTTCTCTTCGGTCGCTTCAGAACGCTTCAACTCACCGGCAATTTTTCCTTTGTACATCACCAGAATCCGATCCGACAACGCCAGAATCTCTGTCAATTCTGACGAAACCAGGAGGATGCCGTCTCCTGCGTTTCGCTTCTCCAAAAGCGCCTGATGGATGTATTCCATCGCCCCGATGTCGACGCCCCGCGTCGGCTCGGCTGCGATCAAAAGTGGAGTTTTCTGTCCCAGCTCCCGGGCGACGATCAGCTTTTGCAGATTTCCGCCGGAGAGGTTGCCGGCCAACTCCTTCAAGTGAAGGGAGCCTGTCTTGATCGCAAACTGCTCCACCCACTTCTCCACCAGACGGCGAAACGCAGTCCGTTGGATGATTCCGCGTCGATTGTATTCCGGCTTTCGCTGATACCCCATCAGTGCGTTTTCTTCTACCGACTCCAGTTTGGCCGTCCCCCACAGATACCGGTCTTCGGGGATATGCGCCAATCCCGCCTCGCGAATGGCCGCCACCGACAGATCAGTCGTCTCTTTCTCTCCCAAACGGATGCTGCCAGCTGACACGGAGCGCAGTCCGGTGATCGCCTCCAACAGCTCGGATTGTCCGTTGCCCGAAACCCCGGCAATCCCGACAATCTCCCTGTGGTGGACAGTAAACGACACATCTTCCAGCAGCGTCTGTTTCTCCCGCACGGTCACGCCCTTTACCTGCAGAAGCGGTCGACCCTCCAAACGTACCCGTTCGCTTAGCTGCTGAAGGTCGCGCCCCACCATCAGACGGGCCAGATCATCTGTATTGGTCTCCTGCCGGGAAACGGTCCCGGTTACACGTCCGCCTCGCAGCACCGTGATCCGGTCAGCTACCTCCATGACCTCCTGCAGCTTGTGCGTAATCAGAATGACGCTTTTGCCGCTTTCGGCCAGATGGCGGATCGTTTGCAGCAATTCCTTTACCTCCAGCGGTGTCAGCACGGCTGTAGGTTCGTCCAGCACAATAATGTCGGCCCCCTGGTAAAGCACCTTGAGAATCTCTACCCGCTGCTGCTCTCCGACTGAACAAGCAGATACCTTCGCATGCTCATCAATCGGAATCCGGTAACGCTCACTCAAAGAGCGGACAGCCTGGACGGCCTCCTTGCGCTGAAACAGCCCTCTATGCTTTGGTTCGTAGCCGATCACGATATTTTCAGCCACCGTAAAGTCGGCAAACAGCATGAAGTGCTGGTGGACCATGCCGATCCCCTGCCGAATGGCGTCCTCAGGGCCGCGGAAAGCTACTGCCTTGCCGTTCACCACGATCTCGCCCGAAGTCGGTTGCTCCATCCCGTAGAGCATGCGCATTAGCGTCGTTTTTCCTGCCCCGTTTTCCCCGACGATGGCATGGACTTCTCCTTCTTTCAGCGTAAACGAGACGCTGTCATTCGCGGTAAAGTCACCATACCGCTTGGTCATGTTCCGCATTTCCAATCGAATCGTCACAGGCTTCCCCCTCCTTTGCTCGTCTCCTCGGCAGAATAGGGAAACCGACTACTGGCATGTAGTCGGTTTCCGTTTATCAACTGCTTCCCTTATTGCTTCAACGGGTCGGTTACTGTGCGCGTACCGGCCACGATCTCATCTTTGATCGCTTTTACCTTGTTCACGATCTCTTCACCAATAAACGGATTCAGCGGAGTCGGGCTGTCGTGCGTCACATAGGTCAGTCCCACACCGTTTTCTTTCAATCCATAGGCGACAACGCCAGGCTGCAGAGTTCCATCCACAAAAGCCTTCACTGTCTCATACACTGCAGAGTCAGTCCCTTTCAGCTGCGAAAGAACGATATGCTCCGGATCGATGTTGGTACGATCTACGTCCTGACCGGATGTGTAAAAGCCTTTTTCTTTGGCAGCTTCAAACACACCGAGATCGCCAACTGCTGCTGCGCCATAGATGAAGTCTGCGCCCTTCGATGCTTGCAGGAGAGCCAATTCTTTCGCTTTTGCCGGGTCGCTGAAGCTGCCGACATAGTTGATTTGCACTTCTGCATTCGGATTGGTTGCTTTCAGCCCTTCCTGAAAACCGCCTGTCCATTTTTTCAGGATCGGAATATCCATGGCGGCGACGATGCCGACCTTGTTCGTTTTGGTTGCCAGTCCTGCTGCTGCTCCTACCAGATAGGCAGCTTCCTGTTCGCGGAACATGACGCTCCGGACATTGGGCAGATCCACTTGTGTATCAATGATCGCAAAGCTGCGGTCAGGGTTTTCAGTCGCCACCTTTTTCAGTGCATCTTCTGCTTCAAAGGAAGAGGTGATAATCAAGTCGTATTTTTCCGCCACAGCCACTCGGATATTTTCTTCAATGGCTCCGTGGTCCGTGGATTCGATTGTCTTGACGTCTACCCCGAATTCTTGCGCCGCTTTTTTCGCACCGTCATCCATCTGCTGGAAAAACGGGTTGACGCCAATTTTTTCGGGAAGCACCAGGGCGATGCGTTTTTTCGGAGCATCTTGTCCGCCTGCCTGGGCTTGTCCTTTGTCATCGGTGGCGGTTCCGCCTGTCCCGCATCCGGCTGCCAGCACAGCAAATGTCGTCAATGCCAGTAATAACTTTTTCATGATGTCTACTCTCCTATCCAAACACCTTCGTATTTTTTATGTCTCTTGAAAGAATATTGCGGTTCACACTGGTTGAAATATTTTCAAATCCGAACATTATTATATATTTTATAAATAATGTTCGTCAATACCTCCTCTCAACAAAAAAACTCTTCCCGGAGGAAGAGTTGGCTGTATATCGCGAACCTCTTCCTCATCTGTCAAAACCCTGTGGGTTCTGCAGGAATTGGCACCTTTCTGTACAGGAAACAATCCTGTACATTGGTTGCCGGGCTTCATCGGGCCAGTCCCTCCGCCGCTCTTGATAAGGTAAGGTGAAACTATTTAATTAGATGCTGAACTTATTCTAGCAGAACGAAAGGAAAAAGCAATTCTTTTTTCGCAATTGAAACAATTAGGATTGTCGCTGAAAGGATTGCTTCAGCTTCAGGGACAATGCATTCAGTTCGCCAATTTCCTCTGTGATCTCCCGCATTTTTTGATGCTGGTTCTCCGCTGTGGCAAACAATTCCTCCAGATTGGCAACCGATTCCTCGGTGACAGCCGTAATCGTAGACATCTCTGCAGCTACTTCTCCGGAACGGAGCTTTACCTGATCCATGCTGGTGCGGACATGTTCGACCGCCTCCAGGAAAGACTCCATTCCTGCACGCACTGTCTCGATGGATGCCACGGTTTCCACTGCCAGCTCCTGTCCTTTTGCCACGGATGTTTCCCCGGTGCTCATGTGTTTCACAGCGTTTTCGCTCTCTTGGTGCAAGGATTGCAGGATCTCGGCAATTTCCTGCGTTGCTGTCGCACTTTGCTCGGCCAGCTTTCGCACTTCATCCGCTACGACAGCGAAGCCTCTTCCGTGCTCGCCTGCACGGGCTGACTCAATCGCGGCGTTCAAGGCAAGCAGGTTGGTCTGGGTCGCAATCTGATTAATCGTTTGGACGATTTCCTCCACCCGATTGGCCTGCCGGTTCAATTCCCGAATGGTAGAGGAGGCAACCGTAACAGCCCCTACGATTTGCTCCATCTGCCGTGACAGCTCCGTCATCATGCTGATGCTCTCAGCCAGACGGCGACTGTTTTGATCGGCTTCTACCTTCATCACGTTCGCTTGCTGGTTCACCGTCACGATTTCCTGATCGATAGACTGTACCTCTTCCTCAATTTTCACCGTGGAGTTAGCCTGAGACTCCATCCCTGTCGCTACTTCTTTAAAGGCGATCATCATGTCATCTGTATTGCGCTTGGTTGTCTCAGCGTGTTCGTGGACATGCTCGGTAGTGCGTTCCACCTGCTCTGTGACCAGCTTGATATCGCGCAGCAATTCAACCAGTCGAAGTTCTTTTTCTTCGGCTTCCTGTCTCGCCCGATTTGCGATGGAAAGGGTTGCTTGTCCAGCCAGACAGAGATACGTCAGCCCAGCAATCATCAAAATGAAAGCGACGATGCGCAAAAGCAGATTGACCTCGGTAACCACACCGTCAAACAACTGGTAATAACCGGTGTAAAATCCAACGAGAGTTGCCACAATTTGCGCAATTCCTGCGGTTACGATCAGCTTCCAGTCCAGGTAGGCTGCCAGAAAACCGAGGACAATAAAGGCCAGGAAAGAGATCTCCTGAAAGGAAGTAAAGTGGTCAAAGGCGATAGAGTAATAAAGCAGTCCCGTCCCCACCAGATAGCGAATGATGTAGCTGTCTTTCCGAATAAAATAAAACGGGGAAACGATCAGCGTTACCAACAATCCCAGGGAAGTGATTTGCCAAAAATTCACGTCCATCTGGTACGCGATCCAACCCGCAACCCAAAGATGATTCCAAAGAATAAAGATCATGAAGCCTTCCTTGTCTGTCAAGGTGTTGCGAACCAACCGAATCATATGTACCCCCTCATTGCCTGTCATACTGGAGAATTGTTCCTATAATGATTATAGACCGAGATAAGTCCCAACGACTACGTATAATGTAAAAATGTGTGAAAAAAGTTCTACTGACCATTTTCTCTGCCTGGGCATAGGCTGATGGTGATCTCAAAGGATACCATCCGGGAAAGGGGCGGGAGCTCTGACAGCCGATGTCCAGACAGGGAAGATATTCCCGCTGCGCGAGCTTTTCAAACCTGGAAGTGACTTTGTCCATGTCCTGTCCAATAAGATCAGGCTGCAAATCAAGGAGCGCCAGATTCCAACTCTTGGCGCTCGGAATCATGGCGACCAACGCTTAGCGAGTGCAGAGCGATATTGAAAAGCGACAGTTTCTCCCTGTTTGTTTGAGAGAGAAAGAAAAAAGAGGCGACCCCGTCAAAGCCGACAGGAGACAACCTCTTTTTTACGTTGTTATGAACCGGTCGTTCGCCAGGACCGCTCGATTACAAAGACTTTTTCAGGATATTGCGGGCAATCCATACGCCTGCTGCACCAGCCTGCGCAAGACCGCGAGTAATTCCGGCGCCGTCACCGCCGCAGTACAGCCCCTTGACCTCCGTCTCAAACTCCTCCGTCAGCTTCGGACGAGCGGAATAAAATTTCGCCTCCACCCCATAGAATAGGGTGTGTTCGGAAGCAATCCCTGGCGTTACTTTGTCCAGTGCTTCCACCATCTCGATCAGACTCTTCATCGTATTGTAAGGCAAAACCAGTCCGAGGTCCCCCGGTACCGCTTCCTTCAAGGTCGGCTCCAAAAACCCCTCGCGGATACGCGACGCTGTGGAACGGCGGCCGCGCAGGATGTCACCGTATTTCTGAACGATCACACCGCCATTGGACAGATCATTGGCGCGTTTGCAGATTTCACGCGCATACTCATTCGGTTTGTCGAACGGCTCCGTAAATTTATGCGAGACAAGCAGCGCAAAGTTGGTATTCTGTGACCCGAGTGCCGGATCTTTGAACGCATGACCATTGGCCGCCATGACCCCGCTGTGGTTCTCGACTACAACGTGACCGGACGGATTGCTGCAGAAGGTGCGTACTCGCGTGCCCACCGAAGTGTTGTAGATAAATTTCCCTTCGTACAGATGTTCATTGATCTCTCGCATGACCACATCTGACGTCTCGACGCGCACGCCGACGTCCACCTGATTGTTGTACATTTTCAGCCGGCGCTTTTTCAAAATCCCGGTTAACCAGGCCGAACCGTCGCGTCCGGGTCCGATCATCACGTAATCACTCTGATACTCTTCGCCGTTTTTCAATACGACGCCTTGTACGCGGTGTCCGTCCTCACCTTTTACCGTCAGGATGTCCTCTACCTCTGTTTTGAACAGCATGTCGATTCGTTCTTTCAGATATTCATAGATGGATTTCAGAATCTCCAGGTTTTGCTCCGTACCCAGGTGACGAACTTCTGCCCGCAGGAGCTTCAACCCGGCTGCATAGCCGCGCTGCTCAATGCTTTTGATCGTCTCCGTCGTCGGGTCTGTAATCGTGGTGGTAGCCCCGTGCTTCAGGTTGATTTGATCCACGTATTTGATCAGGTCAAGCACTTGGGATGGAGACAGATAATCCGTCATCCAGCCGCCAAATTCGGTGGTGATGTTAAATTTCCCGTCGCTGTATGCACCAGCTCCGCCAAAACCGGCTGTAATCGAGCAAGCAGGCAAGCATCCGGCAAACTCCTTCTTTCCGGCTGCCGGCGGGCACAGCTTGATCTTCTCCTCTAAAATCGGGCATCTGCGGGAATAAATATCATGGCCTTTATCAATCAACAATACCTTCGCTTGCGGCGCTTTCAGCGTAAGCTCGTAAGCTGCAAAAATACCTGCGGGACCTGCGCCTACGATAATCACATCATACTTATTGTTTTTCATCATATTATTCACGTTCATATCCTCCTCGCAATAAAAAATCCTAACAAGCGAACGGGTATAGCGGGACACCCATTCGTAGTCAGGAATTTACGGTTCCTTGTAGAGACCCTCAAACCTTATTTCTGAGGATATACGAATTGTTTTCGTTTGCTCTGTTTTGTTGAGTACAGCATTTCACAACAATTTGGATGATAACGCAAAAATAGGACCTTGTCAATCAATTGGATAATTTTTATTCGCCTTTTGTTACATTACGTTAATATAAACCCCGAAATATTAATATTTTATACACAAAACACGAACATTAATCCGAACTATCGTGTCTAAGAAGGTCACACTCCCAATTTTGCCAAGATCAGCCTCGGTCAGTGAGCCGGTAAGCTGTGCGAACATTTTCGGTGACTATACTGCGTCTCTGAAGGTCGCATCGTAAATGTAGTGACCACCTACCGGGGCGACGGATTGTTTTGATATAAAGCGAGTGCCTGCTTGCACTTCCTCTGTTCCTCCCACTCCCTCTTTCTTTATAATGGAACAAACAGAAGATGCAAGGAGGCGCTATTATTCATGGAGTTTGTCGCAAAGGAAAAAGGCTTTATCGCACATTTTTCTTATGGGGATCTTCACGTGTCCGGTGACGACGAACACGGATTCCGGCCGTTTCAGTTGCTCGTTTCCTCCATCGCCGTTTGCAGTGGCGGTGTCCTGCGCAAGATATTGGAAAAGATGAGAATGCCCTGCAGCGATATGAAAGTGACAGCCGAAGTGGAGAGAAATGAAGAAAAGGCCAATCGCGTGGAGAAGATCCACCTTCATTTTGTCATCACAGGTGAACAGCTTGACCCGGAAAAGGTGAAGAAAGCTGTAGAGCTGGCCAGAAAAAACTGCCCGATGGCCCAGTCCGTTGAGGGCAGCATTGTCCTCACAGAATCCTTTGAGCTGGTATCCTAAATACAAAAACCCGTTCCGCTGATTTCTTTTCAGGGAACGGGTTTCTTCATGTACTCATCAGCCGACAGGGCGGTTCGCTCCCGTGTCAGACTTTGTTTTGTACCTTGTGCCGTACTTGGCGCTGTGCTTGGGGTCAAGCTATGACGGACGGCCCTCCGCCGTTACATCTTGCTGTGCCCAGCTCTTTTTTTCCGGGATGATTTGGTTCAGGATCAGTGTCGCCAAAGCACCCACCGTAATATTGGAAGAGAGGATGTAGGCGACGAAGTCCGGTGCGCCCTGGAGAGCATCCTTGGGCAGTACGGTCACGGCAATCGTCAGCAAGATCGGCAAGCCGATCACCATCATATTGCGATCGTCAATCGTGATATGCTGAATCACTTTGAGTCCGTTCGTGACGATCGCCACGCAGACGATTCCAAAAATACCGCTGATGACAGGTTCAGGGATGCAGGTGATCGCCGTAGACAGCTTGGGCACCAATCCCAGCGCGATCAGAATTACTCCCCCTGCCATAATGGCCATCCTGCTGGCTACACCTGTTACGGCGAGCAGCCCCGCGTTGGAGGAATACCCCGTCATCGGCGTCCCCCCGAACAGAGCGCCCACGAAGCACCCCAGTCCTTCACCGAAGGAAGCACGGTTCAGCCGCTCTTCCGTCAATTCTTTCCCGGTGATCGTGGAAACGACGAACCACGTACCGGTCGTTTCGATCAAAATAATCAGGTAGACGAACATCATGGTCAAAATCGCACTGATGTCAAAAACAGGTGCTCCATACGGAAAGAATTTCGGAAGGGAAAACCATGCTGCATTTTGTACCGGGCTAAAATCGACACCGCCAAAAAAGGAAGCTGTCACCGTTCCCACTAAAATTGCAATCAGTACGGAAACGAGGCGGAAAAAGGTGCCTGCCTTTCCGACCTTTTGTCCAAGCAGCATACAGGCGACGAGAACCGCTGCCGATACAGCCGCCACCAGACTGTTCGTGGCGATATTGCCTTCCGCGTGATAAATGTTGGACATGGCAGTAGGCATCAGCGCAATCCCGACGATGACGATTACGGTTCCCCCTACGAGCGGCGGGATAAAACGGCGAACGGCCTTCGCAAACCATTTCAACGGATTGCCGATCAGAGCCATCAGCAATGCACCCGGAATGATGCTGCCGATCATCCCTGCCATTCCCAATTTTCCTCCGATGGCGGCCAAAGCGCCAATCGGTACATATGAAGGACCTTGGACGACAGGCAGGCGAATACCGAAGCCCGTCTGGATCAGCGTACCGATCCCCGTGGCCAGGAAGCACATTTGGATAAAAAAGGAGGTTCCAGAAGGATCAAGCGCTAATAACCCCGCAATGATAATCGGCGCAATGTACAAATCCATCGCCAGCACGTGCTGCAAACCGAGCAAAAACGCCTTTCCCACGCTAATCTTGTCATCGACGCCCACCAGCAAACGAACGTCTTCTCGCTGTTGTTCCACTTCTATGCCTCCCCATTTTTATGGCTATTAACGAATGTTATACGCCAGATTATAGGACATAAGTATACGTTTGTACACAAAAAATCGAATGATCTCGACATAAAAAAATATAATGTTCGCGTTTTGGTTGACTCCTCTGATCGTGGCAGGCTAAAATAATGAGGGAAATGGCCATGTATCGCGCCAAAAAAGCAGCAAGAAGTAGAAGAGGGAAGGGTGGCAATCAAAGGATGGTACAAGATGCCGTACTGAAAAATGATTGGATCGTCGCCTGTCGTTCCACAGATTTGCAGGAACAGCCAATCCAGGTCATGATCATGGGAGAACGAATCGTACTCTATCGCAATGAAGAAGGCGTTCATGCGTTCAAGGATTTATGCATACATCGCGGTGCCGCCCTCTCTTTGGGCTGTGTCCGTGACGGCAAGCTGGTCTGCCCTTACCACGGTTGGGAGTACGAATCCACGGGAGCCTGTGTGAAAATTCCTCAGCTTCCCGCCGATCAGTCGATTCCTGCAAAAGCTCGCGCTTTTAAATACGGATGTACCGAGCGTTACGGCTTTATTTGGGTAAACCTGGGGAACAATGAGCCCGAGATGTTTTCACTCCCGGAGTTCAACGATCCTGAATTCCGCTGTGTCATCTGGGGGCCGCAAAGCGTCAATGCCAAACCGCCACGCGTTGTAGAAAACTTTCTCGATGTAGGCCATCTGGCTGTTGTTCATGAAGGCTATCTGGGCGTCGCCAGCCATACCGAGATCGGCGATTACCGCGTCCATCAGGATGGGACAAGCATTCGCTCCGAAGAGATCGAAGTGTTTCAGCCAGACCCGGATGGCAGCGGTCAGGCGAAACATGTGTACTACACGTACGAAATCCTGCGTCCGCTCTCTGTAAAATTCACCAAGCGCGACCGGGAAACAGGAAACCTGATGTCGATCCTGCTGACTGTCGTGCCGACAGAAGAAGGGAAAACAGTTGCGTACGGCGTTCTTTCTTTTAACTACGACACGGGAACGACGGACGCGGAAATAGTGGAGTTCCAAAACATGATTTTTGCTCAGGACAAGCCGATTGTGGAAAATCAAAAGCCGGAAGAGCTTCCGCTCGACCTCCAGGTGGAATTGTCCCTCAAATGCGACCGCGTCAGTATTGCTTACCGCCAGTATTTAAAAGAACTGGGTGTCACTTTGGGAACCGCATAAGCAAAAAGGGACTGGACAGCTTTCAAAGATGCTGTCCGGTCCCTTTTTTTTGGATTGACCATAATCGCAGATCGTCAATCTTTTAGACGTGTGCTCCGCCATCCGGCAGGCCAGGCAGACCACCGCCGCCCGTCAACCTAGGCAAGCAGCTTGCCGCCTTTCATGATGAGTACATCATCGGCGTAGACGTCCGGCTCTTTGACCACCAGATCGATATGGACGCCTGCTGCGATGGTGCCGCCAAAGGTGTTGTTGCTGCCAAACGCTACGTGGATGGTGCCGTACACCTTTTCATCCTCCAGGACAACACCGGTGATGCGCGCTTTGTCATTGGTCCCGATACCAAATTCACCGAGCAAGCGTCCATCTCCATCCCCCAGGATTTGCAGCAGTCTGTCTGCTGCAGCACCATCTGCCTCCACGATGCGTCCCTCTTTCACGGTCAGGACAAGCGGACTGTCGATTTTGCCGATCCCGGCGATAGAGCCGTCCACGACGATCTGCCCTTCTGCTGTTCCCTCCACGGGCGCTATGTACGCCTCGCCGGAAGGCAAATTGCCCGATTCACCCGGGTTGACGTAGACACCGGTGCTGGGAACGCCGTTTCGTCCAGTGATCGAGAAGGTGAGTGCTTTCCCTTCCTTTTCAATCCGGATGGTTTTCGCCTGGGTCAACATACCCGTCACCTTTTCGGTCAGGGCTTTGACCTGGGAATAATCAGCCGTAATCGCTCCCTCCAGGAACATGTCCTCGGTGATCGAAGGCATGGTGGCCAGACGTGTACCGTTTGCTGCGGCTTCTTTGCGCGCTTTGGTATGGGTCAGCGAGTGACGGGTTACACAGACCACGACATCAGCCAGTTTCATCGCTTCACTGATCGCTGCAGGCGGCTCTTGTCCCGATTTTTCGCGCTGATTCATGACCACAAACATCGCTTCTGCTCCAAGCTGGCGACCCGCTTCCCACAGTGCTTCACCCAGCTCCCGCTTTTCGTCGTCGGCGACTACGAGGAATGATTCCCCCGCCTTCAGCGCCATGCAGTTCGTCAATATGCCCTTACTGATTTCGATCAGCTTCATCACCAATCCATCCTCCCTAAATCATTTCAGATACCAGTTTAGCCATGATAGCATTGGACAGGATAACCGGCAATCCGGTCAATTCAGAGACCAGCTCCCTGGCCCCCTCGGTGTACCCCATGCAATCCAGCAGCACGATGTCGGCCTGATCCTTCAGCTCGGCACATGCTTCCCGGTAACTCTCAGCATCCTCGACATACGGCGAAGCTGCGGCAAAGACAGGAGTCAGCCCATAGCGGTGATACTTTTCCTTTAAGGCTTCCTTTTGCTCAGCGAGCGGGACCAGCACCCCCAGGCGCTTACCTTTTACCATCGCGGCTACCGTCGGAGGAATGACGTGATCCGGTTCAATCAAAAATGCATGTTGTGCCGACAGACCGGGGAAAACACCCGTGCACAAGAGCAAAATCGTTTGGATTCCCGCATTCTCCATGCTTTCAATTTTGCTTTGCAGGATGGGTTGAATTTTTTCGCGTGACATGACCACTGCTTCGCCGTCTGCCATCCGCGACGTCAACACGTATTCACCCGGACCGGGAGAAAGTTGTTCATCCACTTCCTGTTTCGTCATTCCGTCCAGCACGCCAGCCTGAAGCAGCTCGGCCCTGCCCGCCAAATGCGTCTCTACAATCGGTGCCACATCGGTGCGCGGCGCCTGCCCAATCGTAATCATTCCGATCCTTTTTATGGTCACGGTCATCCACTCCTCATAAAACTGGTTCCGTTCTCTCCTCTTTTGAAAGAAGGCAAGGGGATTTCCCCCTCGCCTCGTTTACTTGCCCAATGTCTGCAATACTTTCATGGAGCCGTACAGTGATGTCATTTTGGCAAACTCATCGGCATCGTAAAAACGGCAGGTCCCGCTGGTGTACTCTTTTGCTACTTCAACCGCGTACTTGGCCGCCAGTGCGATATCCACTTCGTGGCTGGCACCCGTACCGCAGCCCGGAACGGCTGACTGAGCAGTGACCGCCAGTCCGACGACAGGGGCATCCGTCGCTACGCATGGCTGCAGAATGCTGTTAATATGGTAGAGGTCATTTCCGTAGGGTGTGATATCCTGCATCGTGATCGGGAAAGTGACGGGGAGCTGTCCGGTCGTCATCTCCATGATCCGTACCAGGTCATCGCTGATTCGCAGGATGTACCCTTCCTTTACCGTAGCGGAAATGGCGATTCCCCGGTGGTTGATCACTTTATTTCCCTTTGTGGTATCGATGGAAAGGATCGCTTCCATCTCCGGCGTAACCTCGTATTTGTTCATGGTCAAAATATCGACAGGCGAATCCATAAAATCAACCGGTTCATGCGGACGAGTGGGCGCATGCGGGCAAATGTGGGTAGTGATAATAACATCACCCGGCAAGACATCCCCCTGTTTTTGCATCTCTGCCAGTTTCAGCGCACTGGCCACTGCAGCTACTGCGCCATCCGCATCGGAGACAAGACCGATTCTGCTCGGACGTGCGCCGATGCCGCCCAAACGGCCGATGATTCCAAAGGTGGGTGCGCTTCCCCCTCTGGATTTTCCCTCTTTTCCGGGAACGACGATTTTCACGAAATCGGTACTGCCTTTTTCGCCCGTAACCGTTTGAACCGTTACCTCAATCCCATCATAACCGGCAAACAGTTTTTTGATTGCCTCTCCGTTTACATAAGCACTGTCCATCGTTTCAAAGACTGTAATCGTTTGTTTCAATGACATGATTGTTCCCTCCGTCTTAGGTTGTTGTCAGCTCTGTGTTTAGAGATAAGGCAAAATTTCTTTGCCAATCACATCTTCAATCGGCTTTAGCAAGCCCTTGTTCCGCATCGTTGCGCTGAGGATCAGCTTGTCGGCGGGGACGTGAATCACGGCGACCGCCTGGCCGCTCTCAATCGCTGCCGTCACGATCGGACGTGCCGTGCGGGCATCCAGGGTCATGATGAGGTCGGGGAAGGTAGCTAGACGCTTGCCGTCTTGCTCCAGCGTCATATACTCGTTCCAGAAGGTCATCTCTGTGTTGCCGACTATGACCCGGCCCACGTCAAAACCGCCAGTCGTCTCCAGCGAGCACTCTCGTACTTCTCCCTCGGCGACGACACGGCCGCCCAGTTTGGCGCAGACAGCTTCAATCGCGGCTTCGCCTTTGTTGCCGAGCAGCGCCTCGCCCACCTCGATGGCTTGACGGATACCGCCTGGTGCGCCGTTTGCCCGGGCATAAGATACCGTCACCGGGTTTCGGGCCACAGCTACCAGCCCGCCTGCTTCTACAGACACCTTCCTGATCATCGACGCCGCTTTTTCAATCGTGGAAGAAATGCTCATTTCTACATAGCGTTCTCCCTTCCCGCCTGCTGCTGCCTGATGAGAGACGTAATCCGGCAGTTCATGCAGGTTCAGCGAGCCCATGGTTCCGGTCGGATGTGCCCGGCCGTTGCAGGGCAAGTCTACGATGGGAAGACCCGTCACTGCTGCCTGGAACCAGCCATTGACCGTGGTGCCCGCACCGTTTTCATTCGTATGAATCCCGGAGAGCGGCTTTTTCAGCTTTTCTGACAAAAGCTCCAGGGCCCGCACATAGTGGATCGGCTTGAGGAATTTGTCCTTGGCTGCAGGAGCGCCGACCAGCGAGACGGTCACCAGCAAATCGTCATCAGCCATCTCGTCATCGGAAACAAGCACGGGTTGCCCGACCTCCAAGGCCAACCGCCCGATCTGCAGGCCGTCTTCGATCCAGCCTCCGCCCCCGCCGCCTAGCACCGCGCCGCCGTACACAGCGGCTTCCATCATCCGTTCATCCAACAGGATTTTCGACATGTGACTCCCTCCTATTTCCGGGTAAATTTGAGCATCGAGTTAAAGAAACTGTAGATCGCATCACCGGCGATAAAACCGGCAGCGAGAATACTCATCGAGGTTTCGGCTTCTTTGCCTTTCAGCTTCAGGACGATCATGCGAATCAGAATCCCGGCCATTACTGCCCAACCGGCACCCGGATTCAAGATCAACAGACCGGTAGCAAACAAGACACCCAACTGACGGCTAGGACCGCCTACCAACTGCAGAATCGCGCCAGGAATGGCCCAGAGGAAAAGCTGTTTCGCCACTTCAGGCGACGCTCCCGCTTCAATCGTTTTCACATACACGGCATCGACCGGCGGAACCAGTCCCTCTGCAAAAAAGCCTTTGTAGGTAAACATGACCGTGATCAGCGCAACACCAAACGCGATCATACCTGTTACATACTGCTGCTTGCGGCCGTGCAGCTCGAATTCCCTGTCTTTCCCTTCCCCCCGCAGAATGTACCCGGTTTTCAGGTCGTACCCCATGTCAGCAAAGGCCGGGCCTGTCGCTGCGCTAAATCCGACCAGGAGAGCCAGCGCCACCGGCGGGAAGCCGACCAGAAGCCCGATGATCAGGGTAATCAGCGCTACAGCAAAAGCCGGGAACCAACCGGAGTGCATGGCGGCAATCCCTACGATCAGCTCATGCACATAGGCGGCAAAAGCAGCAAAGATCAAGAAGCCAATCAGCATACCCGGAGACATTTCTGTCATCAGTCCGCCGATCACAGCCAAAATCAGAGAGATTGCCAGATACGCTAGGAATCCAAGTCCGAGAGTGCGGGTGGTTTCCTTGTCCGCACGCGTATACGTTTCTGCCGGAGCTTGGTCTGCTGTAGCTTGGTCTGCTGCGGCGACAGCTCCCTTTTTCTTGCGGTTCAGAATCGCCATCGTGACCTGGAACAGCGCAATGACACCGGCCCCGATCATGAAGCCGTGCGGGATGAATGCCGTGTTTACATCCATTCCAAACAGCGGTACAGAGTACTGGCGAAGCAACAGCCCGATTCCAAACATGGAAAGCGCCCAGATGTTACCGATAAAAGCTACCCCAAATGCCGACATCGAGATGCCGAGCCAGGACCCGAGCAGTCCCCCTGCCGCACCGATACCGAGCAGAGCGGCGCGCTTTCCGCCTTTGTCCCCGGCGATGATCGCCTCAGCCGTAGCCACTCCGGACGGCCAGGTGCCAGATGCCGGGAAGATGCGGGAATCAAATAATTTATAGAGAAGAGCAGCATCCACAAACATCGCCAGCGCGGCACCAATCAGCATCGGCATGATCAAATCGGGCTTGCCCATCACAAAAGGGATACCAATGGGGATTAACAGGCTGTTGGCCGCCCCAAAGGTCGCCGATGAAATCGAGGTTTGCACCAGATTTTGACGATGAATGGATTTGTATTTGGAAAAGATCGCAATGGGCAGTCGCGCAATCAGCATGGCGATCAATGCCCCGATAATCGCCGTATTCGGAGTAATGCCAAGTGACGTCACGAGCTGCATCCCGATGACCGCCCCGATCACGGCGGTAACAATATTGAGAATCAACGCAAAAGGTTCAAAAATCGAAGGATGTTTCTCTTTTTTCGTCTGTCCATTCTTCATGCTATTCATTGAAATAACCCCCTTTGGGCTACAGAATGCGGTGCAATAAGGATTGAATCTCTTGTTGGGCTGCCTGAAGCACCTGTAACACTCCCGGCACTTTCTCTCTCGGCATTCGATAGTCCGGACCGGCAATGGTCAACGACGCCACCACCTGTCTGTCTTGGGCAAATAAAGGGACGGCAATCCCGAAAACACTGTCCGTATACTCGCCTACGGAATACGCCCAGCCATCCTGCCTGATTTGGGAAAGCTGTTGCAACAGCTTGTCCTTCTCCCGGACCGTGTGCCCTGTTCTCGGCAGCAGACCTCTGTCGAGAATGGCAGCCTGCGTACTCGATGGCAAATACGCCATGATGACTTTGTTGGATGCACCGGCGTGCAGCACGGTCCTGCTGCCTACGGACAACGCGTATTTGACAGGCTGTCTGCTTTCCGCAATATCCAGACAGATGCCTTCTTCACCGTCCAGCCAGGTCAGAAAAACGGATTCATTCGTTTCTTCCACAACCTTTTTCATGACCGGATGAATCAACTGCGTAATATCCAGATTGTCCCTGAGTATGGAGGCGTACTCCAAAAAGGCATACCCTAGCTCGTACTTGTTTGTCTTTGCCTCTTTTTTGATAAATCCATAGCGTTCAAATGTGGCCAGCATCCGATATACTGCGGTATGACTGATATTCATTTCCTTGGCCAGTTCTCGAACGCCCCATTGCCGTTTTTCCCGGGTAAAGTATTTGAGCAATTCTAGTGAGTTATCCAGTGTTTTTAGCATGCTTCTCCACCTTATCTGTGAAAAACGGCCATGGCCGCTTTGTTTCTCATTTCGAACCACTGGTTCTCTTTTGGTACATAAAAAAATGTGAAACATCACTTCGGACCTCAGTCCCTGATGGCATCACCTGCCTCGATTTGTCGAATTATTTTTGATTGTTAAGTTAATTCCCACTATAACAAAAACGGGTCTTTTCCCCCTATGGGAAGAGACCCAAAAGAAAGCGCTTATTTTTAGGCGGCGTCACAAACCCTCCGCGTCCGATGCCAAGCCCCTCAGCTTCCAGGCACGCATGACCAGATCCAGCCTGAAGCGTGTCTCGGCATCATGCAAATTGACTCCCAGGATTTCTGTAATTCGCTCCAGCCGGTACAAAACCGAATTGCGATGGATAAACAGCTCTTCCCCCACCTTTTTGGTTTGACCGCCTGTCCGCAAAAAGGACTCCAAAGTCGCCAAAAGCTCGGTTCCGAACTCCTGATCATACGCGACCAGGGGGACGATAAATCTGCGGGACAAAGACACGAGCGATGGATGATCTCTCGTCTGTTCGAGCAGATCCTCTACCAGAATATCTTCGAAATGAACCACCGACTGCGCAGGATGAATCAGACTGCCTATCTGCAGTGCCCGTTTCGCTTCCCGGTAGCTGAGACGCAGATCCTCCAGTTTTTCATGGATGCATCCCAGACCGCAGCGCCATTCTTTGTAAACGTCCTGCTCCATGGTGCCGCCGATCCAGTTTTCCAGATAGTGTTTGGCCTCTTCCCTCTGTCCGGCGACATCCGTTTGCGTCGTTGCACAGATAACCGCTAACTGATCGTTAATCAACACACCTTTTCGATACGGTTTCTCTCCTTGGTTGATCTTGTTCAATAAGGTCAGCAGCAGCTCTTCTTTCTTCTGCTGGTCCAAATTCGGATCACTCAAAGCAATCATCATCACGTATTGCTGGCCAACGTGCGGGATGCCAACCTGTTTGGCCCGATAACGCAGCAATTCCTCCTGACCGGCTGTTCCGGATAACAGCTCTACCAGAAAAGACTCCTGTTCCCGTTCCCGCTGCAACTGGAGAGATTGGCGTATCGTAAATTCTATCGCCAATACCGTCACGGCCTGATCCAGACACATCTGGCCGAATCGGTCCTGCTGATCGACAATTCGGGTCAGCGCCACGTAGCCGACCGCTCGGTTGTTCACCTGAATTGGCCGTTTGTCTGCGATTCTCTCGGCGGTAAAATGTGCGGTACTGTTTACCACCTCACCCTCTGTATTCAGCACCGCCACTTCCCCATGCAGGAGTTTTCCGAGCAGCACGACCAGCTCGGGCGTACGCCGGTTCAGCACCATATGGGTAAACTGCTGATTTATTTCATGGACGCCACGCATCACGGCGAGTTGACGATTCAGGATGTTTTCCATCACGGAATGCGTGAGATCAATATAGGGAATTTCGGCCGGAATATCGATGAGCGGGATACGGTACAGATCACTTTTCCGCAAAGCCTCTTCCGGAATCTCCTGCAGAAAGCGTTTGGTCTTGATCGCGATGGCCGATCCTCCGACCCGGTGCATCTCCTCCAGCAAACGGCTGAGCAAAAAGGGCTCATCGCGCAGAGCATAGCCTGTTGTGATGATTAACTCATGGGGACGCAGCCATCCGGTCAGATCGGGGATTTCCATGCTGTCCACGTAATAGATTTCATTTTTCATGCCCTCGATCCCCGCCATGATTTTGGCGCCTTGAAAAGCGGGCAGATGCATTAACTGTTCGACGGTTAACGGATCATTCGCCACGTTTGCCGCCCCCTTCGCTCATTTTTCTTGCTACCATCATACCCTTTTTTGGCAGAAGTGAAAAAAGACCGTCCGGGCATATTCCCGAACGGTCTTGTCACCACTCATAAAACCAGCTTCACGCCGCTTGCTTTTTGCTCCAGCATTTTGCTCAGTATCGTTCCGATATGGGCGCCAGCCTCTACGGGGGATGTCCCCTGCCGATGGATATTGGAGATGACAGTGCGCTCCGATTCCACCATCCCTTTGCGCGGGCGATAGCACATGTAGGCGCTCATCGAGTGGGCCGTTACCAAGCCGGGACGCTCCCCGATCAGAAGCACCAGCACCTCGGGCTGCAGGATTTCTCCGATGTGATCCATGCTGGCCACCCGTCCCCCTTTGACAAAGAAGGGCGTCCCCCAGCTGAGGCCGTAGCTTTTCAAAGAATCATAGAGGGAGGGCAGTACATCCCGCAGGTTGGCATCGACAGCACTGGCACTCAGTCCGTCCGAGACGATGATTTGCACCTGCGGGCGCTTCTGGCAGCGCTCCTCGATCAGCCTTACCCCTTCCTCGTTGATGATGCGTCCCATGTCAGGCCGCTTGAGGTAATTTTCGATGTTATCGTACTGGGTCTCTACCGAGAACAACGAGAACGCTTCCAGAATCGCTTGATCGACCTCGCCATACACAGCATCCACAGCAGCCGCATGATCGCGGCGAAGCTGAAGCATGGTTTTGGTCAACGGACGGACGCCAGTCCTCCATACCCCGATCCGGGCGGGTGTGCTCTCGAGCAGCTCCTGCAAGCCTTCCTGCCATTTCGGGTGAGGGATCTGTGCGCGCGAGGCTGATGCGTCAGCCGTAAGCGGCGTTTGTACCGCTTCGATCGAAGAACTTTCCGCCGTGCTTTCTGCTTGGCTTGGGAATTGTCGTTCAGCGTCGCTTTCCGTTTTGCCTTCTGCTTTGTGTTCCGCGTTACTTTCCGCCACACTTTCGGCCCTGCTCCCCGCTTTCGTTCCCGTTTTCCTTTCAGCGCCCGCCGGATTGATCGCCGATCCCTGAGCTGCGGACGCATTCCCGCTCATTTCGCCCAGCCTTTTTTCCAGTTGTGCCAGGACCTGATCGACCAGGTAATCTAGCTGTTGTCCCATCCTTCTTTCCCTCCCTTCCTACATAAAAATCGTAGGGTCGCCCGCGAGCGAAGTCAGTTTGCCGTTTTCCATGATCCCCATTTTTTCCAGCCAGCTTTCAAACGCGGGAGCTGGTCTCAATCCAAGCACCTCTCGGAAAGCTGCGATGTCGTGAAAGCTCGTGGACTGGTAGTTCAGCATGACATCATCTGCCATCGCCACCCCGATCACAAAGTTGACACCCGCCGCTGCCAAGAGAATCCCGAGATTGTCCATGTCATTTTGATCGACCTTCATATGATTGGTATAGCAGACGTCACAGCCCATCGGCAGGCCGTGCAATTTCCCCATATAGTGATCCTCCAGACCGGCGCGGATCACCTGTTTGCTGTCATACAAGTACTCCGGACCGATAAAGCCAACCACGGTATTGACGATAAACGGGTTGTATTTTCGGGCCAAACCGTAGCAGCGCGCCTCCAGCGTCACCTGATCTATGTCAAAATGAGCTTCGGAGGAAAGCTCCGATCCCTGTCCCGTCTCAAAGTACCAGAAGTTCGGTCCTGTCGAGGTGCCTTCACGACGCATCAGGTCGTCAGCTTCATCGAGCAAATCCACATCGATCCCGAAGGCGCGGTTGCCTTTTTCCGATCCGGCCAAACTCTGGAACATCAGATCGGCCGGTCCTCCCTGGCGAATCGCCCGCATCTGCGTCGTGACATGCGCCAGGACACAGTTTTGCGTGGGAATGCTCCATTTCTGCATCACATCTTTTGTCATTTCCAAAATGTCTTTTACGCTGTCCGCTGTATCGATAACCGGATTGATGCCAATGACTGCATCGCCAATCCCGTAGCTGAGTCCCTCGTAGATTGCCGCTTTGATGCCTTGCACGTTGTCGGCCGGATGGTTGGGCTGGACCCGGGCTGCCAGCACGCCCGGCTGGCCGATCGCGATGTTGCAATGCGTAATGTTTCGGATCTTGGCCGCGGCCGTGATCAAATCCAGATTGGACATCAGCTTGGCCGTCGCGGCGATCATCTCACTGGTCAGCCCGCGGCTGAGGCGCCTGATCCCACTCTCTCCTGTCTGATGGCTCAGAATGTATTCACGCAGCTCGGCTACGCTCCAGTTTTTGATTTCGTTGTAGATCTTCTCATTGATGCCTTCTTCAATCACCCGCGAGACTTCGTCTTCCTCGGGAGAAAGCAGCGGATTGTTGCGAATGTCCGCCAGCGTCAGATCAGCCAGCACCTGTTTGGCAGCTATCCGCTCCCGGGCATCCTGCGCGGCGATGCCCGCCAGCTGGTCCCCTGATTTCTCTTCATTTGCCTTGGCGAAAATCTCTTTGACGCTGCCAAATTGATAGGTTTGCCCCAGAACGGTTGTTTTTGTCAGCATGGTTACCCCCCTTTTTGCGGCGCTTCATCAAATGCCAGCGTTTTGACGATCACCGGGATGATGCTCCCGGAAACAGGCTCTCCCAGATCGATATAATCGCCGTATTCGACGCGAACCTGATCGATGCAGATGATTTCCGGCAAGCCCTGGCAGCGCAGAGCCAGCGCCTGACCGAGAGCTTTGGCCATATCCGTCTCGCAAATGACGATCATGATGCGACTCTCCGCAAATTTCTGTTTGTACTGCTGGGACAGCTTCTCCGCGATGGTCTGCAGCAAAGCGTAAGAACAATAGCTGATGCCTGAAAGAGCGAGGGCAAATGGACTGCCTGTCGTCTTCTCAAACAATCGCTGTCCCAGAGCGTATATATTTTCAATCTCACCGCAAAGCTGCTGCGGATCAGACAGTTGCTTTTCCGTAAGCTCCAGCTTCAAGATCGGCACATTGCGAAGCGGCAGCAGCTCCGGCTTGATGTGAACAGTGGAGCCGCTGATCTCCGTACTTTGCATGCCGGCCCCGATCACAGTGGCCCGCACGGTTTGTTCCGGATCGATCCAGTTCACCGGGTAATTTCCGGCCTCCCGCTCCCGCTTCAGGGCGTACGCCAGCATCGGCCCAAAGTCACCGTAGCGGCACGCCTCGCGGATGGTCTTTGGTTCGGGTGATGCCATGAGCTGACCGACCCCGCCCGAGATGGAAAGCTCATCCGGTGTCATTCCCTCGGGCAGCGGTGCTCCCAGCACCAGAAGTCCTGACAAGCTCCGTTCCCTGCCGCTGAGATAGTCCAGCATGCTGCGGGCCATCTGCGTGGAAAAATCACGCAGTCGTTCATTGGTGAGCTGCTCGCCCGCGGCGATTGATACCCCCTTTGCCTGCATCCACGCCTGAATATGTGGGGAAACATACTGCACCTCCCCCTGTTCACTCAGACGAACCAAACGGCCGCCGACATGAAAGGTGACGGTGGCCACAGCCTTGCCCCGGTAAAAGAGAGCAGCGTTGGCTGTCCCGCCTCCGATGTCGACGTTGGCAATCCTCCCCTGGATGGCGACCGAGCGTTTTTCTGCTCCTGCGCCTTTGCCTGCCAACACGCCTTCCAGATCGGCTCCGGCAGTAGCGACGACAAAGTCGCCGGACTTTTCAGCCAACAGGTGCAGAATATGCTGGGCATTCTTTTTGCTTGCGGTTTCTCCTGTAATAATCACCGCACCCGATTTAATCTCGCCCAGGCTGATCTGCGCCTGCTCATACTCTCTTTGCATGATCGCCCCGATTCCGTCTGCGTCAATCTCGTCCCAGCCGCGCAGCGGAGTGGTGTGAACGGGGCTTGCGTACAGCAATTGGCGCTCCACGATCTGATAGCGGGGAAGCGAAAATGTACTGGACATCCTCCCCAGCCTGAGCCGACTCACGATCATCTTTGTCGTGCTCGTCCCGACGTCTATTCCCACGCTTTGGATCCATTGTTCATCCATCATGAACCTCCTTGAAAGCAGTGGCATACGAAGAAAGCAGTCGCATACGAAAAAAAGACGCTTGGAAATCACCGGATGGAGAGTAGAATCCGGCTGATTGTCAAAGCGCCTTTGCTTTGTGATTCATTTGGCCAAAGAGACGATTGCAATAAGAGAGCTTGCCCTTTGCTCTACACAGACGGAGAGTACACCTGGTTGCCGGAGAGAATATCCTCCGCCAGCTTGACCAGGGGCATGCGACGCTGCATGCTGATACGCTGCATCCATTTGTAGGCGACCTCTTCCTCAAGAGCGTGGTGGTTCATGATGAGCCCTTTCGCCTTCTCGATGGTTTTGCGATCCTCCATCTTCTGTTTGATTTCATGAATGTCTTTTTTGAGTGCCGCTACTTTTTCCTTTTGGCTCAATGCAATCTCCACAGCCGGGATGAGGTCTTCTTCAGAGACCGGTTTGACCAGGTAGGCCGTCACTCCTGCTTTGCGGGCATCCCGGACCAGCTCCCGCTGACTGTACGCCGTGAGCAGCAGAATCGAACAGTCTGAAAAGGAACGAATGATATTGGTCGCCTTGATACCATTGAGGACGGGCATTTTCACATCCATGATGATCAGATCCGGCTTGTGCCGATGGGCTTGCGCTACGGCCTCTTCCCCATTCTTGGCTTCCGCCACGACCAGATACCCTTCCCCCTCCAGCATTTCCCGCAAATCCATGCGAATAATGGGTTCATCGTCAACGAGCAAAATTTTCGGCTGTGTCATCCTGTTCATCTCCCTTATGCAGCGGATAGAGAATCGTCACCTCTGTTCCATTGCCCGAGTTCCTGAAATGAATGCTTCCCTCCAGATCTTCCTTGACCAGCGTGTCCACGATTTTCAGCCCCAAATGGCCTTTTTTCAGGAATTGTTCCGTTTCATCGATGCCGATGCCGTCATCGGTTACGGACAGGCTGACAAAATCGTCCTTGGGAACAAGCGATACGATGATATTTCCTTGCTGTCGATCCCGAAATCCATGAATCATGCAGTTCTGAATCAGCTCCGTCACAATCAAGGCAAAAGAGGTGGCCTTGCTGGACGGCAAAAACACGGATTCCCCCGTAATGCTTACTTGTATGTCCTGCTCGGAACGCCTCATCGACGAGACGATTGTTTTCGCGATTTTGGTTAAGATATCTTGAAAATCGATTTGCTCCAGCCCGTCCTGGGCCAGATATTCATGAATAATCGCAATGCTGCTGATCCGGTTGATGCTTTCCCGGTATACCTTTTCAATCTCTGCTGATTGTGAGCGGCGCATTTGCAGTCGCAGCAGACTGGAGATGGTTTGGAGATTGTTTTTCACTCGATGGTGGATCTCTTTGATGACCGCCGATTTGATCATCAGCTGCTTTTCCTTTTCCCGGATGTCAGAGATGTCTCGCAAAAGGACAATCCCCCCTCTGTCATCTGGTTTGTGCGCGACCAGCACCGCCTTCATCAGGAGAAAGATTTTGCCCCGCGACAGCTCCTCCTGGATAAAGCCGCCGCTCCGAACGAAGCTTTCCGGTGTGAGCAGCCAGGAAAAGATCCGCTCCACACTCTCCCCTTTTTCCGGGAGGGGATACCCGATTGACGATAACAGCTCAACCGCGCGGCGATTGGCGTATGTGACCTGCCCCTGTGCATCAAACAGAATCATGCCTTCGTGCAGCAGCGACGAGATCGGCATGTCTGGTTCGGCAAACTGCATCAGGGTTTCACTGAGATGCTCGGTCGTCTCCTTCAGCAGTTCAACACTTCGCTCTTGCTCGACTTGCTTGGAGATATCCTGCTCCGTGATCAGCGTGCCGATGGTTTCCCCTTGCGCGTTGCAGATCGGCGTAACGCTTTGCCGCATCACGACCTGCTCCTGGGAAACGCCTCGGGAGCCAATCACTGATTTGCCTGTGGTCAGACAGTACATGACAGCCGGTTCGTTGATCGCAGTAGCCAGTTGTCCCACGACCGAGCCTCTGTACAGGGATTTGGCCGTTTGGGGAGAAGCCTGTGCTACGACCAGTGCCGAGCTGCGGTCTGCCGTCAGACAGTCGATGAACATATCCGCCTGATACAGGTTCGAAAAAATTTGCAGCTTGCCGGCCAAATCAGCCAAAATCTGAATCTCTTCCTCGCGCAATGTGGTTTTTGATTGACACAGCTCTTGTAAGGTTTGCATCCAATCCCTCTTTATCGTCCGATAATAGGTACGAGTTTTTAAAATTTTCTCATAAAATTTCTTGGACGAAAAGGTGAACTAGACAATCTCCATATTTTTCAAGTGCTCGATCAGCTCCGCAATGCCTTCCCGGGTAAAGGAGGAAGTGGCGAACACAGGCGCATCACCGAGTGACTGGCGAAGAAACCGTTCTGCTCGGGACACATCGGCAGTGGAATGATCGATCTTGGTGATGACTCCGATGCACGGCTGGGGAAAACCTGTGGAAAACCCGGGCGGAAAGTAATTCCTCTCACGCGTAGCATCCTGTACCATCAGGATTGCTCCTGCCTCCAGCGACGTGGCCATCAGCGTCCGGTAATACATCGGATTTTCACTGTACTCACCCGGCGTGTCGATCAGCCAGTCACGATACTCCAAAGCCTGCGTTTTTCTCGCCGGCTGCTCATCGTTGAACAGCGCTTTGACCAGAGAAGACTTGCCTGCCTGAATCGCTCCGATAATCATCACCCGTTTTTTCATGACTTCGTCACCAGCGCCGGTGTAAAACGCAGTTTTTCATGCAAGACGCGATTGACTGCCTCCACCGCCATTTCGACCGCAGAGACGTCTCCCACGACGATCAATGATCCGGTAAAGCGGTCGAGAAAGCCCAGCTCTACATTGGCCGCTTTGGTGGCGATATCGGCGGCGATAATGGCTGTCTCCGTCGGAGTGAGGGTCAGAATCCCGATCGCCCCCGCTTCCGCGATTCCCAGCTTGGTGTACAGCATCTGATCAGGGTTGGCAATCACATGTGCCAGCGTCACCTGCTTTCCCGGCACGAACTCCTGGATGACGCGAGAGCGTTCCTGTTCCATCGCCTATCCCTCCTCCTCGCTTACTCCCGGCACCTCGAATGAATCCACGATTCCAACGATAGCGGCATCAATCGGCACACTGTTGGACCCAAACAGAATCCGGGCTGGTGTTCCTCTGGAGACGATCACCTGCTCGCCGATCCCTGCTCCGATCCGGTCCGCCGCAATCACCGTCTGGCCATTTTCCAGTCCCCGCCAATCGATGGGCTGGACCACCATCAGCTTCAGATTTTCCATCCCGCTTTCTTTCTGGGTGGCCCATACGCTGCCAATCACTTTTCCCAAAAACATGTGATCACCCTTTTCCCAGGTAGGAGAGTGTGATTCCCCGCTCACGCAAGCTGTCCACCGCCAGCGGCGAAACAATCGTTCCCTGTTTGACTTGCAGGGTCGTCCCCTGGAGCTGGGGCTGTGACCGGACCCAATCTGCCGTAAGCAGGCGGCCGGTAAAGACGGCTTCTGTCTCATCGAGCGGGGTTAGCACCGGCTTTTCCGAGACTCCCTCCGCCTTTTTCCGGACAGCGTTCAGCCTGGCGATGACTCGGTCTGCCAATCGCTTCTGCTCGGCAAACTCTACGCCCAGCTCCTTCATCTCCTGCACATGCCGGTGAAACCGCTTTTCGTACGCGGCGGGGAGAGTTAACGTCGCCAATGTGCGCCGGTCCGCCCGCTTGATTCCCGGTACATCAGAGCCGACCAGGACGAACTTTCCGGTCACCAGAGCGGAAAAAATGATTTCCGCCTTGATCGTCCCTTTCATGCCACTCGCCACGCGGGCAGCGTTGTCCAGGTCGATTTCCGGTATCACGATGCCGTCATAGTCTTTCGGTACTTCGAGAGGGACCGGTGCGTACTCGTCAGCGGCGATGATCTTCCCTGCTCCCCCGCACTCGATCTTGTGCATGCCCAGCCAGCAAGAGGTCTCTCCGTCCAAAAAGAGAAGGTCGTGGCAAATACCGTGATTTTTTAACTGGATAAAATGATCGGCAAAAGCCTCGTGCGCCTGACTGTCACAAAAGACGTACAGGACGCGCGGCGACGGCTCTGTCTTTGCCTCATTCATTGATTGCAGGATCTCTCTCGTGATGGATGCCACCATTTCTCGGATATCCATGGTGTCCTACCTCCCTTGACGGGTAAACAACTGGCCGTTTTTGCCTATGACCTGTACCCGGTCACCCGTTTTCAGATGGGCCGCATTTCCCTCATCCAAATCGACGTGAAAATCGAGAGAGAAGCGCGGATTCACCCGCACCACCACGTCGGGATAGATAATTGGCCGCTCGCTGGTCGTCTGAAGGATCAGCGTATCGCCGTCCTTTACCTGATATTCGGCTGCCTCCTCTACAGACATGTGCACATGCCGCTTGGCCACGATCACGCCGGATTCCAGCACACGCGATCCTTTTGCCGTCACCAGGATCAGTCCGGGCGTCCCTGCCAGATCACCTGACATTCGCACCGGCGCGTTCACACCCAGCTGAAAGCTGTCTGTCCGGGAAATTTCCACCTGGGAGACGCCCCGAGCCGGTCCCAGAATCCGGACTCCGTGCAGGGAGCCTTTGGGACCGACTATGGTCACCGTCTCCTGGCAGGCAAACTGGCCGGGCTGGGACAGCTCGCGAAGAGGGGTCAACTGGTAGCCGGGACCGAAGAGTGTCTCCACATCCTCCGGCGAGAGATGAACATGCCGGTTGGACACTCCTACCGGAATATAGCGCTCCGGCTGTTCCTGAACGGATGGTTGCAGATGTTCTCCTGACGTCTTCACTTCGATCCCTCTTCCCTTTAAAAAATCGGCGGCGGCCGGGGTTAATTTATCCCCCTTTTCCAGCAAAAAGGGGTTGGGGATGCCTGTCTTATGCAAGGCTCGCAAGGATGTTTCTGTAATCACAGCCATCCGGGATTACCCTTCGAGCTTTGGCAAAATCAGTTCAATATCGCCGTGCGGGCGCGGAATGACGTGAACCGAAACCAGCTCGCCGACTTTTTCTGCCGCGGCTGCCCCAGCATCTGTCGAAGCCTTGACCGCTCCTACATCCCCTCGTACCATCACCGTGACCAGACCTCCGCCGACATGCACCTTGCCGATCAGTTTTACATTGGCCGCCTTTACCATCGCGTCTGCCGCCTCAATTGCGCCCACCAGACCCTTTGTTTCCACCATGCCCAATGCTGCCATTTCTCCTGCCATTCTCGTTTCCTCCTCGGTTCACATTTTTTTTGTGCTGCTTGTGAATTATGGTTTGGCACTCATGTCGACCAACACCGCTTTGATGATCTCTTTGATCTCCTCACGGCTCAGTCCGCCTTGCAGCGTAGACACCGCCTGCCCGGCAGGCTTTGGTTCTACTTTGGCCGATGCCGCTGTATCTGCTGTATCCTCCTTTTGGGCAGCAGGCATTTCACGAATGCCAAACGCGATACGCTTTCGATTGAACAGATGCTGCGGACCGATGTTGTCCGATGTAATGTTGTTGCCAAAAGAGCCGCAGCCCAGTGTCAGTGAGGGTAAAATTCCCGTCGTCGCGCCAATCCCGCCAAAGGTGGTGCCGGTATTGACGACAATCCGGGATGCTGGCTGAGCAAGCCCAAATGCCGTAATCACCGCTTCATCCTGTGCGTGGATGCCCAGCGTATGACCGAGTCCTCCCAGCTCGAGCAGCTCCCGGCAACGCTTCGCCCCCTCCCTCCAATCCTGAACCGTGTAGAAGGCCAGAATCGGGGAAAGCTTTTCTACCGATAGCGGAAACGCCTTGCCCACCTGTGTTTCTTCTCCAATCAGCACCCGGGTATCCGCAGGAATCTTGATCCCTGCCAGCTCCGCGATCACTTGCGGGGAACGGCCGACAATCGCAGCGTTCAGCGCCCCGTTTTTCATGATGACGGACGCGATCTTTTCTTTTTCCTGTTCGCTGAGAAAATAGGCGCCTTCCCGCTGCAGGGCGGCAATCACCTGTCGTTGAATCGCTTCGTCGACGACCAAGGCCTGCTCAGACGCACAGATCGTGCCATAGTCAAACGTCTTGCTCTGTACAATCCGCTTGGCCGCCAGCCCCACCTCTGCCGTGTGGTGAATGTAGACTGGCACATTTCCAGGTCCCACCCCATAGGCAGGTTTTCCGGAGCTGTAGGCCGCTTTCACCATCGCCGTGCCTCCCGTTGCCAGGATCAGATCGGTCAGCTTGTGCCCGATCAATTCCTGGGTGGCTTGCAGTGTCGGTTGGGTGATGCAGTGAATCAGTCCTTCCGGTGCTCCTGCACGGACGGCCGCTTCGGCCATTACTCTGGCCGCTTCCCGTGTACAGGCTGCCGCCGAGGGATGCGGACTGAAAATAATGGCGTTTCCTGCCTTCAGCGCGATCAAGGACTTGAAGATAACCGTAGAGGTCGGATTGGTGGAAGGGACGATTCCCGCCACAATTCCTACAGGCTGGGCAACCTCCCAGACCTTGCTCTCCGCATCTTTCCCGATCAAGCCCACCGTTTTTTGATCTTTGATCGCTTCATAGACCTGCTTGGCCGCAAACCAATTTTTTGTCCGTTTGTCCGGCACATTTCCAAAACCGGTCTCTTCCACCGCGAGAGCCGCCAAGCGATGCGCTGCTTCCTCTCCGGCCTTGGACATCGCCGCGATGATCGCGTCCACCTGTTCCTGACTGAAGGCTGCAAGCTTTGCCTGCGCTTCTTTGGCCTGGGACAGGCAGTTTCGCACCTCCTGTACCGAATACAAATCAGCATCCAGCATCATGCTGTGGGCTCACCTCCCTCGTTTCGTCTTTCTTCCAAGAGGCGAAGCAAATCTTCTTTTTTCGCCGTGTGAATCTCTTGTGGAGACAGGGAGAAATCCGTATAAGAACGGGCCAGCTTTCTTAAATCGTTGATCGTCATCCCTTGCAGCTCTGAAACAGTGGGGATATCAACGCCAGACTGCTCAGCCTCCTGTTGTTTGGGTGCGTCGTATCTTGCCGCGTTCTGCTGGTTGAACTTCTTTTGAATCATCAGCGGCACGGTCTCGTCCGGACGGGGAATGACGTGGGAGTGCAGCAGCCTTCCTACCCGTTTAGCTGCCTCAGCACCCGCGTCCACGGCGGCCTGTACCGATGAGACATCCCCGATGACGTACACGGTGACGATACCGGCATCTGCTCCTTCGTACGTGACCACTTGGACATCTGCTGCTTTTGCTGCGGCGTCTGCAGCAGCCACCAGCGCCGGAAATCCCCAAGTCTCTATCATGCCAAGCGCATAAGCATGTGCGCGCATTTACGTTTCCTCCCGCCCTATCGTTTTACTGGTTGCTTCGCCACACTGCGCACCGCATCGGCAAATGCCTGAGCCGCCGCGGTACATGCTGACTGACTGCCAGTCAGGAGCGCTCCTCCGAAGTTAGTCTCTGTCGGCGGGCCGAAAAACTGCTGCAGTGTGACGTCTGCCGCTTTGAGTGCCGCATCGAGACCGTACACCGCTTCGAGCGGCGGGGCGATCAGATAAGCCAGCGGTTCGCCTTCCCGTATGCCTGCTACCTGGGAAAGGTAGCTGCCCGTCCGGGAAACGACATGCGCGTAGTAGGCGTGCGTTCCTTCTTCGTTTAATGAGTAGAAGCAAGCGCCGCTCTCCATAAAGGAAATCGCTGCATCGAGACCGCTTTCCACCTCAGAAGGCGTCGCCCCTCCGATCACGCCGATGAATTCTCCTGACAACGGACCTGACGCATGGGCCGAGCCCGCGTAAAATGAGCGGGCGTATACGACCTCGACGGCTGCCTTTTTTGTCGCTTCGTCGATTGCAGTGTAGCCGACATCGTCAATCGTCGAGGTGAGCAGTCCCAAGCTTTTCAGATGGGGAGCAACACCCAGTTTCTCTGCCAGTCGCGGATCAACATTTGGTATCAGCCGCACAGACAGCGGCGTTGCTCTGATCGGTTTGTCCATGCCTGTCACGCTCCTTTCCGGTTGAGGCACCAACCTTTTGCCGAAGAACGCAAAAAAGGTGCCGAAACACGCGGGCTTCCACCCTTGTGTTACTGGCACCTTTGCCTTTTTTATTCACTTCCGAAAAGCAGAAAAGAGTGAGTAAATTCTGATTACTTCCTGTGTAACCACTTTATTATAGCCTGATCAAAAATGCAAGCGTTTTCTTCGACTCCTCCTGCAATCTCCGGACCTGCGGACCCGATCAGATCTACGCCTCTCCTCATTTTCCGATTTTCGCAGCTTTTTCTTTTGTCGGCCATTTTCCAGGCACATTGTCCTTTTGCAATATACGCCTCCAAACCGTTCACGAGAGGCAGGTATTTATTTGTACCGGTCTGCCGAGCCGGGCAAAGCCTCGTGATTTCGCAGCAGCTCCAGAAAGAGCTCCAGTGCCTTCGTGCGAAATTGATTGGCCTGGGTCACGACAGAAAACTTCCGCCTGACTGGCGTTTCCTGCAGCCGCACCAGGCAAAGCGTTCCCAGCTTCAGTTCTTTGCGAATCGCCCAGGTTGACAGCAGACTGATCCCCAGTCCAGCCTCTACGGATTCCTTAATAATCTGGGTGCTGCCAAATTCCATCAGATTCTGTGGATGAACATCCAGACGGTCAAACATTTTTTCCGCTGCTTCCCTCGTCCCTGATCCTTCTTCCCTGACGATCCATGTCTCTTCCTCCAACTCCTCGGGCTTCACCGTTTCTTTCCCCGCCAGTCGATGATGAGGCGAGACGATCAGCTGCATTTCATCATCCGCAAAAGGCTCGATGCATAGCTTCTCGTCCCGGCACTCGCCCTCGACAATCCCTACATCCAACTGGCGACTGCCGATCAGCTCCACAATTTCCTTGGTATTGTGAATCGAGATCGTCGGCTTGATCATCGGGTAGAGACTGCGCATGCGTGCGATGACGTGGGGCAGTACATATTCTCCAAACGTATAGCTTGATCCGATCACCAGGTTGCCGCTCGGAGTGTGCAGAAGATCGTTGACCAGATCAGTCATTCGCGCATGCAGTCCGAGAATCTCTTTGGCATGGTGATAGACGATTTCGCCCGCTTTGTTGAGACGAACGTATTTATTGCTTCTCTCCAGCAGCCGTGTGCCGAGCTGCCGCTCCAGTGCCGCAATATGCTGGCTGACAGCCGGCTGCGTCATGTGAAGCTGTTCTGCAGCACGGGAGAAATTTTGCATTTCCGCGACAGTCACAAAAACAAGTAATGGTTGATCCACACGGCCTCCCCTTTCTGTTCCCCAATCATCTTCTTTCTATCATACCCATTTACTTATCGTATTTATCATAATGATTTATTTTTCTTATTCATCATTCTGTCTTATGCTGAAGTTAGCACACATGTAGAACCTTATACCAAACAACGGAGATGATCTCATGTCAACGCAGTTGAAAGAAAGCTTGTCTGTCGAGCAGCAAGCGGCACGCGCTCACCCCTCTTCCGCCAAAGCGAAGAATGCCAAAGCGGGCCAGCTCTGGCTTGGCGGCATTGCCTTTACTTTTGTCGTCGCTATGCTGGGCTACGGGCTGGCGCAAATTCCCGGCTTTAACCGCGTCGGTCAGCTAGCCTGCGCCATTCTGATCGCAGTCGCCTACCGCCAAATCTGGGGATATCCCGAAGCCCTTCGCTCGGGCATTCAGTTTTCCGCCAAACGGCTGCTCCGCCTGGCGATTATCCTGTACGGGCTGAAGCTCAATATTGATGTGGTGCTGCATGATGGATTAGGCCTTTTGCTGTACGATGCCGGAGTGATTATCTTTGCTATTTGCCTGACACTTTTGCTCGCCAAATGGCTCAAGGCCGATATGTCCCTGTCTATGCTGCTCGGGGTCGGTACGGGTGTCTGCGGGGCTGCTGCCATCGCCGCCGTATCGCCTATCATCAAGGCCAAAGACGAGGATACAGCGATCGGGGTCGGCATCATCGCCCTTGTCGGTACCATTTTTGCCATCGCCTACACCATCCTGCGGCCGTTCCTGCCTTTGTCTGCGATCGAATACGGCACCTGGTCAGGCGTGAGTCTGCACGAGATCGCACACGTAGCACTGGCCGCCGCACCGGCTGGACCAGACGGACTTGCGCTCGGTCTTTTGGCTAAATTGGGCCGTGTCCTCCTGCTCGTTCCGCTTTGTTTTGTGCTGATGTACTGGATGAAGCGCTCGGGCAAGCTGAAAGAAGGCACCCGGATTGAATTCCCTTGGTTCCTGATCGGGTTTATTGTCATGAGTGTGTTCGGAAGCTATGTTCTGGGCAAACAAATCCCGGTTTCCGAGAGCTTCAACAGCGGAATTGCCAGCCTGACCACCTTTGTTTTGACGATGGCCATGGTCGGTCTGGGTCTGAATGTAAACCTGCGCGATTTGCGAACGAAAGCCTCTCGCCCGCTGATTGCCATGACCATTACCTCGGTGTTGTTGTCGACGTTGACCTTTTTGCTGGTGTAACAAAAAAGACAGCCCACAGCCTCGCCGTTCGGCCTTTTTCCTCATTCGTGATATGATAAAGGAAAACCTATCCGTAATATGGAAAAATGATGGACGACGAGGTGAACCCATTGCTTACACTAGAGAGGATTACGGGCGGCTACACGGCAGGAAAACCTGCCATTCACGATATCTCTTTTACCGTACAGGCTGGCGAAATCGTGGGTCTGATTGGTTTGAACGGGGCTGGAAAAAGCACGATTTTAAAGCATGTACTCGGCTTTTTGCAGCCCAGCTCTGGCACGATCAGCTTCTCCACGGATCGGCAGCCGCTTTTGGCTTACGTCCCAGAGACACCCGAGCTGTATGAGGAGTTGACCCTTTGGGAGCATCTGCAGTTTATGGCCCGCGCGTACCAAATGGAGGAACAGCCCTTCCAGGAGCGTGCCGAAAGACTGCTGGAGCTGTTTCGGCTTGCACACAGAGCGCATCATTTCCCCAGCTCCTTTTCCAAAGGCATGCGGCAAAAGGTGATGATCCTCTGTGCTTTTCTCGTAAAGCCTGATGTCTTGGTAGTTGACGAGCCGTTTGTCGGCCTCGATCCGCTGGCGACGGAGACCCTTCTCGGCCAGTTGACCGAGCTAAAAAAAGAGGGGACTGCCATTTTGTTGTCCACCCACGTGCTGGGGCTGGCAGAAACCTACGTGGATCGCTTCGTCGTCGTTCACGATGGAAGGATCGCCCTCTATGGCACGCTGCCCGAGATGCGCAGTCAAGCCGGCCTGCCGCAGGCTTCTCTGGACGATCTGTTTCTGTCGGTCGTGCGGAGGTGATCAGGATGACGTTGGACCCACTTTTTTCCTCACGCTGTCAAGCGGCCTGGAAAACGGGGATTCGGTACGCCAAGCAGGCCGTTTCCGGCAGTAATTCTTTGGGGCTGGCCGTGCTTTACTTTGCAGCAGCCTTCCTTTATACGAAGACAACCGACTCCCTGTCCGCCACCATCTGGACGCAGCTTGCCGCCGCCCTGTTGACAGCAGGGTTGGTAGCTCCTGCCTCTGTTCGGACATTCCTGCGAAAAGCAGATCTTGCCCTGCTGGCACCCTCACCCTATCCTATGGTGAGTTATCTTCGCTCTGCTTTTCTTTACAGTCTCCTGCTCCAATTGGCCAGCATGCTGCTGCTTGCTGCCATCGTCAACCCGTTGTACGTCCAGACGGCCCGGTCGCCACAGAGCATTCTGCTGCTGGCGGTCTGCTTGCTCGTGCTCAAAGCGTGGAGTGTCGACCTGCATTGGCGTCATCTGCGCCTCAAACGCGACTCACTTTTGCTGCTCCTGATCAGGTGGGTGCTCGTCTCGCTCTTTTTGTACGGACTGTGGACGAGTTCCTACCTCTATTTGGGCGGCTCGCTTCTGCTCATGGCTATTCTAACCATCCAGGCCGCGGCCGGCTCCGCCAGGTACCACCTGCCCTGGCTTGAGCTGATCGAGCGGGAAAACCGGAGGATTGACCTGTACTACAGCGTACTGAACCTGTTTATCGACGTACCTCACAAGCGCAAAAAAGTTCGCGGCAGAGCCTGGGCTGTCTATCTATTTGATCGCTTGACCGGGGCCAAAAGGGATGCCTACCTCTTCCTGCTGGTGCGGCATGTGATCCGAACAGGTGAAACCTTTGCGATCTACCTGCGACTGTCTGCTGTCGCACTGGTCATATTGGCGTGGGCACAGTCACCAGTCCTGATGTACGCCCTCTGTCTGCTCAGCCTTGCTGCGGCAGGAAAACAGGTGACCCAGCATATTCGCACGATCATCCATCCGCCCGCCATCCGCCTATTGCCGATCTCATCCGGGCAACGGCAAAAAGCGGCGATGCGGCTTTGCCTGGCCATACTCGGATTGTTGGCTGCCGGTTTGGCTGTGGTCATCCTGAGTAAAGCCGCACCCGTTTTGCACAAGCTGGCTCTCATCGCAATCTGCCTCATCTGGTCAGCCATCCTGACACTGTACTTTCTGCGAAACCAGACGGCTTCGCCTACATATCATAGTCTTCCAAAACACTGAAGAATTTTTTCAAAAACTCACAAAACAGACGTTCCGTGGGTGGCAATTCCCGGTCAGCCGGGATGATAAGGCCCACGGTTCTCGTCACGCTTGGCTCCGTTACCGGGATCATGACGGTATTGCGTGGCCGGTTGTCCGTCAAGGTAATCTCGGGCAGCAGCGTCACGCCCAAACCGGCGGCAACCAGCCCCTTGATCGCATCGATATCCTCTCCTTCAAAGGAAACCGTCGGACGAAAACCGAGCTGACTGCACGCATTGACGACCAATTCCCGCAAAATAAACCCTTCCGGAAACAGGACAAATGCCTCCTCCCGCAGTTGCCCGAGCTGGAGCGACTTTTCTCTTGCCAAAGGATGGTGCCGGGGAAGCAGTGCGACGATTTTCTCCAGGAACAGCGTATGGCAGATCACCTGCTTTTCTTCTTTCGGCACCGGGCCCAGCAGCGCGATGTCAATCTCCCCTTTGATCACGGCTTCAATCAGCGACCGGTACGATCCCTGCCGCAAATGGAACTGGACATGGGCATGCTGCTCCCGAAACGCTGAGATCACGGTAGGCAGCGTATAGGCTGCCAGACTGCTGGGAAAGCCGATGCGAATCGTCCCCCGCTCCGGGTCCAAAAACTCCTCGATCTCGCGCTTTGCCTTGTCGATTACCTTCATCGCCTGCACCATATGATCCAGAAACAGCTTGCCGATTGGAGTCAGCCGCACATTTCTTCCGTCCCGGATAAACAGATTTACCCCCAATTCCGCCTCCAGATTGACAATCTGCCTGCTGACAGCAGACTGAGCTACATGCAGGGCATGCGAAGCCTCGGTCACATGTTCTCTTTTGGCCACCTCGATGAAATACTGAATTTGCCTCAGCTCCACCTCTCTTCTCTCTCCTTTCGTTCATTCATCTCATTTCGGCATTAATCTTATCTACATTCTATATTGTTTCGATTAATTCAGACAGATAAAATAATTTTGTACCCGTTCTTCCTTTGTCAAGAACGGTTCGCCTATGAATGATTTGCATGTAGAGAATACTTAGAAAATACAGAAATAGAGAGAGGGAGAAGAACCATGGCCATTACTCAGGAGGTTTTACAAAGCGCAGGAGAAAACCTGAACCCGTATGAAATTGTACAGTCGCAAATCGAAACAGCAGCCGCATTGCTCGGCTTGGAGCGCGGCGTTGTCGAGATCTTGAAAAAACCAAAACGTGTGATGTACGTTTCCTTCCCGGTAAAAATGGATGACGGCAGCGTACGCGTTTTTGAAGGATATCGTTCCCAGCATAATGATGCTATCGGACCGACAAAAGGCGGCATTCGCTTTCACCCGGATGTGACGCTGGATGAAGTCAAAGCCCTGTCCATGTGGATGACGTTCAAATGCGGCGTCGTCAGCCTGCCATACGGCGGAGGCAAGGGCGGTGTCGTGTGCGACCCCCATGACTTCAGCAAAGCCGAAGTCGAGAGAATCAGCCGCGGCTTCATGGAAGCGATCGCCGAAATCGTCGGCCCCGAAAAGGATATTCCGGCTCCGGACGTCTACACCAACCCGCAAATCATGGGCTGGATGATGGACACCTACAGCCGCATCAAAGGCGCTTACAGCCCTGGCGTCATTACCGGCAAACCATTGATTATCGGCGGCTCCAAAGGACGCAGCGAAGCGACTGCCCGCGGCTGTGTCTACACGATCGAGGAAGCGCTCAAAGACGCTGGCAAACCGCTGCAAAATGCCACCGTCGCCATTCAGGGCTTCGGCAATGCCGGGCGCATCGCTGCTGATCTGTTGTCTGGCCTTGGCTGCAAGATTGTAGCCGTCAGCGACTCCAAAGGGGCACTCTACAATCCCGCCGGACTGGATCTGGCTGAGGTAGAGCGTCTGAAAGACACCTCGACCATTCTCGATTACGATGCCCGCTATCGTCTGCAAAATCCGGAAGAGCTGCTGGAGCTGGATGTTGATATTCTGGTGCCGGCTGCTCTGGAAAACGTCATCACCCGGAAAAATGCTCATAAAATCAAAGCGCGCATCATCGCAGAGGCAGCGAATGGCCCGACGACACCAGATGCTGACAAGGTGCTGCATCAAAACGGCGTGCTCGTCATCCCGGATATTCTCGCCAACGCTGGCGGTGTAACCGTATCGTATTTTGAGTGGGTGCAAAACCTGATGAATTACTACTGGAGCGAACAAGAGGTCAATCAAAAATTGCGCGATGTCATGACGCAGTCCTATCAGGCAGTCCGCTCTATCGCAAACGAGTACAAAACAGATCTGCGCACCGCCGCTTACATGATCTCGCTGAAGCGCATTGCCGAAGCGATGAGGGCAAGAGGCTGGGTCTGATCCCGCTCCCTGGAAAACATACGCGAAAGGCCATCGATTCCTTTGGATATACGAAAAGCCGCCTGGCATCAGCTTGGCGGCTTTTTTCTGTGAAAACGCGTCTCCCCTCAGCGGGGAACCAAAACTTCGACGTTTTGCGCGGGTACTAGAAATTCCCTCTGTCTCGGTCTCTGTCGCGATCTCTGTCTCTTCTGTTTCTGTTGTTTTGCGGCGCTCTGCCTTTGGAATGACCCGCTCTTGCGTAGCCGCCGCCACCACCAGGACCGCTCCGTTTTGCACCGCTGCGCGGACCTCTGCCTCGTGGAAAATCCATCATTTTCTTCTTGCCGACGCGAAGCGGCGACTCTTCGGTCAACCGAACCGGCGTGGTATCTGGTTCTTTGGTCAGCAGCTTCAAGGCTGCTGCGACCAATGTTACGGAATCCGTCTCCTCCAGCAGCTGCTCGGCAAGCGAACGGTACAGATTCAGGGTATCGCTTCCAGCAGTCTCCATCAAACGGTCTACCGTGAGACGCTGTTGGCCCTCAATCGCCTCAGCCATGGTCGGAACCGGCTTTCTCTCCATCCTGCGGTTGGTCGCCTTTTCAATATAACGCAAATGGTCAATTTCTCTCGGGGTCACAAGGGTAATGGCTAATCCCGTTTTTCCCGCACGCCCGGTACGGCCGATCCGGTGCACATAGCTTTCCGAATCCTGCGGAATATCGAAGTTGTAGACATGTGTAACCCCGCTGATGTCCAGACCGCGAGCGGCTACATCCGTGGCTACCAGCACCTCGATGGTACCTTCTTTGAACTTGCGCAGGACGCTGTCGCGCTTCGCCTGATTCAAATCGCCGTGAATGCCTTCTGCTCCGTAGCCTCGTTTGTTCAGGGCCTCAGACAATTCGTCGACACGACGCTTGGTTCTGCCGAAAATAATGGCCAGCTCGGGAGAATGAATGTCGAGAAGACGGCACAATACGTCAAACTTCTGTTTCTCCGGAACTTCCATGAAATGCTGCTGGATATTGGGAACGGTCAACTCCTTCGCCTTGATCGAGATCGTGACCGGGTCTTTCATAAAGTTGCGGGCAATCTCCTGGATCGGACGCGGCATGGTAGCCGAGAACAACAGGGTTTGGCGCTCCTCCGGCATCTCTTTCAGGATCGCTTTGATATCATCCACGAAGCCCATATTCAGCATTTCATCGGCTTCATCCAGGACAACCATTTCCACACCGTGCAGTCGAATCGTTCTGCGATTCATATGATCCATGAACCGGCCTGGGGTCGCTACGATAATTTGCGGATGCTTTTTCAAAGCCCGAATCTGGCGCTGGATATCCTGACCACCGTAGATAGGCAGCGCTGTTACTTTTTTGTACTGACCGATCTTGTTCAGTTCTTCTGCTACCTGGACGGCAAGCTCCCGGGTAGGCGTCAGGACGACAGCCTGAATCAGATCCGGCTCATCACTTACCCGCTCCACCAGCGGGATGCCGAAGGCCGCAGTTTTTCCCGTACCGGTCTGCGCCTGTCCAATCAAATCCTTGCCCTGAAGGACGGTCGGAATCGTTTCCTCTTGAATCGGAGTGGCCTCTTCAAAGCCCATGTCACTCAGGGCCCGAGCCACCAAATGATCGAGCCCAAACTCATAAAATGTTGCCAATGCGCGTCAATCTCCTTTACAAAAATCTACAGAGCTTACTCATTAAAATGACCGAAAAAAAGGGCTGTATTCCTTGAGTTGGAATAAGCCCTCTTTTCCCTGTTTTATATCAGAAGGATTTACAGTTTGTTTACATTTGCAGCTTGTGGTCCGCGGTTGCCTTCCACAATGTCAAATTCTACGCTTTGTCCTTCTTCCAGGCTTTTGAAACCAGATCCTTGGATCGCGGAGAAGTGTACGAATACGTCGTCACCATCTTCACGCTCAATGAAACCAAAGCCCTTTTCTGCGTTAAACCATTTTACTTTTCCGATCACGATTGTTGCCTCCTCATGTAAACAATTGATAAAAAGCAAGAAACCCTTCAAAACCGTTTCCGCTTGAAACCTCATGCACGAGGCCGCAAAATCGTTCCCGGGTATTCATGTCTTTTTAACATACATCTTATCATAGCACCTTTTACTTGATTTAGCAAACACTGCGAATAAGGAAAATACAGTGATTTTACCCATCGAGCGAGTTGAGCCGAAGCCGTCAAAAAAAGGCCATTCTGTGAACACAGCAGATTTGCCCGTGATGCCGGTTGAATATCCAGACAAATAATCATACACTTATATCATAGAAAGGCAAACGAGAAGGAGATGACATATCGCTTATGAAAAAGCTGTGGATGCTGCTCATTGCTTTCGCGCTTCTGCTGACTCCCGTCGGATTTGGCGTTGACCATGCAGATGCCAAAGGCTACAAATCCGGGAAAAAGTCGGTTGCTCCAACGAAAACAACGCCGAACAAAGCTGATTCCAATGTAAATGCCACTACGAACAACAATACCAATAACACAACCAATGCCACCACTGCCAAAAACACATCGACTGCCGCTCCGAGCAAAGGCGGCTTTATGAAGGGTCTGTTGGTCGGCGGTTTGGCCGGACTCCTGTTTGGCAGCCTGTTCAGTGATCTGGGCATGCTTGGCTCCATCATGGGCTTTTTAATCAACGCTCTGGCGATTGTGGCCCTGTTTGTGTTGATCCGCAAAGTTTACCAGCTCTTTAAAAATCAACGGAAGAAACAGGAAGATTTGAACCCATGGAAAAGATAACGGTTCTGGAACAAGATATTATCAATGCCGTGTGCATGCATGTGGCCAGCAAAAAGCAAATCAAGCCCGAAGAGGTTCTGGTCGAACTGATGTGGGATGAGGAATACGGCTTTTCTGCCGAAGTAGAGGCACTGGGCCGGCAGCAGATATTGGTGGAAATCAATTTAATCGAAGCGATCCGCTATTGGCTGCAAACCTATATGAATCGCGATCCCTTTGCGGCTCGTCTGGAACTGGTGCTCGACGATGATGAAGGCATCATCGCCTATGCCAGCTACGGATCATAACAACCCAACCAACCCGCCTTCCCTGTGAAGCGGGTTGATTTTTTTTGGCGTATAATCATTTCGTAAGAATATTGTAAGGATTTTCAAAGACCTTTTGTAAAAAGTCCTCGGTATGATAGAGGTAGCTTTGGATGGGCGGCCATTGGGCCAAACGGAAATCAGGAAACAAGGTGGGGAAGCAAACGTGTCTAAATACAAGGTGCTCGTCGTGGACGATGAAGCGGAAATCCGCGACGCCATTGAAATATACCTGAAGAATGAAAACATCAAGGTGTTTAAAGCCGAGAACGGCCTGGAAGCCTTGGAAGTGCTGGAAAATGAGGACCTGCATCTGATCATCCTCGATATCATGATGCCAAAAATGGACGGGATCAAAACGACCTTCGCCATACGCGAGGAAAAAAACATCCCTATCATCATGCTCTCAGCCAAGTCGGAGGACACAGACAAAATCCTTGGTCTCACCGTAGGGGCTGACGATTATGTGACCAAGCCCTTTAATCCGATGGAGCTGGTTGCCAGGGTCAAATCCCAACTGCGCCGATACACCAGTCTGGGCACCCATGCAGCCAATGATGATGAAATTCACGTCAGAGGGCTCGTGCTCAACACGACCAACAAGACTGTCTTCGTCGATGACGAAGAAGTACGCCTCACCCCGACGGAGTACAAAATCCTGGAGCTGCTGATGAAAAACAAAGGCCGGGTTTTCTCCATCGAAGAAATATACGAGCTGGTCTGGAAAGAACCCTATCTCAACGCCGAAAACACAGTGGCAGTCCATGTCAGACGGATACGGGAGAAGATCGAGATCAACCCGAAGGACCCGAAATATCTAAAGGTGGTATGGGGAATTGGTTACAAAATCGAAAAATAAGCTGATTCTAACGCTGGCGGCTCTTCTCTTTGTCTGTCTGCCGGCCCTCTCGTTTCTCACTTCGGAAGACATCCTGCAGCGGACCAATTATCTGCAGGAAGATCACTACTTTTCCACGGACCTGTTTGAAAATGAACTGAGCCAGTTTGTGGATATTTTAAAAAATTATTATATCGAGTACCGGGCGAATTATCTGCAGCAATCCGACGAGGAAAAAGTCGGGGTCGAACAATATGAACGTTTGAAACAAAACTACGAAGAACAAGTAAAGACTGCGCTTGAAGAGACGACCCAGCAATTCTCCGACCAGATCAAGCATGCGGAAGCTGAGGGCAAGCCTCAGGAAGCAGCCGCCCTGGAAAAAGAACGCGAGCTGCAATTGCAAAAAATACGCCAGGAGCATGAACAAGCTTTTCAAAGCCAGATCAGGGAGATCGTCTCCTCCGGTGAACAGGAATTCAAAAATATCCAGCAAAGCCTGGCTCTGCGTGAAGGATCTTTTCATTACTATATCCGCAACAAAAAAAATGGCGATGTATACGCCAATATTAAAGAATTGCCGACCGCAGCAGAACTGAGATCAGCCTATCTCTACTCGGTCCGCTTTCCAAACAGTACCACCTCCAATCGCAGCACGCTGACATGGATTAACCAGGATTTTGTCACGAACCAGCTGGAAGGGACGATTGCCGTTCCCAAGGACGTACAGGGATACAGCATGATCCATTCCAACGCGCAGTATTATTCATCCATCCGCCTGCGTCTGATCAAAGAATGTGTCCTGCTGGTCATGTTTGTCGCTGCTACCGTCGCTCTGTTCTTCTACTTGCGCAGGCACGCAGCCGAGCTTACGTTTGTTGACCGGACATTGGCCCTGCTGCGGCGCATACCTATCGATGTCAGGATGCTTGTGCTCGCTTTTGCCATACTATGCGCCTACATCCTTGCCTCGACCGTCTCATTCTTCCAGCTGCCCATCCGGCCAGAGCAGTTTCTGATCCTGGGCCTGGAATCCTGTGCGGCAGCTTACTTGATCCTGTGCATATTGGAGGTGGCGAGGATGAGACAGGACAGCACAATCTGGACACAACAATGGAAAGACAGCCTGTTCGTCAAATACCGGGAGCTATTGACGGATACCTTTGCCAACCGCAAAATCCTGTTCAAGCTTGTTGTCTCTGCTTCTTTTTCCCTGGCGTTTCCGTTCGCAGCCATCATCCTCCTGTACGCCCTCGGCAATCACGAGGGAACACTGCTGCTTCTCTCACTGGGGTACTGCCTGTTCTATGTATTCTTTGTACTGCCCTACATCCTGCGCCGGATCAGTTTGATGAACAAAATCTTTCGCGGGGCCGAAGAGATGGCTTCGGGCAATCTCGACCATCAGATCCATGCGACCGGCAAAGGAAATCTGTTCCGTCTGGCGAGTAACCTGAACAATATGAAGCAGGGCTTGAAGCAATCACTGGAGGGTCAGATGAAAAGCGAGCGGATGAAATCGGAGCTGATCACCAACGTCTCCCATGATTTAAAAACACCGCTCACCTCCATCGTCAACTACGTCAATCTGCTCAAGAGTGAAAACCTGAGGCCCGAGGACATGAGCAACTATATCGAGATTCTCGACAGGAAAACCCAGCGTCTGAAGGTCCTGATCGACGATCTGTTTGAAGCCTCGAAAATGGCCAGCGGCGCCGTTGATCTCCAGCTGGAGAATGTCAATGTTGCCTCGCTTCTCAACCAGGCGCTGGCAGAGTTTAGCGACAAGATCGAGGACTCCTCTCTCACCTTCCGCGTACAGGTTGAGAATCAACAGATGTACGCCAAGCTGGATGGGAAGAAAACCTGGCGCGTGATGGAAAACCTGATTGTCAATGCCTTGAAATACTCCATGCCAAATACCCGCGTCTACATCAGCTTGCACGATGAAGATAGCGCGGTCGTCATGAGCATAAAAAACGTCTCCGCCTACGAGATTGACTTTGACGCCAAGGAACTCTTCGAGCGCTTCAAACGGGGAGACAAATCACGCCATACCGAAGGCTCCGGCCTTGGACTCGCGATAGCCAAAAGCATCGTCGAATTGCAAGGGGGAAGCCTCTCCATCGAGATCGACGGCGACTACTTCAAGGTTAATGTGGTCTTTCCCAAATGATGCTACAAGCAAACAGCCCTCGCTTCCTCAAATCAAGGAACAGGGCTGTTTTGCTTGAAAGTGTGCAAAAAAACACCTGGAAGCCGCAGCATTCCAGGTGTTTTCGATAGTCGTTTACTTCTTCAAATCCTCAATCGAGTCGATATCCATATAGGCGGGAACGACCAGCCCGATCTTGGTGCCCTCCAGATTGGGACCCAAATCCTCCAGGTCTTTGCCCAGTCTCTCGTAGTAATCCGCATGTGTCGTCGGCAACCACGCCGCTACCATGCCGTCCACGTCACCATTCGCTACTCCCGCCCACATCGGACCGGCTTCTACCTGGCTCAGCTCCACTTTGTACTTCAGCTTCTGTTCCAGCACCGTCTTCACGACGTTGGTGCTGGCGATTTCCGAATCCCAAGCCACGTACGCCAAAGAGATTTTTTTGCCTTCTTCAGGCTGAATACCTTCCACCCATTTGTTGACGGTTTCTTCGTTGGCGCTTACCCAATCCGCAGCGGCTTCTTCCGGCTTTTTCCCGTCCGTGATGGCCAGCATGACGGATTCCATGTCAGCCGTCGTCCAGTGGAAATTGTCGAGGAACGCATACGCGCTCGGATGTTCTTCCTTCAATCCTTTGCGGACAATCGTGTGAATCTGTTCATCCGCTCCGTACACGCCCTTGGGGTCCTTCAAGTACTTCAGGTCAAACTTGGAGAACTTCCAGTGCGGTGTCCAGCCTGTAATGATAATTGGCTTTTTGTCCTTGTAGGCTTGCGTCAGCGCAGCGGTCATGGCTGCACCGGAGCCTTCGACCAGTTCCCAATCCTTCAGATCGTATTCCTGAATCGCTTTCTCGGTTGCTTTCATCAGACCTGCACCGGGGTCAATCCCGATAATTTTATAATCGACCTGCGCACCGACGCCGCCTTGGCCGCTGCCCGCGCCATCTGAGCCGGAAGCATTCTGGTTTTCTGTCGACTTGTCTGTCGGCTGCGACGCTCCCGAACATCCCGCCATCAGCATACTCAACCCCAATACGACAGCAATTCCTGTACTCCATCTTTTTTTCAATGAAGACCCCTCCTAGGCGTTTTTCTTTTTCCCCATGCTTTGGGTGATTCTATCCAATAAAATGGCCATGATCACGATTGCCAGTCCGGCTTCAAAACCTGCGCCGATCTTGATCTGCGTCACGGCACGATAGACGTCCGCCCCCAGACCCTTGGCACCAATCATGGACGCGATCACGACCATGGAAAGCGCGAGCATGATGCTCTGGTTGATGCCCGCCATCACCGTAGGCTTTGCAAGCGGCATCTGCACCTTGATCAGCTTCTGCCACGAGGTGGAACCGAAAGCGTCGGATGCCTCGATCAGCTCGGCGGGCACCTGTCTGATCCCGAGATTGGTCAGTCGAATCGTCGGCGGCATCGCGAAAATCACGGAAGCAATAACCCCTGGCACTTTGCCCAGTCCAAAAAAGAAGATGGCCGGAATCAAATAGACAAAGGCGGGCATCGTTTGCATAAAGTCGAGGATGGGTGTGACCACATTTCGCACATTGTCTGACCGTGCACACCAAATCCCTACGGGAATTCCCACAATAATCGAGATAAAGCCAGCCGTCATGACCAGAGCCAGTGTATCCATGGCGTGCGCCCAGTACCCCAGATTTTCAATCAGAATCAGTCCAATCAATGAAAACAGAGCAATCGGCCATTTTCCGGCACGATACGCGAGCAGCACCAAAGCCAGGATCAGCAGCCATGAAGGCAGACCGGAAAAGAGCAAGCTAAACAAATCTACCAAGCCGCCGATCACCGCCGAGATGAAATCAAACACGATTCCCAGATGATCATCGAGAAAATCGACGATATACTCGATCCAGCGGTCCAACGGCACTTTTGGAAAAAGCTCTCCCATCCTAGTTCACCTGCCTTTCGTCTCCCAAGGAGTCCATAGCCCCGTCCGCTGCGCGGTCCGTGGTTTTCGTTTCCTTGTTCACACCGATGTTCACTCGAGTCGGTGAGGGAGTGTTTGCGCTCGCAGACGCACCGTTTGCCGGCATTGCGGCTGGGTCAGGAGAGAGGCCTCTTTCCACCGAGAGATTCACTTTGCCTGCCAGACCGCCCAATACCGCCCCTTTGACCACAACTCCGAGTAAACGATCCTGGTCACCGGTAACGGCGATCGGCACATCAGAGAAGGCGACCAGATCAAACAGATCGCCGAGCAGCGTTTTTGGATTTACCGTAGGGATCTCCCTGCGCATCACACTCTCCAAGGGGAGCGATTCCAGCTGTGCTCTGTTCACAGCATCAGCAGTAACCACGCCGAGCAGCGTCTTTTTACGGTCTACCACATAGAGGGTGGAAACGCCGCTTTCCCTCATCAACTGCAAGGCTACACGCGGTCCCTTGTCTAACGTGATGGTTTGCGCCCGCTTCATCACATGCTCTGCGGCAATCACCTTGGAACGATCCACATCTTCCACAAACTTTTCCACATATTCATTTGCCGGATTGGTCAAAATCTCTTCCGGCGTGCCAATCTGGACGATGGTCCCGTCCTTCATGAGGGCGATCCGGTCCCCGATCTTCAAAGCCTCATCCAGGTCATGCGTAATAAAAATGATGGTTTTTTGCATCGTCGCTTGCAGCTCGATCAACTCATCCTGCATGTCCTTGCGAATCAACGGGTCGAGTGCGCTGAAGGCTTCGTCCATCAGCAAGACATCGGGATCATTGGCCAACGCCCGGGCCAGTCCCACCCGCTGCTGCATGCCGCCGCTAAGCTGGTCCGGATAGCTTTGCTCCCAGCCGCCCAGTCCGACGAGCGCCAGCGCTTCTCGTGCTTTGGATTCCCGTTGTGTTTTTTCAATATTCTGTACTTCCAACCCGAACTCGACATTTTCCAGCACCGTCCGGTGAGGAAACAGGGCAAACTTTTGAAAGACCATACCCAGCTTTTTTCGTCTCACCTCTTGCAGTTGCTTCTCATTCATCTGCACGATGTCCGCATGGTCAATCAGAACTTTTCCCTCGGTTGGCTCAATCAAGCGGTTCAGGAGCCGTACCAGCGTAGACTTGCCGCTTCCCGAAAGGCCCATGATGACAAAAATCTCACCTGCCTCCACATCAAAACTGGCCTGATTTACGCCGACCGTCAGTCCTGTTTCCTGGAGGATTTCCTGCTTGGATTTTCCCTTTTGCAAAAGCGGAAGGGCCCGCTGCGGCTGACGTCCAAAAACCTTCGTCAGCTTTTCAACTCTTATTTTTGGCATACCGTCACCTCCACGTGATTTTTGTTTTGCTCGCTCCATCCTGACTCCCTTATTGTATCGGTCGCTCCTTTGTTTGCTCAAATTTGGTAATCGGCTGTATTCGGGCGTAATCTTTGTTCAGAAAAAACTTTACGTACTTTTTGTACCGAATACTCAGTTTATCTAGCATATACAGTCCGATTCGTTTATTTACTTTTTCTCATCTCATTTAGTACAATCGGATACAGGTAAATTCACCAGAGGAGCTGCTCTTTTTAAAATGGAAGACAAACATGAAGAAAAACTGTTAAAAGCCCAGGATCGGGTCATTGAGACACTCGCCAAAAACATGGATCTATACGGAATTACGATGTCTACCGGTCTTTTGTATGGCACAATGCTGTTTCAGGACAAAGCCATGACATTGGACGAAATGGGCGAAGCGCTGGAGATGAGCAAGACGAGTATGAGTACCGGTGTACGCACCCTGATGGACTTGCAAATGGTCGACAAGATATGGAAAAAAGGGACCAGGAAGGATCACTACGAGGTCAATCTGGATTGGCACCAGACCTTTATTGATTTCTTTTCCCTGAAGTGGAGAGCGGCTTCCGAACAGAATGTACACGCCATGAAAAAGTCCCGTCAGGAGCTACTCGCACTGCTTCAAAGCGAAGAGCTGCCGGAGGATGTAAAAGCACGTGTGGAGCTGAGCATCACCCGTATCGAAAATGGCATCGCGTATTACGAATGGCTCTCCCGCTTTATCGACACGCTGGAATCGCATGAAATCTTTGAACTTGTTCCGAAGGACCCTGTGGAAAAATAGAAAAGAACGGCTCCCCTTTCGCTTGATGCTTTGGAAAGAGGAGCCGTTTTCTTCACTTTTCGCTATACCTTTGGCTATTTCGATTTCTCAAATTTCCACTTCTTTTCGCTGTCATTCTATTTCGCTGTGACATAGCTCTCGGCAATTTTGATGAAATCCTCTTTGCTGATCTCCTTGGAACGCGTAGTCAGATCGTAAGACAGTTTCGATCCGCTGTTCATCCACTCAATATTTTTCAGGTGGAATCCGTCTGGCGAATTCGTCTCGCCATATACAGCCTCCATACCGCCGATGATCACTTTTTCCACTTTCGTCCCGTCAAGAGTCCCACCCCTGATCGGCCCTTCGATCCACTCCAGATTTTTTACGATAACGAGAATCTTGCCCTTCTCCCCTTTATAGGACATGTACACTTCGTTAAGCTTGTCACTCAGCTCGATCTCTTTGATCACATAATCCTTCTTGGTCTGTTCGGCTTCTTTGCGCAAAAGCTCCAGATCAACATCATTTTTCGCGAAGTAATCGACGCCTCCCTCTTGAAAACGGAGTCCTCCTGCCAAATCAGCGGGAACCTTTACCTGATCGCCCAATTTTTTCTGCAGGTCCTGTGCCGCGGTATAGGAAAATCCGTTCGTCACCAACGTGAGATCTGGATGTGGACGGTTCGGATTTCCAGCCATTTTCACTTCTCCCTCTGGCGCCCTTTTCGGCACGAAATAAATGGCTGCCGCCGAGCCCGGCTTCATCGTCTCCCTGTGGGCATTCACAATATTGTTCTTACGTTGGTTTTCTTCCTGAATCTGTTTGAACAAGTCTTCATATTCAGCAGGGACATCTACCGCATTCGAGGGACCCACTTCATAGACAACCTCTCCTTTTTCATCATGCAGTTGAATCGTATGCAAGGCTGCAAATGCGGATGAGCCGCCTACCAACAGACCGATTGCCAGAAAGAATCCCAGTTTCTTTTTCACTTTGACATCCTCCTCTTTTGTTTCCTTTTTTTCAATCACTTTCATGACGCGCTGTTTGACATCGCTGGGGGGGACTGCTGTCGATTGAAAAAGCTCTTCCAGCCATTTATCCGTGTTGTTTTGAACCATCCGCCAACCCCCCTGTATTGTGCCAATAGCGTCTGCACTTTCTGATAGCGCGTTCGTATCGCTTCCTGAGCGTTGCCGGCTTTGACTCCAGCAACTGGGCAATTTCGTCATACCCTTTCTGTTCCAGCACGCGCAAAATAATCAGATTTCGCTCTTCCGGATTGAGCTGATCGAGCAGCTGATGGAGCGGTTCACTGAGGTAGTGCTGATCGATCCTCTCCTTGATCTGATCTTCTCCCTTCTCGTGCTTAGAGAAGAAAAAGGGGAAGATTCGGTTTCGCCTCTTTTTTCGCAACAAACTGATGCAGTGATGATACGCAACTTTGTACAGCCACGCTGAAAAAGAGAGAGTGTATGTGTACTCACCCAAACGCTCATAGGCAATGATGAGGATCTCCTGCACGGCATCCTCCGCCTCTTGCCGGTGTCCCAGCATATGATAGCAATAGGTGAACATCGGCTTCTGAAAATGGTCGATTACCTGTTCAAATCTCCCCCAATCGCCCTGCTGAATTTCTTGTATCAACTGCTCCAACTCACTCTTTTCCACCTTTCCCCTCCTCCCACTACCCCTATAACGCTTTTCGCGACCTCTTTTGTGACCATTTCTCGCAAAAATGGTTTGACCCATTTACAAAAGTGAAACATTGCCAGGTAAGACACCCCCCGCTCCCGTAAGGTATAATGGAAGCGATACCGAAGACAGGAGGCCTGCGCCATGATGGTACTGATCTTTCTGGCCATTTGGGCCTTCGGGGCCTTTATTCTCTATACCGACCCGAAAAATACATCGATTCGCTGGGCCAGCGCCACGGCATTTGTCGGGGGATGCGGGTTTCTCTCAGCGGTTTTTGACGAGACGCTCCTGCCGCTCGTAGGCGAATCGCTGCCGCTTTCTTCTTCCTTGACGACGGCCCTCCTGGTTGCCAGCAGAGTCTCATCCTTTCTCTGCCAGGTGGGGCTGCCTTATACGTTTCTCATGTTTGCCGTCCATTCGGGGGACTTTCTGAGTACGAGGACCAAAACGGTTTTGCAATACACAGCGCTGCTTCCTCCGCTGCTTATGCTGGCCATCACGCCCATTTATCCAGTGCTTAGGCTCAACTACTGGCTAATGGTGAGCTGGGTATTTCCTTATTTCATCGGGGCCAGTCTGATCCTGGTCCTGCTGTACTGGAAAGAAAAAGACCCGCTCGTCAAGAAAAGCAGACTGTTTACCAATATCCTGGTCATTTTTCCGGTGCTGTTGGTATTTATCACGATCTATGTGATGCGAACGCAAAATAATTACGAGGCGTGGCGTTACAACAGTCTGATCGTCGGAATTCAGTTTCTTCTGATTTTGGTGATCAGTATGAAATACGGTTTTCTCGGCGTAAAATGGCGGGTCGAAAAACGGAGGCTGGACAGCACGCTTCGCGCCATGACCTCCGGGGCGCAAATCATCAATCACTCAATCAAAAATGAAGCGGGGAAAATATCGCTTTACACACAGCGCATGCAGGATTATGCAGCCGAGACCAACCAGCCCGCGCTGCAGGAAGACTTGCAGGTCATCCAGCAATCCACCCAGCATCTGCTGGACATGGTCAACCGGATTCAGGGACAGCTGCAGGATATCCGTCTGCGTGAGGAGGTGGCAAGCCCCGCCGCATTGATCGAGCACGTGCAGCGAACCTTGCGTCCGTTGGCCGAATCACAGCAGGTGGAGCTGCGAACAGAGCTGGACGAGTGCTGGCTGCTCCTCTGCGACCCCGTCCAACTGCGGGAAATCCTGATCAATCTGTCGATGAACGCGCTGGAGGCCATGAAAACCGGTGGCACATTGACACACCAATTGTTTTTGTCCAAGAAGCATCTGGTCATCGCAGTGACTGACACTGGCACAGGGATTGCCAAGGAAAACCTCCCGCATGTCCTGGACCCTTTTTTCTCAACCAAAAAGACCGGGAATAACTTCGGACTGGGGCTGTCCTACTGCTACAACGTCATGCAAAAGCATCAGGGCACCCTGGATATCCACAGCGTAAAAGACGAGGGGACGACTGTCTTTTTGTTCTTCCCGCTGAGGCGTGTAGAAGCAGCCTCGTGATGGTGGGCCGCCCGCCGCTTTCATACTTCATACACGTTCAACGACACGTTAATACACTTGGCAGACGCCCCCGTCTTTTCCGCAAGCTTACACCAGTAAATGGAGGATCACCACTCATGGAACAGATTCGCGTTTATATCGTAGAGGACGACCCTGTCTGGCGCAGGGGACTGATCGATTTTCTCAATAAAGAAACGGATATCGCTATCGTAGGAGAGGCCGATTCCAAGGAGGCCGTTTTCACATGGTTCGAGGATGAAACGAGAGAAGCCGATGTGGTGCTGATGGACATCAATCTCACGGAGAACAACCTGGACGGCATCGAGGCCGCTCTTGCCCTGACAGAGCTGGGACGGCCTTTTTCCATCATCATGCTGACTTCGCTGACTGCTGAGGAGATCATCGTCGAGTCCTTCTCCGCAGCCGCGGTGGTCAACTACATCAGCAAATCCAATTTCAAGGAAATTCCGGATGCCATCCGCGCCGCTCACCAGCGCCAATCTTCTATTCATCCGACGGCGGCCGCCGCGCTTCGCAACGAGTTCCTCCGCTTACGAAGCGGCGAGGACCAGAAGCTGTTGTCCCCGGCCGAACGGGATATCCTGCAGTTGATCCATCAGGGACAGACGCAGTCCCAAATCGAACAGAACCTCCATATCACCAAGCGAACGATCAAAAATCACATCAACCGCATCCTGAAAAAAATGGGCGTCAAAACAAGCAAGGAAGCGGCCGCAAAAGCCAAACAGAAGAAGCTGTTTTAACGGAAAAAACGCGCTTCTTCCCCTATTTGCAAGTCTTATGACCAGGTACCAAGGAAAGTTGGTACTTTTTTAAAATCGGGGACCACGTAGAATGAGAACTATCAAGAACGGAATTTATTATCATTCGTAAAGGTGTGGTTCTGATGGTACTCATTCATACCTTCATCAAGTGGTTCCTCCTGCTCTGGTTTCGCCTGCGCGTCCAGGGAATGCACAAACTGGACTTTTCCCAGCCTTGCATCATCATTCCCAATCATGTGTCACTCCTGGATGCGGTGCTCTTGTCCTTCTGCCTCCCATCCAACACGACCTTTGTAGCCAACACAGAGATCGCCAAAAAGTTTTCACTTTTCATGCGTTTTCGCAAATTCATCACCGTAGATCCGATGAATCCCTACTCGATTCGCCACATGATCCGCGTCGTCAAAAGCGGCGAGTCTCTCGTAATCTTCCCGGAAGGCCGCATCACGACGACCGGCGGCCTGATGAAAATCTACAGCGGCGTCGGTTATCTGGCGATGCGTACCGGTGCTACCGTGTATCCGATCATCATCCGGGGTTTGGAACGCTCGGTATTCTCTTATCTGAAGGGCAAGGTACGTCTTTCCTGGTTCCCAAAGGTAAACATCTCTGTCGGGACACCGTTTACCATGCACAAACGGGAAGACGTCTCGATGCGCGAGCAGAAAGCAGCGGCAAGCGACCAGATTCTGCGCACCCTGCAGCGTGAATTGTTCCAGGCTCGAATGAAAGAAGACGTCAACCTGTTTAACGAAGCGCTGGAAGCCTCCAAAATGTACGGCAGCAAATCCATCGTCGTCAAAGATATGACGGCCTCGATCAACTATCGTACGCTGCTGATCGGAAGCTATCTGCTGGGAAGCAAGCTGAAAAAGACGCTGCAAAATCAGCAAACCGTAGGTGTTCTGCTGCCAAACTCCGTCGGCCATGTGATTACCCTGCAATCGCTGTTTCGCATCGGCATCACTCCGGCGATCCTGAACTTTTCGCTGGGCGTTCGCTCCCTGCTGGATTGCTGCGAAACAGCCGGCATCCAGACCGTCCTGACCTCCCGCGTCTTTATTGAAAAAGGGAAGCTGGACCACCTGATTTCCGGCTTGAGCGGACATGTACAGTTCATCTATCTGGAAGATGTCAAAGCTTCTGCTTCGACAGGTGACAAACTGTCTGCTCTCTTTTCCTACCTGACGGGAAAACGGTCGACAGCGACGAGAAATGAGCTGATCCTGTTTACTTCCGGCAGCGAGAGCAAGCCAAAAGGCGTAGTGCTGACGCATACCAACCTCTACGCCAACATCCAGCAGGTTCTGAGCGTCATCGATATTACCAGCCAGGATAAAATTTTGAACGCTCTGCCGATGTTCCACAGCTTTGGTCTGACTGCCGGCACACTTTTGCCAATCGTTGCCGGTCTGCCGGTCTATATGTATCCCAGCCCGCTTCATTACAAAGTGATCTCGGAGCTGTGCTACGACCAAAACATCACGATCATGTTCGGCACCTCCACTTTCCTGGCCGGGTACGGCAAATTTGCCCACCCGTACAACTTCTACTCGCTGCGTTACGTTTTTGCCGGTGCTGAAAAGCTGAAGCCGGACGTGAGACAGATGTGGATGGAAAAATTCGGCGTGCGTATCTTTGAAGGCTATGGAGCTACCGAAACCGCTCCGATCCTGTCCCTGAATACGCCGCTTGCAAACAAGCAAGGAACCGTGGGACGTCTGCTGCCCGGCATCGATTTTCAGCTCCAACAGGTGGAAGGCATTGAAAACGGCGGACAGCTTCTCGTCAAAGGCCCCAATGTGATGAAGGGCTATCTGATTCACGGAAAAGGCTTCCTCCCCGCCGAGGAATGGTATCAGACAGGTGATCTGGTCGCGGCAGATGCTGAAGGCTATTTGACCATCCAGTCCCGCCTGAAGCGCTTTGCCAAAATCGGCGGCGAAATGATTTCGCTCAATCTGGTCGAGGAGCTGGCCAGCCAATGCTTCGGACACTCAGAATTTGCCTCTGTCGCGGTCAGCGATGCCCGAAAAGGAGAGCGAATTCTTCTCTACACCACGGACGATACGGCCAAACTGGATCGGCTTCGGGCGTACCTGGCAGAGAAACAGTTCTCGCCGCTGCTGCTCCCGTCCTCCGTCCGTCTGCTCAAAACGCTCCCCTTGCTGGGAAGCGGGAAGACAGACTACGTGACGCTGAAACAATTCGCAGAAAAAGGAGATGGCGCAGCATGAGAACTCGGATGCGGCCACTGCAGGCACTCTACTTTACGCAATTTTTGTCCGCCTTTGCGGACAACATGATTCTCTTCGTGATCGCCAATCTGCTGCAGGACAACGGCTTTTCGCCCGTCATGCTGGCGCTTGTCTCCATGGCCTTCTTTTTACCTTATATCGTTCTGGCCCCGCTCGTGGGCCCTTTCGCCGACAAGCACCCCAAATCATTTGTGCTGGTCATCGGCAACCTGATCAAAGTGTTGGGCGTCCTGCTGCTGCTGGTGATCGATCAGAGCAACATCCTGCTGCTGATGCTCTCCTACTTCACTGTCGGTGTGGGAGCAGTCGTCTACTCGCCGGCCAAATACGGCATCCTGCCGGAGCTGACGAAAAACGAGGATGAGCTGTTTCAAGCCAATGCCCGGATTGAAGCGTATACGATTATCGCCATTTTGACCGGAATCGGAGGCGGCGGTGCGATTGCCGCAGTAACACCGACCGTCACCTCCTCTACCATCTGCTTGTTGATGTACGGGTTATCCGTACTGATGACCTTCGCCATCCCGCGGATCGCAGGCAATGCGTCGATCCGCTACGGAAAGGAAGCCGGCCTCTTCTTCGCTCACTTTCAGAAGCTGATGAAAAAGCCGGAGACGGGATTTGCGATTGTCGGTACCGGTGCCTTCTGGATGAGCTCGGCAGTGCTGCGCGTGGCCGTGATTGCCTGGGTGCCGCTCGCACTCGGCATTGATCCGAAAAGCTTTGCCGTCTCACTCATCCTGGCCACGACATCGATTGGCATTATCGCAGGGGCCTTTCTCGCTCCCAAGCTGATCCCGCTTCAACAGTTTCAACGCTCCATCCTGTACGGATTTCTGATGTTTGTGCTGATCATCCTGTTCCCGTTGTTCCACATCACGGCGGTAGCGATCCTGTTCCTGCTGCTGGTAGGGTTTATGGGCGGAGTCTTTATCGTCCCGATGAATACCGTCCTGCAAGAGGAAGGGAAGGTCATGGTCGGCACGGGAAAAACCATCGCGATTCAGAACTTCTTCGAAAACGTGCTCATGCTGGCCGGCTCGGGAATCTACTACGTGATCGTCTATCTCGGGTCATCCATCTCGGGCGCGATCATTGCGCAAGCGCTGCTGCTCCTGCTCTTCCTTCTCTATCTGGCTGGCCAAACCAAGCGGCTGGTAGGGAGACGGGTATAGATTGTCTTGCAGATTGACTGTCAGATTCTTCGTAAAGTGTAAGCCAAAAAGCCGTGACCTTTTCCGTCACGGCTTTTCTCTTTGCTATATAGCACTCTGTCTGCGTGTGTTCTTTAGGTGCAGCTACGAAAGCTTATGTCCTGTCCAGCTCAGAGAGTGGACGGGTGCCGCTGGTTCTAGCGTGGCGGAGGCCAACCGTGTTGTTGTGAACCGGGTGCTGTTGTTGGTGCAGCAGGTGTTGGCTGTGTTGTTGGGAACCTTATGCTGTTGTTGGTGCAGCAGGCGCTGGCTGTGTTGTTGTTGAAATTATTGCCGGCGTTGTTGCTCTTCCCGCTCACGGCGTTGTTGCGGACGTCGTGGGCGGGTCCGTAGGAGGTGAAGCTGGCTTTTCTCATCGCCGGAGTCTGTATTATGTCTTATCAGCAGGTGTCCCCGCTCCTGGCGTGCTGCCCCCACTGCTATTACCGTTACCGGTATTGCCGTTATTTCCGGTATTGCCGTCTTTTCCGTCTTTTCCATCTTTTCCGTTACTTCCGTTATTTCCATTACTTCCGTTATTACCGTCTTTTCCGCTATCTCCGCTTTGACCGCCATTGCTTCCACTGGCATCTACGCCGTCGGTGCTGGTTCCAGCTCCCCCGCTTTCCGCTTCATCCCCAGGAAGTGGGTGGGTTCCAGGCAAAAACGGGCCATAAATCCGGACAGGTGGTTCCGTGCTGTCACCTGGCTGCTCGGAACCGGGCTCCGAAACGCCTGTTCCCGGGACCGTTGAATCGTTGCCTGGCAGAGGATTTCCGTTTTGGTCCACAGCGGGGTTTGCTTGTTTGGACGCAAAGAGCATGAAGCCGCCGACCGAGCATCCTGCCACGATCAGCACCGTGCTGAGCACCATGATCCCGGTATGCCGGCGAAACAGCCGAACCAGACCGTTAGACGTCTCGTACCGCACCTCATCAAGAATCTTCCGGAACTCCGCGTTTCTCAGTGCGTACCACTGTTTTCGCCACTCTTTTTTGCGCAGTCGGCTGCCGTTGTCCTCCAGAAAATAGCGTTTCAACGCAGAGCGATAGGCCGGAGCCAGGAATTTCCCCTCGAAAAAGCTCCGCTCGGAAAGCGTCCAGCGGATAAACGGAAGGACTGCCTCCTCTCCGCCTCGCTCCCCGACAAAAGCGATCATCTGATCAAACGAGGTCTGCTGGATACCGAGGGATTCCGCCTCATAAAATGCGAGCCATATCTTGGGATAACTCTTTTGGTCCAGCTTTTGACCGAGCAGCTTTCGCAGCAGCCGCTGCAGCTTGTTCCGATCCTGCTGATCAAAGGAACGGAAAAACTCTTCCGGCGAGGACAAGTCGCCAGCCTGCTCGATTGCAGCCAGATTCATGAGCAGGTCATACGTCTCCCTGCTTTCCAGATCAAGTCCGCGGGCAAAGGTTTGCGGCTTATCCTCCAGCAGCAGGACGATTTCCGCGAACTCCTCGCGGGAGAGGGTCTCTAGATTGGCGTATTTCAGCAGACTGCGGTCGAGCTCATCCAGGGTTTCCTCCGCGTAGGCATCGCTCTTGGACCATTGCTCAAAAAAGCGGTGAATCTGCAGGGCTGCATCGATCTTCTGCCCGCTCCCTCTGAACTGGGCGAGCAGCTTTTCCCGCGTCGCCTTCTGGAAAAACGCGTGACGCAGCGCTTCCGGCACATGTTCGGCCCAATAATCGATCTCCTTCAGGACATCCTCGATGCGAAGCGCAAGCTCCAGCCGCTTTTTCAGATATTCCTCAAACAGAGGCGCGGCGAATTGCTCATGCCGCAGCGCTGTGTTCATCACGAGTGAAAAAAGCTTTGGACGGGCCGCCAAATGCTTGTACACCTCGTCCACGTAGCTCTGCTCCTTCAGAATGCGCCCCTTGAGGAGAACGTCCATCAGATACAGCACCAGCTCTGATTGCCGGCCCCGTCCCTCGACGACACCGCCAGATTGGATAATCAGCCGGGCCAGCTCGGTGGTCGGCAGCACTCTGGCTGCGACGGCTTGCTTTTCCTCGCGAAACAGAGCGGCAAGCAGCTCAGACAATCGTTTTTTATTGGTCAATCCGCTGTTTTCCAGATAGTTCAGGAGAACCTGCCAAATCGCCGCCCGGTTCCGTTCATAAACATTCATTCTTCCTTTTTCAATCATATACAGCGAGCACAGCTCATAGTAGGTGGCGAGACGCAAGCCCAGCGCGCCCCCATCCCCCTCCAGCACCTCTTCCGCAAACTGAAAGAACTCCGCCAAAATCCGCGGCTCATGCAGGTACTCCCAGGCGAAATTGAGATATTCATGCTCGCCTTCCTGTAGTTCAGCATTCCAGAAGCGCTGGTTGGGAAAGTCGAACAGAAACTCCTTGTCGATGTGGCTGTTCCCTGGCCGGATGCTGCCCTTTTGCACAAACGTGATATGGATGTGCTTTTTGCTTTGCGGCTCGCTGCTGTGCGTCAAAAAGCCGACGTGCCTGCGCATTTCGTAAGGGAGGCAGCCGTAGAGGATTTCCATCAGTGTTTTGGCTGACGCCGCTGCCTCGCCAATCTCGCCGTTGAGGGTGACAAACACCTTCTTCTTGGCAGAGAGCGACACCATGACTGCATAGAGCAGTTGCTTGAACGTCTGCTCGCTTACTCCCAAGCGGGCCAAAGCCTGTCTTTTGTCCGTGATGCCTTCTCTTTGAAAAGGGATGTCTTCCAGGGCTGGAAGCTCTTTTCCCTGTTCCTCGTGATGAGACTGCGCAAAATCGGCAATCCCGAAAATCTTGCGAGGGTTTTGGCAAAATTCGTCCCGGCGATGGGCAGGGATCACGTAATTATGCGAAAAAAATGTGTTTCGCTGTCCCGTAAAATCCGCACCGGCGTACACGCTTCTGCCGATGACCAGCTCTCCCGTCTCGGCGCGAAAACTGACCAGCGCCTCCGGGTACTCGCTGCGATCTGCTTCCCGCTCCTGAAGCTCGCGGGGTGCGTCGTATACACAAAAGGGATGGAGGCTCTTTTTGATAAACGAGTGATCCAGACCCGGTGATCTGGCGACGGTATCATAGCCTTCGTTGGTGCGAAAAATCCCCTGCCGCCCGCGTGTGTAGTACTGTTGCCCGATCAAATCCCGCGTCACTATCGCTCTCTCCCCTCGATGTAATCCAGTTGATGCAGGAGCCAGATAAACGGCTCATCGACCCGGACAGGCGTGACGACGCCGCTCACCTTTTGATTGACCGGATTGCTGCCCAGTGCCGATACGGCAAAAAAGGCGGTATTGGTAAAATAGACCTCCAGTGCGTCTTTGAACGGACGATCCACTTTTTCGATAAACCGCCGAATCTCTCCGTTGATGTTTTCAAACTCGGACAGATTCAGGTACTCTTCATGGACAAAGTTGCGGAACACATTGCTGTTGGACTTGATGTACTCGCTATCCTCTTCCTTCAGCATGTGCAGCATGTCGCTCTTGGTCAGGACCACAGCCGTCGGGATATGCGTCTTGCTCTCCTGTTCGTACCCGATGAAGTTTTCAAACATAGTGATCACAACCTCACGGGGTTCATCATACTTGGCCGTAAATTCTCCCGGCTCATCCCCGACTTGAAGCTGAATCTTGTCGCGAATCGTCCTGATTTGCAGCGGATCGACCAGGAACAGAATGCCGGAGGAGTTTTTCACGTGAGCCGCATAGATCTCCAGATACTCCCGATCCACCATGCCCTCGCCCGCGACGTCAAAGAAAACGAGAATCAGCGGGGCCCGTTCATTGTCCTTGAAGATGAATTGAAAGATGAACGGCTCCTGCCGCTTCTCTTTCTGCGTGGAATCGAGCAATTGTCCGCGTTCGAACAAGGGAGACTCGTAGTTTTCCCGGAATTTGCGGCTGATTTGAGCGTTGAGCGGCATGCAGGCGGCATTGAAATGGTTCGCCGTGGTATTTTGCAGGGTGTGGATGAGCGAGGTCATATAAACAGACTTGCCCACCTGCGAGGCACCGACGATGGAGATAATATTGCTCGGCGCCTTCCCTGCTGTAATCGGCAGCTCGTTGTGGCATTTGGGGCAGAGCCTGCGTTTGGTGACGACGCCGTATTTGTCCGTGACACCGACCAGCACATTGTCCACCACGATCCGGTTTTCGTAGGGAATCGTCTCCGGGTCGATCACGGCCTCGATTTCCTCGATGTCATCCAGACCGAACTTGTTTCGGTATTGGTTCAAAATGACGTCTTCCTGCAGCGCGTAATCCTCATCCTCTTCGCGATGATGGGCAGCACGGAACACGACTTGCTCCGGCGAATATTTGGCAAAGCAGTACGGACAGACGATATCGTAAAACGGAAGCCTTTCCTTTTGCGGCGGCTTCTTTTCAAACATGTTTTTGAAAAACGTGAGCATCTCCGTTCCCTCCTATTCGGGAATCAGTTCGTAGAGTTCCCCGTATTTTTTTCCATCGGTAAAAAATAGCCGGATAAAGTCGTTTTTTCCGATCTCGATCTCCGGCATCAGATTCGTACCCGGCTCCAGGTCGCGGATGAACGCATACTGGGTGCCGTCCTCTTTGTTTGCGGGATAGGAGCCTTCCTTTTTGACGTAGCAGAGTACGTCTTTGGAGAGCGGCAGCTCTGAAAAGATCCGGATCTGGATCGATTGATACGGGCGAAACCAGCTTTTCTTGCTTTTTACGGAGTAGTAGATTTTCGCTTTTCCTGTGCTGATGTGGCCGATATGCGAATCTCCCTGCGGAAGCAGCATGATAGGCTTGCCGCCGCGCAGCTCGCAGGGAAAGATGCGATAGGTATAACGGCCGATCCCTTCCGCCGGCTCCCGATAGCCCCGGTTAACCTTGTATTCCTCCCGGGTGTACAGCTTTACATCCCGGGGTGTCAGCAGGAGGGGATCGAACGGCGCATCAAACGGCGACTTGTGCACGTAGACGCAGGGGACTGAATCCGGCCAATGCCAGTTGATGACACAATCGCTCCCCTGCAGCTGGCAGGTGACATCCTTGATCAGTCGACGGTCCGTTTCTTCCATTTCGATCATCTGGCATCATGCTCCCACGTAAGACTAATTGAATCTCTTCGAACCGGATGATCCGGCATCCAGACTTTCCGTCGGCGAGTATCTTCGTCTGGAAAAGCTCCCTCTGTCAGACTGGCCGCTCGCCGAAGCCGGGATGGTGACCGCAAACAAGGTCAGAACCGCAGCCAGCACAAGATCGGCCAGCAACCGCAGCAGAACCCCGGGCAGGTCTGTGGAAGCAAATCCGGCTTCCAGCACCAGCCCCGCCAGGATACCGGCGACTGCTCCTCCGATCGAAAAGCTTTTTGCCACATGCTTGTTATCAAAAATAAGTCCGAGCGCAAGTCCCAGCAGCGTTCCGATGACGGTCATCATCAGCACGCGTTCTGCCGCATACAGCAGGCTGTCCCTGTCTGGTCCGACCCGATCACCGAGCAGATTGCGGTCTTGCCGGTTCAAATCGTAAATCTGGCCAAAGGCACTGGAGAGCTGTCCTGCGTTCACCACATCGGTGTAGGTGCCGCGCGTCTCCGCAGCAAGCTGCTTCAACAGATTGGTGCCGTCGGCGCTTACCGTGCTCATCCCTACGGTATGGATCGGTATCTTCATCTGCTGAAACGGGGACAGGGCCTGGTTTGTGTTGACACTGCTATAACCATCCGACATCAGGACAACCGTGCTGTTGCCCGCCTTGGATGCCGGGTCCCGGATCAGATCCAGGGCAGTGGTTAACGCCGCTTCAATATTGGTTCCCCCACTCGGTCCCTCGTGATCCTCCAGCTTTTGCATCACAGCCTGTCTGTCTGCGGGATTGCTGAGCGAGATCATCGGCTGCAATACCGTGGCCTGGTCGTTAAACGTGATCACGGCGACGCGCATATCGTTGTCCATCCGGCCGATCAGATCAGCCGCTGCTTCAAAAAGCTGATTGTCCGGGTCTGTCTGCGTCATGCTCCCCGAGGTATCCAGCAGCATGACGATGCTATCAGAACCGCTCGAGCGCTGCAGATCGGAGCCGTACAACAGTTGAAACAAAAGTCCGGCTGTTCCCAGCATGACAAACGTGGCGGGCACCAGCATTTTCCAGGAAAAACCAACGTAGCGCTGCCGCCAGCCTATGCCGTTGATTCTCGGTGAAATCATTTCTGCAAGCAGGCAAAACAGGCCGACAAAGAAGGCAAACTGCCCGATGTACAAGCCGATCAAGAGCCAATCGGGAAGCTTTCCCGACAGCTCGTGCATCATCCATTCTCCTGCTCCAAATCCGATTAGACCCCCGATCAGGCTAAACAAGACCATTTGCATGCTTATGCGTTTTTGATTCATATCGATACCCCCTCTTCCCGGCGGTGAAAAACAAAGCCGTTTGCCACGTAGGAGTCATAATATTTCTTGTTGTTGCGGTAGTACATCAGATCCTCTTTCGTAAAGCCGCCCATCAGGTTCAGCTTCTCAATCCCGCCTTTTCCCTCTTCGTGCACATAGCCCTGCTTGCAGGTGCGGGCCGTTTGATCCAGTCCGATAACATATTGAATAAATTCGCTGTGATTGTCGGCAAAAAAGTACTTCTCTTCATACCGATGCTTTTGTGTAAAATGAAAGACTTCCATATGCACCGCGGCACGCTCTTCCAGTGCGCGGTAGAGATCCTCGAACAGTTCTTCTTTGGTCAGGACCTCCCTGTTCTCGTACGCGACGGTCACGTTGGCCCTGGCCAGCAGTTCGTCCTCGAACGCCATGGCGAACGGGGGACTGCTCATGACCTCCTGGTGACACAGCCGGGTGAGCCGCTCGATCAGTGCGGCCATCCCGTCCTTCAACAGATTGGATAACTGTCCGAGATGGCGCTCCTCCCAGTAAAAGGAGGGGCCTCGCCGCGCTTCCAGCGATGAAATCACTTCTTTGACGACAGCGCCATAGTATTGATCGATATTTTTTCCCAGGTAATCCGACGCTTCCTGCACTCTTTTTCGGGAGAGTTCCTGCAGTTGCTTTTGCAGACTCTCCAGCCGCTCCCATTCCTCCTGGAGCTGACGATGCATCTCTTCGATTTGCTGTTCATAATCTCGCAGGAGCTGCAGCTCCATCTCCAGGCCCAACAGCTCGTATCGCTTCCCGTACATCAGCGGGAAAAAATGGCGAATGAAGTTTCGCACGCGATCCTTCTCCCGGGTGAAAAAGCCGCCCTTTTTAAAATCCTGCTGTTCGACGCGCTCCCGGTACAGCTCCTCCCACTCTGCTCTCGTCTCCTCCAGCAGTCGCGTGGTTTCCCGGATGCGGGCCAGCAGTTCGGCGCGAATCGAGCAGTCCTTCTCCGCTCCGGACGCCCCGGCAGTAAGCCGGCAAGCCGTATACAAGCCCAATCGCGGGTTTTCGATGATCGCCTCTCTGATAAGCCGCGGAAGCATGCCCTTGCTTTGCAATGCCTCCAGATTTTTGCGTGCCGGCTCGGTGAAATTCTTTTCAAAAAAATGCTGACTGCTCCCTTGAAACAAGACTTGCTCCGCTTCTTTGAGCGACATGTTTTTCAGCTCGGCATAGCTGACTCCCGTCGCCATCAGGCCGGTCATCTCCTCCAGCTTGCCGCCATCCGGCAAAATGGATTGCACCTTTCGATGAATATGCCGGTTGGAAAGCTCCAATGGCTCCAGCAGCTCCGTCAGGTCAGGAAGCTCTGCTCCCTTTAAACGCCTGAGCAAGTCGTCATACACATGGGAGAGCACTGTCAGGGCGATTGCTTCGCGCGGCTGCTTCACCCGGGAGTAGCCCGCCGTGGCAAAGGCTATATGTCCGCTGTCCACCGTGATGCTGCGGATGAACTGATGCTTGTTGTAGCTCTCGTTTCCCTCGCCCAGTTCGGTCTCGGCCGGTTTGTTGTTCAGCAAAACCAGATGGCTGATGAGTTCATAATTGTCCTGCTGACCATTTTCGGCAAACAGGCCGCGTTCATTTTTGTCACTCAGCAGGTAGATCAGCGAAAACAACGGGGAGCCGGTATGCGCCACCTCCAGCGTGACCTGATCCTCAGTCACCTGCAGCGGTTTTCGGAACCGGTAGTCGCTTCGCTGATACACGGTCAGCTCCTCCAGAAAGCTGACGCCCAGCGCAGCAGAAAAGCCAAACTCCTCGCCGCTGCTCTTGTCCTGAATCAAGGTGTACAAGTCCATGGAGACATGCTTGAATACCTCGGAAAGATAGCTTTTCAACAGCAGGGTAAGCTCCGGGACCAAAACATTGGCCGGATCGTCTGCACGGGTCACAACTGCCACATGAACATGCTGGACGGAGGTGCAGTGCCTTCCCGCTTCTGCCATTTGGATGCTTGCCAGCTTCATGACCTTGTTGATTTCGATGCGCAAGGGCTCATCCTCGTAAAACGCATCGTAAAGATCGCTCCGCAAGGTTTTTCGGCTTGCCTGCAGGCTTGGCAACGGGCAGCCGTATACCTGCGGACCCGGCAGCGCATCAGCGGAGCCGGCATGTAGATACAGGACTCCTCCGTGGTTTTGCCACTGCCGTTCATTGCTAGAATAAACAGCCTGGAGTGCTTCCAGGCTGTCGTCCCCGATAAAGAGGAACAGCACGGGATTCTGTATGCTTCGCTGTCCGTTTCCGCTATCCAGTTGTGTGTGCAATCCCGTGGCGTAATTCGTCGCGAGCTGTTCGATCAAATCCCTCATGCTTCCTCCCGCTATCGTCGTGTGGTGATGGCGTCCTCGTCCGCCAGTGTCCTTTCTATTGCAGCGTTTTGCGCATGTCGTTTACTTTTGCCCACACTTTTTTGTAAAACTGATAAAGCTCTTCGCCGTTCACGTAATCGTCGCGGTCATATTCCAGATCGTTTTTCGCTTCCTGGAAGGCGGCGGCGATCTCATCCAGTTTGCCGATCAGCGCTGCTGTATCCTCAGAGAGTGTCATCGCATCGCTTCTTTTGCTCGCCTTCCGCTTGAGGTTGGTCATACGCTTTGGCTCCAGGTTGCGCAGTTGCTCATAGATCGCGTATTCCGCGTGCTTGTTTACCTTCATCAGATTGACGAAAGGCTCCCAGGCCTCTTCCTCTTCATCCTTGTCGTATACGTAGAGGGCGCCCTTTTTGCAGATGGTGCTGGTATACATAGCCTCGATGAACAGGTTGAGCAGCTCTTCCTCTCCCTGCATCGAATTGACGATCGCCTCCAGCTCGCCAATCTTCTCTTCGATGGCTGCGTATTTGCGCACTTCCTCCTGCATCAGACGAATCAGTTCCGGATAACGGATCAGGTTTTCCTTGGCCATCTCTTCGTTGATACTGCCGAAGATGTCGCGGATTGAATCCTTTTCCAGTCCTTCTTTCATGAAGCCTTTCAGCTCAGCGAGACAGCGCTTGATCTCGCCCGGGCTGGCTTTTTGGGCCTCTCCGTCCAGTCCGTATCCGGCGAGGAAGGCTTTCATCTCAAACGGCTTCGTGATGATGCACTCATAGCGGCTGCTGGTCTGGCTGTTCATGCCCTTTTCGCGGATGCAACCGAACCGCTGCGCCTGGTCAAACAACTGTCTGACATGTGCATTGTATTCCTTGACGCGGTTGTTGCTGTACACATCGCCCCAGGATTTTTCCGGAATCGGCGAGGGCAGGTAGGCCCAGTTGTTCTTCTCCGTCTGCACGAGGTGGCGGCCGATCCCTTCTCTTTCCAGAATGGTGCGCTCATAGCTTTCTTCGTACACCTTCAGTGGCGTATAGACAAACAGCGGAATGCCGTTTTTGGTATTGAGCCAGAAAATGCGGTTTTTAACCTCGCTCTCCTTCACAGTGAAGCGTGAGCCGCTGATCGAGGTATTCTGGTAATTCTTGATCCCTTTCAGAATACCGGGGGCTTTTACCGGTACGGATACGAAGCCCCAGGACGGGAAGTGCAGGTTGCCCAGGTTATTGCTCAGGTGGAAGACCGGGATGGCTTCTTCATCCAGCTTGCCGGCAATTTTGCGCTCCACGATCCGGTCCAGCGTCTCCTCCTGCCCGTATTTGATCACCAGGAAATCCTCCATGGATTTGGTGATCAGATCACCGAACTTCTCGGACAGGAACTCGGAAATGGCGCTGACGATATCCAGCTCCTGCTCTTTCACCCACTGGTCGGAGCGCTTCAACAGCTCACTGGTAAAGTCGCGGATCAAATCCTCCGCTTCTTTCTGCTCCATGATGCTGTTGATCACTTTGGCGATATCCGGCACGCCGACGATATTCCAGTAGTAGGTTTTGTTGCCGGTGCGGTCTACTTCCTCACTGCCGTTGATCAGAATGTCGCCGTTTTTCTCGAAAATCTGGTTCAATGTATTCAAAATCTCAGTAAATACGTTATAAATCCGGTTATTCTCGTCGTTCAGCAGACGGTACAGCTCTTCGTAAAACTCGATCATCTGCTCCAGCTTTTCCTGGTCGGCGACAATCTGGTACTCGTTGATCTTCGCCTCGATGTAGGCGTTTTTCTTTTTCTCCTTGGAGATAAACGCGCTGCGGGCATCCCCCAGCTTTTCATTGGCGTTGTCGCGCGCGCCTTCAATCTCGCGGGGATAGCTCTCCAGATTGACTTTCAGCGTCTCAATGTAAGACTGGATCATTTTCAGCAGGCAGTAGCCTTTGTCCGAATGAATCAGGCGGGACGCGTAGAAAGGCCCTTGCTGCGGATGCAGGAAGACGCGTGTAATCATGTCGCCGAACACGACTGTCAGCTCGCCCGGAAGCTGCTTTTTGCACTTGATGTACTCTTCCCGTGCTTTGGCCAGGTAGCCCTGCTCCAGCTCGTGGTCGATACTGACGACCTGCTGGCTGATCACGTTGCTGTAGTTCAGGCGTTCGCTGTTTTCATAGCCCGGCAGCGGCTCAGGCACGCGCTCCTCGAATTTCCGGGAAATGGAGTCGACGTCGATCCCCAGCTTGCGGGCAAACTTCTCGGCATCCTCCTGAGTCGGAGCGACGGCAAACATCTTTTCCATCTTTTTAAACAGGCGATAGGCCAGATAGGTTGTCATCTCTTCAATCGGCAGCACGGCCGATGAGGCGCCGATGACGTTGTACTGATAGTTGGCGGCGTATGCCTTTGGCATCTGGTTGATGTTGGTGCGGATATTGCTGATATAGTCGTGAATCGCAAATTCCTCGCCGGAGCGCTTTTCTTCGCTCGCCATAAAGTTGGTGATGTTCTCCGCTGTGACGTTCATGCAGTAGTCATAGGCGTTTTCCAGCGCCTTGCCCTCCAGATTGGTGGCGGAGATCAGATGGCAGAGGTTGAACGGCGGCATCGGCGACTGCACCGTCAGGACGTTGCCATACTGCTGGCGGAAACGCTCCATGCGCTCGTCGGCATTCATCCAGTAATCCAGCTCTTTCAGTGCGGCGTAGCCGTTTTTCATGATGTAGTCGCGGGTGTGCGAGCTGAGGCTCTTGTTGGACAGATTGACGTCCGGCGTAAACAGATAGCCCAGCGTATTCACCTTGTCGACCCCGCCGCTGCCAAAATCGCGCTCCATGATGCCGCGCACGATGTAAGCGACGTCGAGGAAGCAGCCGCTGCCGGTCCCTCCGGAGATACCCGTCAGGAGAAAGACCATCAGCTTTTTGTTCGTGCCCTCGGAGAGCGTTTTGATTTTTTTCTCAATCGTCTGCACGACTTGGGTAATCTTGGTGAAAAGAAGCAAGCGTCCGGCCTGTCTCACCCCGGATGCACCGCTGATACCATCGGTAATAGTCAGCTCGGGCGAGAGCCAGTCGGTGATGTACGGCTCCAGAATGCTTCTGTTTTGCAGCACGCCGCCGATTTCCGGATTGGACAGCAGCACAAACTCCGTTACGGGATCGAGTCCGATGCCCTTGTATTTTTTGTTGCGGTCATGCTCGTTGGTTTCAAAAGCGAGAAATTCGATATTGTCCGGCTTTTCTTTCCGCTTTTTGGAGAGCGGGTCTACAGGCAGCTTGAAGCGGCGGTTGACCTGATACTTCAGGCGCAGCAGCGCGTCGATCCCGGTACCCCCGAGACCGATCACGAGCATCGGGTTGTCGATGGTATCGACGCGGATTTTGTCGCTGACAATCCCGCCGCCGAGCGATACGTCCAACTGTTGAATATGTTCTCTGACTACTGCTTTCATCATCGATCACTCCTACACGATGTAGTCTACATAGACGGATTTGTTCACGCTTGTCAGGGAAATCTTGATGCGGTCATTCTTCTTCATTTCCCGGCCCTTGCTGGCGTCGAGGACGCGGCCGGCCTTTTCCACGCGGCAGCCTGAGCGGTTTTCGATCAGCAGGGTGTCGTTTTTTCCCGGGAAGAAGAGGACTTTGTCCGTCTCCTGGAATTCGGGTGCCAGCTGCAGCAGCTGATGCAGCTTCACTTTTCCTTTAAATGCGTTCAGCTTTTTGTACTGCGGGTTTGACTTCTCTCCTGTGTCCTCATCGACGATCTCAATCGCGATTTGGCCAGTAAAGCCCTTGTTGGCCTTTTTCCATGCGGCAAACAGGTAGATCGCTCCTGCGGAAACCAGAAGCACGCCAATTGCTCCCACAATCACCGCCGTCCAGGGAAATGAGCCAGGCTCCTCTGTTATAGGAGACGTAATCGGAGGCGGATTCGTTCCGCTCCCGGTCCCGGCGCCTTTGGAGGCATCTACCGTGACGGGCTTTGTCTCACGGTAAAAGCTGGCGTCCTCTGCCTTTACCTTCAGCTCGTACTGCTTTGCCTCCGGTATGGTAAAGCTGCCTTCAAAGCCGCTGCCCGTATTGGTCAGATCGATCTCGCTCGGCTGCTGGCTGCCAGACTCCTGGACGATCAGCTTGGCCTTCATCTTTTTATACAGATCAGGGCTGACGGACTGCTGGCCGTTGGTGACCAGGGCTGCTTTGATTGAAATGACATCGCCTTTTTTGAAGGCCTTGGCGGCAAGCGGTTCAAGCATAAGCTGCACATCGTAGTTGAAAATCAGGTTGACCGCAATTTTGTCCCGCTCCGCTCCTTTTACCTGCAGTTTCCAGTCGCCCTGTGACGGCTGGATCAGCTTGAGCATGGTGTATGTCCGGGAGCGGGAGAGCAGAATGTCCTGTGACGGGATGGCAACGTCTTTTCCTGATGGATCTGTCAGCTTCAGCTCGACTGCTTTGCCCGAAGTGATGGAGATATTCGCCTCCAGCACGCTTCCGTTCGGAATGGTGATGGGGACCTCCTGGAACTGTCCGTTGGAAGTAAAGTTTTGCAGTGGCACGACCTTTACCTTAGAATGGTTGGCAAAGATTTCACTCAAAATCTGCGGCAAATTGTCCGCTGTGCTGGTTTCAAAAAACCTGCCGCCCGTCTGCGCCGCAATCTGCTGCAAAGGGTTTCGGTTGAGCTTTCCGTCCGCGTTCAGCCCGATCGTGTAGATCGGATATCCTTTGTCTTTGGCTGTTTGTATCGCTTCATTCAGCTCTTCATCGGACTTCTCCTGCGTGCGCTTGGACGCTTTGTTCAGATCATTGTTGCCGTCGGCCAACAGCACGATGATGGGGGCGTGAGCCGGGTCTTGTCCGTTTTCCAATATTTTCACAGCTTCGCCCACGCCGACGGCAATGTCGGTGTACGGTCCCTTTTGCAAGCTGTCGATGAACGCTTTGATGTCTTTCTTGTCCTGCTCGGAATTCACATTGATCAGTGCTTTTTCCCGTTCGATTTTGTCCGTATAAGCGACGACTCCGATTTTGTTGCCCTGTGCCGAAGTCATGTCCACAAACATTTTCATCGCTTCCAGGCTGACGCCGTTTTTGTCGCTTTGTGACATCGAATGGCTGACGTCCACGACCAAAACGGCATCCATTTTGTCTCCGCCGCTTTGGGCAAAACCCGTGCTTCCTCCCGTGGTTACGAGGGCGAGCAGAAGCCACAGACTCAGAATGTATCGAAAGAGTGCCGGTAAACGTATCATCTGTATGAACCTCCGCTTATGTAGATTTTTGTCGAAAATAATAGGTCGATGTTTTCGGAAGTGTTGCAAAACAAGTAAGATTATGACAAGATTACCACTATATTCTACACTAACTTTGTTGAAAAAGAATCCTCCGACCTATATAACGTAATACGGGCTACTTCATTTTTTGTTACATAATCCGACAAACCAAATGGGGGGAATGATCGATGCTTACCTACTATATCCTCGCCGTTGTCCTGCTCGTATTGGTATTTCGGTATATCGTGCTGATCAAACACAAGCGAAAAAACTTGTCGGAAGCAGAGATTGACCAGCATCTTCACACTTTGTTAAATAACGAGAGGGATTCCAATGAGAAAAAAGCTGGGGGTCCAGTTCAGGAAAAGTCCGAAAACCGCACACGCCTTTGAACGCTTGAGATATTGCAAGCATTGCGAATCCTACACGGCCCTTTGGCACGAGGAATGTGATGTCTGCGGCAGGGAAAACAGCTTTCTCACGCTGCGCCAGCTCGCGCATATCCTGACCCGCCGCCATTTGCAGAAACAGCTTTTGATCGTGGGGCTGTTGATCTGTTTGGCCATCCTCAGTGCCGATACGATCTGGCAGCTTGTGGCCGCTGTTGGCGGGGGTATCGTTTCTATGGTGCTGTATTTTCTGATGCAAAGAAAATTTGTCTCCTATGAACGAAATCATTATTTCATGCACCTGGTCAGCAAAGAACAAAGCAAGATCAAAAACGGTCTGAGCCGCAATCTGACAGAAGTGAATGAAGATATTGAAGCCGAACGCTTCAAGGATGCTTATGAGAAAATCAGGGAGGTCGGCTACCTGCTCTATGCCGATGCCGTCAAGATATGCAAAATCATGCTCCTCAATCACTTCGTCCTGCGCAAGGACATGGAGCTGGAGCTGGAGAGCCTGATTCCCTCTTTTTATGACAAGAACTTCGTCGAATATCTCGGCGAAGTGCTGAAAGTAAAACCGTGGCTGCTAAAAAAGGCAGTGATCGAGTACGTCATCCGCTTTCGTGGGCATATCATTTTAGAAGAAAACGGTCCGCGCGTCATCGGGCTTACGGCCGGTGCTGCATTGCGCATGAAATCGTATGTGGTTCGGTACCAGGAATTCATTCGAGAGTCTCTGGAATACATGCCGCGAGAGCGTCTGCTTCGTCTCGTCAGACTGCTGCAGGCCCATCCTGACGAAAACTGGCCGGAACTGCGGGAAGCGGCTTCCCGCCTCATTGAGACACGCTATTCCTTTGATCCTGACTTCAAGGGTATCTTGTAAAGGCTTTTTTGTGAAGGAGTATGGTGACATGCTTGTCTCTTCCTATCGAAAATCGCTTTGGATCCGCAATATCCTCCTGGTTTTTTTCGTGATCGGCTTGCTCGCATCCTTCTGGAAAATCGGTTGGAGTGTCTACAAAATGAGCTTATACGAAAAAGCCAGAAAATACTATGAGGCAAGCAATTTGCTGCTCGCGGAAGAGACCTATGCCCGGGCCCATGAAATCAGTTCGATCCGCTACGGAGACGAGGTATGGAGTCAGTCTCTGTCCGCCCTCACCACGATCCGTCTGGAGCTGGAGGCCCTGTCACGCAAGGCCGCTGCCGCAAGTCAGACTGGCGATGATGCCGGCATGCTGTCGGTCTACGAGAGCTATCACGCTTTGGTCAAAAAGGTTGAACAGCAGCAAGTCGCTGAATCCTCTTCGTTTTTTCAAAAAATCTCCAGCCGCCTTGCCCTGGAGAAACAGGTGGATGACTACTTTTTGCAGGTAAAGGAGCAGGCGAAGAGCGGCCTGGAGCAAAACCTGGCGAAAAAGCGCTACCAGGATGAACACTTTTTTGCCACACTGCTGGCGATCCCGGATGAATTCTACGGGGACGCAGAAAAGAAAAACAGGGAATTGACCCGGCTGTTCCGTTCGTACGATCAGGCGAAATTCAAGGATTGGACGGATTCCGCCGATTTTTCTGAAGTCGTGGCAAGCACGGCTGACAGCCTCCGTACCTATAAGCGGTTGAACCTGCAAGCGGATTGGCTGGTCTCGCTCCTGGAGGGATACGCGGCCAAAGAGCTGCGCTCCGTCATCAGGCAGGATGATGTGGAAGCTTTTGTTTCGCTGGCAAAATCGTACCGGCAGATTCAAGATGTGCTGCCCCGGAATTCAGGCACGCTGGATGATATCGACAGGCACCTGCGCACGCGTATGCGCCAGGCCGAGCAATATGCGGCCAAACAAGACTATGACAAAGCCATCGAGCTGTACCGGCAGTTGAGTCCGCTGCAGGATACGACCACCTATATCGCCGCCGTGGAGAGCAACTGGGCTGACCAGGAGCCAACGCGTCTGCTCAGAGAAAAATATCCGGAAAAATCATTCCGGTTCGTCCGCTCAGGAGAGGAGCTCTGGCGGACAGAGGTTTACGCCATCGGACTGTCCGACGAAGACAATCCCATTCTCTATCTGGCTGCGAAAATGCCAGATGGCGAGGTCCGCTATTTGGAGCATCCCATCCGGACAGCCGGCAAGCCGGTCCGCCTTAGCCTCTCCGAGGAGCTTGGTCAGAAGGAAGCTCCGCTGATTCTGCTAGAAGCAAAGGGGCGGGAGCGTGCCTATCAGTACGTCGGCTATCGTGTCGACATGCTCCGGTCCGCGCTGGTCAAAAGGTTTGAGATTGAGGGAGACCGCTTTTCCGCAGAGAGCCCTGAGGAGATCATCATCGGGAATCCCGCTGGTGAAGAGGAAAAGACGATCGCTTCTTACAGACTGGAAGAGGAGGGGCTGGTGTACGCAGGGAAACTGGATGAGGGCATACCGGACTGGAATAACGCCGAACAAGACCCACCATCCGAAGCGGGGAACGACGAGAGGCCGCGCGATGCTCAGCAGAACAGCCCCAGCGATCAGAACTCAGACCATGCCCAGGCGGAAGGAGGCACGGACAAGACTGGCTCTTCTACCCCTTATGTCCCCGCCGAAGGGCCGCCGCCTGATATCGTGAACCAGACAGAGCCAAACACGATTACCATGTATGCCGGGCCCGGACAGCAGTACGGCGAGGTTGGACAGATCCCCTGGCCTGCGAAGGGGTCCGTCAAGGTTGTTGCCGAGGCAGATGGCTGGTTTCAGGTTCAATACGAAGGGAAAAAGGGCTGGATCAATCGCGTTCCGTAGGATAAAGGGGCGGTGATATCTATTGAAGAAGATTTGGGTTTTCCTAGCAGTTATCGCTGTGCTATCAATCGGAAGTCTCTCTTATTCACTCGCAAACGATAAATTGAGTGACTTTGCTAAGGGAACTGAGTTCGCCAAGCTTTATCAAAAAACGTTAGACCAATTCAAGAAAAGAAAAACTACCCTGGATCATGTACCTGATCAAATCAGCGAAGACGAGCTTGCAGAAAAAATTGCCATGTATAAAGCGTATTCTAAAATATTTGGGATCGAATTAACAGAAAGCCAAGCAATAGAAAAGTTAAAAGAAAGAAAATTGGTAGCCAAATATGCCAAGGAGCGGAATATTTACCCGTCTGAAGAGGAGATCCAGGCGTATATTAAAGATATTGCCGATAGTTTTAAAGACGTTACATACGACATATTAGACGGGATGATCGCAGAACTTGGTATCACAGAAGAAGAATTTTTTTACGAATTTTCTAGAGCCGGTTATGAAGAAGCATTAGTTAGATTGAACATCGTTCAAGAGCTTAAAAATAAGAATGAAAAACGTGAAGATGAAACTGAAACAGAGTATCACAACAGGATGTTAGATGAACTTGAAAAGGTAATTATCGAGTTAAAGCAAGTGATGTAGCGCGCCTTCACAGAAGGGAAAAAAGGAACGCAACAAAGAGCCGGGGACACCCCGGCCTTATACAATAGCAACTATGTTGGATTCCGACATCCTGAAATGTTAAGAATGGCCTTTGCTCTCCGCATACTCCTGCAAACACGTCAAAAAGATGTGCCCATACTTCTCGAATTTGGCTGCTCCAATCCCTTTTACCGTCAACATGGCCTCTTTTTCTGTGGGACAAAGCTGGCTCAATTCCTTCAGCGTGCTGTCGTGGAAGATTACATACGGCGGCACGCCTTCTTTTTGGGAAAGCTCCTTCCGCAGCTGTCTCAGCCGCTCAAACAGCTCGTCATCTTCTTCCCGCTTGGTTGGGCGGATGAATACTTTTTGCCAAACCTGTTCCTCTCCCTTTAGCACTGGAAGCGCTCTTTCCCCTAAAGCCAGGGTCGGATATTGGTTTTCCGTCACACGCAGATATCCTTCGGCGATAAACAGCTCGATCAGATCGACAATCTGCTTTTCGGTATAATCGCTCATCAAGCCGTAGGTGGGCAGTTTTTCAAAGCCGAATTGCAGCACCTTTTTATTGCGGGACCCCTTCAATACCTGGGCCACCAGGGAGGCTCCGTAGCGCTCCCGCATCCTTTTGACGCAGGAAAAGACCTTTTGCGCTTCCAGGGTGATATCGGTCAGTTCGGCGTCATTGGTGCAGTTTCCGCACTGTCCACACTCCGCCGCCCCGTGATCCCCGAAATACTGGACGATATATTGCTGCAGGCAGCGAGGCGTCCGGCAATAATCGATCATGGCATACAGCTTTTTGTACTCATGCTCTTTTCGCTCCGCGCCAAGCGGATTCTGCTCGATGAAGAACATCTGGGTCTGGATATCCTGCGAGTGAAACAGCAGGATGCACTCACTCGGCTCCCCGTCCCGCCCGGCGCGCCCCGCCTCCTGGTAGTAAGCCTCCAGATTTTTCGGGATGCTGTAGTGAATCACATAGCGGACGTTGGACTTGTCGATGCCCATCCCAAAGGCATTGGTCGCGAACATGATCTTGGCATCATCGTAGAGAAACGCCTCCTGGTTGCGCGCCCGCTCCGCCTCTGAGAGGCCGGCATGATAGCGGGTTACCGAAAAGCCTCGCCCTTCAAAGTATTCATACAGGGCATCGACATCCTTTCGGGTGGAAGCGTAGACAATCCCTGACTGCTGCCGATGTGATTCCAGATAATCCTGAATAAACCGGCGTCTATCCTCCCCTTTGCGTACGGACAAATGCAGGTTATCCCGGCCGAAACCGCTGATATAGACACGCTCATCCTCCAGCGTGAGCAGTCTTCGGATATCCTCCGTCACCTCGGGCGTCGCAGTTGCGGTCAGTGCAGCCACGACAGGCCTCTTCGGCAGGGCGTCTATAAACCGCGCGATTGCCAGATAGCTGGGACGGAAATCATGCCCCCATTGCGAGACGCAATGGGCCTCATCTACGGCCACCAGATCGATGGGCAGCTCGCTGGCCAGGGACAAAAAGCTTTCGGTTTCCAACCGCTCTGGGGCGACATACAGAAGCTTGTAGCCGCCTTGCCGCGCTTTTTTCATCCGCTCCCGCACCTCGGAGGAGTCCAGCGTGCTGTTGATCTCTGCTGCCGGAATCCCTGCGCTCACCAGTGCATCCACCTGATCCTTCATGAGGGAAATCAAGGGAGAGATCACGATCGTCACCCCGCTGAACAACAGGGCCGGAATCTGGTAGCAAATCGACTTCCCGCCCCCTGTCGGCATGATCCCGACCGTATCACTGCCTGATAAAAGACTTTCTACAATCGTCTTCTGCCCTTCCCGAAAGGAGGCGTAGCCAAAGTAGGTTTGCAATTTCTCCTCTGCCTGCTGCAACAACCCGATCACCCTTTCCGCAAATACTGATCCATTCGTAAAAGCTGCAAATATGATGGGCTCTCTTTTGTCCAACCGTAAAAAAGGATTCGAGGGCATACCCGCAAAGGCAGCTCTCGAATCACTTATGCCCGATCACAATGGGACAAATCCAGTTCTGTTATTGGACCCTTAACTGGCGGTCTCTGCGATTTTCCGGCGCTGCAATATGAGCAGACGGCCGAACAGGAACACAGCCCCTGCGGCCAAACCGGCAATCAGGCCAACCCAGTAGCCAAATGCGGCCATCGTCGTGAAATTGGCCAATGCATATCCCAGCGGAAGACCGATCACCCAGTAGGAAACCAGCGCCACGATAAACGTCACGGTCACATCCTTATACCCGCGAAGCACCCCCTGGATCGGGGCAGCGACGGCATCAGACAGCATGAACAGGATGGAGTACATCAGAAAATGCTGGGCCAAGTCCAAAACAGCCGGATCGTTGGTGTAGAAGCCGGCCACCTGCCGGGTAAAGACAAACAGCCCGACAGCACAGAGCGTTGCCAGCATCAGCGCTGTCCCGATCCCCATGTAGCTGTACTGCCGCGCATCGCGGTAACGCAGCGCCCCCACCTCAAAGCCGACCACAATCGTCAGAGCCATGGAGATGCTCATCGGCACCATATAGAGAAACGACGCGAAGTTGAGCGCAGCTTGGTGGGCCGCAATCGTAATCGTATTGAACTGACTCATCAATAGGGTAACCGCAGCAAAGATGCTCACCTCAAAAAAGATGGCAAAGCCGATGGGCAGCCCGAGCTTCAAAATCTCTTTCCAGGATGCCATAGATACCCGAAAAAACCTGGTAAAGATGCCGTACTCCGCAAAAGGCTCGACGCGGTGCACTACGTACAGACTGATCAGCAGGATAAGCCAGTAGGTGATGGCCGAAGCCAGTCCAGCCCCTACACCTCCGAGGCGCGGAAAGCCGAAGTAGCCAAAGATCAGGACGTAGTTCAGGATGACGTTGATCGGCAAAGAAGCCAAGGTGATCAGCATCGTGACCCGGGTCATCCCGAGTGCGTCAATATAGCAGCGCAAAACGGTGTAGAGAAACAGCGGAATGATCCCCAGTGCGATGGCGGCCAGATAATAGTAGGCGATCTCCCGCACTTCCGTTTCCAGACTCATGCCGTTCAGCACGGGGCCAAGCAGAGCAGCACCCAGGAACACGACAGCGATCGCGATGACGACGGAGAGGTACAGCGCCTGCATGACCGTAAACGGCACCTGATCCTTTCGCATGGCACCGACCATCTGGGCTACCATCGGAGTCACGGCCAGCAAGATTCCTGTCAGTCCGGCCTGAACCGGCGTCCACAGGCTGGAGCCGATGGCGACTCCCGCCAGGTCAATATGACTTGCATGTCCAGACATGACGGTATCAAAGAACGTCATGCCAAACAGGGCCAACTGTGTAACGAGAATCGGAAGCAATACCGTAAGAAACTGACGGAATTTTTCCTTTCGAGTATGGGTCTGATACATTTTTTTAACATCCTTGTTATTGCAGATTTTACAAACATACTGAATGTTATTATAGAGAAACCGGGGCGGAATAGCAAAGAGATCAAGTGCATCGTCAAAACTTTCCGGCCCTGCCTGAAACCGGCTCACTCATTTTCCGGGCATACAAGAAAAAGGCGCACTTCAAAAGTACACCTTTTCCCACCACTTCGCACTTGTTCTTAAATGGTAAAACGCTTCATGGTATGTTTCAGTTCATCCGCAAACTGGTGCAGAGATTCAATGGCGGCGCTGATCTCTTCATTGGTAGCCAACTGTTCCTGGGAAGAGCTGGCTACGTTCTGCGCATGGCTGGCTGCATTCAGGGCAAGCTGCATCACTTCTTTTACCAGCTCATCTACATAGTCGGAGCCTGCTGACAGTTGTCCCACCGAACTGGATACATCCTGGATTTCTGCGGATACCTTTTGGATCGCTTGATGGATGTGCTCGAAGGATTCTCCTGCTTCCCTGGCCACATGGGACCCATTTTCGACCACCTGAGAAACTTCCTCCATCTGCTTCACGGCCATTTGGGTGCTTTCCTGGATATTGCCGATCAACAAAGCGATTTGCTCAGCCGACTGCTTGGAGTCCTCCGCCAATTTGCGGACTTCGTCAGCTACCACTGCAAAACCCTTTCCATGCTCGCCAGCACGGGCTGCCTCGATCGCGGCATTCAGCGCCAACAGGTTGGTTTGTGTGGAGATCGCGGTGATGACTTCTACAATATTTCCTACCTCTTCAGATTGTTCTCCCAACTGCTTTACGATATTGGCTGTCTGTGTCACGCTGGCATCAATCAATTTCATCTGGTCTACGACTTTGGCGACGGAGGTGCCTCCCTCTGTGGCCTGCTGGGACGCTTCCTGCGACGAGGCCGATACAATATGAGCCGATCCCGCAATGTTTTTGATGCCAAAGGCCATTTCAGAAATAGATTGACTGCTCTGCTCCGCTCCCGCCGCTTGCCGTTCCGCCCCGCTCGCCATCTCTTGCATGGCACTGGCTACCTGATTTGCCACCTGAGCAGTCTGCTCAGCACTCAGCAGCAAATCACTGGAGGAGGAAGCAATTTTTTCACTGGAATCATTGACGACGGTGATAATCTCGCGCAGGTTGCTGGCCATCTGACCTACCGATTGAGCCAATTGAGCTACCTCGTCTTTACCCTTTACGCTCAAATCAGGGACCCGCAGATCACCGCTGGCAATCATTTCAGCGGTTTTTGTCAAAATCGGCAGCGGCTTCAATCGACGATACAAATAGAGGATGATCCAGATCGAGCTGATGGCCATAAGCAGGACAAGGCCAATGGTAATCCAGGTACACAGATGCAAGATTTGGGTCATTTTGTGTGCTCTCTCTGTCGCCCATTCATCCAAAGAAGCCTGAAAATCTTCTATTTTATCGACCACCATCTGCTGTTTTTGTTTAAAGTCATCGCCAAATGACAGGCGCAGAGCCAGGTCATGCTCTTGTGCATCTGCCAGCGTGAATACCTGCTTCTCCAACCCCAACAGCACATCCGAGCTTTGTTTGGCTTGCTCCGCCAGATCAAAAATAGAAGACGGTACTTGCAGCTCGGCAAGTCGGTCGAGCACTTTATCGCGTGTCTTCGTCTCTTCTACCTCTTTCCAGTAATTGTCGCGGTGCTCTTTGTCCTGTGACTGCACGTAATTCCTGGCTTCATTTGTCAGATACAGGCTGATCTGCAAAAGATCATTTGCCAGTTGTCTGCCTTCCATCTGCACATCGACCGCGTCATCCTGTTCTTTAATGGATACAGTAAGGAAATATAAACTGACGAACGTCAGGCATGAGAACAAGAGAAAAAACACAATTCCCATTTTCAACACTTTGGCAATTCTCACGTTGGTTCCACTCTCTCTTTCGGATTTCTGATAAACATCGAGGCACTCCTATCTGTCTTTTCATACACCCTTTCTTCTTTTTACATTCACGTGACTATGTCCCTATTGAAAAAATTTCCATGTAAGTAAAACGGCACACTCACCAATATATACCATAGTCCGCATTCCTGTATAATATTTTTTCTGTGAACTTGATAGCTATTTTGATAGATACCCTCTCCTTAACCCTTCGGTTTGCATGATTCGGAAATTTATCTTCATAGCCTAAAAAAACGGCCCTGCCTGAGCGCAGCGGCCGTTTTTTGACACAGAACGTATGAGATTGGCGAAGGGTGATAAGCGTCATTTTATAAGCAGGGACACCACCTTGCCCTCGTTTACATCAATCAATCCCAGATCGGTGATCTTGAGAGCAGGACTGACCGGCAAAGAGTGTGTGCTGATTGACATGATCGGATTGTAATGGCGGTAACCGAGCGACAGCATCGCTTGTCGCAGCTCTTCTACCTCCCGAGCTGTCTTTTCCAGAAGCTCTTCGGTCAGAATGCCGCCGACAGGCAAGTGAAGATTCGCCAGAATGCGTCCGTCGTCCACTACGCAAAAGCCGCCTTGATTGCGGATGACCTCGTTGGCAGCCAGCATCATGTCTTGCGGGTTGTGGCCGACCACCAGCAGATTGTGATTGTCGTGCGAATACGTCGTCGCGATTGCTCCTCGCTTGATCGTATCTCCGCCGATCAATCCGTAGCCGCGATTGCCATTTTTTCCGTAGCGTTCAAATACCGCGATCAAACCGTATGGACTCTCCTGCCAGCTCAGCTCTCCTTGCCGAACTTCCACTTCTCCGTGATGCTCCTCCGTAAAGGTGGAGCCGTCCTTGACCAGCATGACCCGTGCCGCGTAACGCCCGTCCGCCGTATCCTCGCCCACCCGAACGGTGAAGTCTGCTTCGGTCAAAGGAGCAAGCTGCACACTTTGATAGTAGTGGGCAGGGAACTGGTTGGGCTTTCCTTCTTGCCTGTACGCCTCTTTTTTGTCATATACCTTGCGCCCGTGCTTGTATACTTGATCGATGGCCAGTTCACGCAGATCGGAAAGCAGGAGGAAGTCAGCTACCTTGTTTGGCGCAATGGCTCCGCGGTCGTGCAGCTTCATTCTCCGCGCCGGGGTAAATGTGCTGGCGTAGATCGCCTTCTCCGGTGACATGCCCATCTGAATCGCCTTTTTCACGATGTGGTTGAGATGGCCGCGGCGGTAGAGAGAGTCTGTCATCACATCATCGGTAACAAAGCAAAACAGCTCGTCTACGTCGTTTTGAATCAGGTAGCTCATCACTTCCTCCGTCATCGACTTTTCCTGAATCTCGATGAACATCCCCGCCGCCATGCGCGCCTCCATCCCCTCCACGGTCTGGTGCGTATGGTCGGAGTCGACGCCGGCAAAAATGACTCGATGCAAATCGAGGTCCAGCAGCTTGGGGCAGTGGCCTTCGATAACCAGATCGGGATAATGTCTGCGCATATGCTTCAGGATCTGATTGGTCTTGCAGTCCGGATCGGTGATGACATCGACGTAATTCATGATCTCTCCGAGGCAGATAATCCGCTCTGTAGCAAGCAGCTCGTCGATATCGGCTATCTCTACAGCGCCCCCGGTCGTTTCCATCGAGGTGGCCGGCACGGAGCTGGGGATGGCGTACAGCATATCGACCGTGCAATCCTGGCTGGCCCGGATCATTTCCCGAATGCCATCCAGGCCAAACACATTGGCGATCTCATGTGGTTCGGGGACGATGGTCGTCACACCGTTTTGAATCAGTCCATAGGAAAAGGTTGCCGGGGTCACCATGGTGCTCTCGATATGCAGATGGATATCGACCAGTCCGGGAACCATAAATCTCCCTTCGGCTTCCATCACTTCCTTTGCCTCGAACGATTCCGTACCGCGCTTCCCGATATAGAGAAAGCGGCCATCAACAACGGCCACATTGCCCTCAGTAAATTTTTTAAAATAGCTGTTGTATACCTTTGCATTCAAAATCAACAGATCAACCTGCATAGAAGTCCCTCCTGTCTCTTGCGGTTAGTCGACCAGTACCAGTTTTTCCTTGGGAAACATCAGATGAACGGACTGGCCGCTTTTGTACGGGGACTCCATCTCCTGATTGACTGTGAAATCTCCCAGTTCTGTCTCTACTACATACTGATAGCTTCTGCCCAGGAAGGTGCTTACTTTTACCTTTCCCTTCAAAACATTCAGCCCCGGGTCAGCCGGTTCTGCCGCCGAGACAATCAGGTCGTCAGGACGGATCGCGCCTTGTTTTCCCCCGTGACTGGCCGTGCCCGGATTTTTCGTAGCGCGGAAGGTATGGTTGCCCGTGGTCAATTGAATCTCGCCGTCCTGCTCCGTCCGCTCGCCAAACGCAATAAAGTTGTTGAACCCGATGAATCTTGCGACAAACTCGGTACGGGGATATTTGAAAATCGTCGCCGGATCATCAAGCTGTTCAATAATCCCCTTGTTCATAATGGCCACCTGGTCCGAGATCGAGAAGCACTCCTCCTGGTCATGGGATACATAGACCGTGGTAATGCCCAGCTCTTGCTGAATCCGGCGAATCTCCACCCGCATGTTTACCCGCAGGTTGGCATCCAGGTTGCTCAAAGGCTCGTCAAACAAGAGCAGATCAGGCTGAATCACCAGCGCACGGGCGATGGCGACGCGCTGTCTTTGGCCGCCGGAGAGCTCTTTGGGGAAACGCTTTTCAAAACCGTGCAGGCTGACCACATCGAGGATGTGACGAACGCGCTGATCAATCTCGGCTTGACTGACTTTGCGCAGACGCAATCCAAAAGCGACGTTGTCAAACACCGACAAATGCGGAAACAGCGCGTAGCTTTGAAAGACAAAGCCGAAGTTGCGCTTGTTGACGGGCACCCGCGTATAATCCTTGCCGTCAAACAGGAAGCGCCCTTGTTTTGCTTCCAGAAAACCGGCGATCAACCGCAGTGTCGTCGTCTTCCCGCAGCCGCTCGGGCCGAGCAGGGAGATGAGCTTCCCTTTTTCAATGTTCAGGTTGAACTGGTCCAGGATATTCTGATTTTCATAGGCCACCGATATGTTTTCCAGCGTGAGCAATGCCATGAAATGACGCCTCCATTATCGTTTGGTAAAGTAGGACAACCCCATGAGCCGTTCGATGATAAACATCAGGATCACCGTGATGATCATCAGCACAACGGAGAGAGCGGCAATCGTCGGGTCGAAGTTGTTTTCCACATAGGTCAGCATTTGGATCGGCAATGTGCTTACCCCCGGTCCTGTCATGAAAACGGAAATATCCACGTTGTTGAATGATTCCAGAAAAGCAATCAGCACCGCAGCGATAATCCCGGAGCGAATGTTGGGAAGCACGACCTTCCAAAATGTTTCCAGACGCCCGGCCCCCAGGCTGAGCGATGCTTCCTCAATGGCAAAATCAAAGTTGGACAGGCTGGAGGCAATCACCCGGATGATAAAGGGAAGCATCAGTACCGTGTGACCGACCAGCAGACCTGCGTATATCGGCAGCTGATAGGTGATGATGACGTATTTCAGCATGGCAAAGCCCATGACAATGCCGGGAATCAGCACGGGTGAGATAAAGACTGCATTCAAAAACGATTTGCCCTTGAATTGAAAACGGCTTAGCGCGTAGGCAGCCGGAATCCCAAGAAGCAAAGCCAGAAGATTCCCTGCGAGCGAGACTATCATCGAAGTCTGAAAGGTTTTCAGGAACATTTCTACCTCAAAAATGTTCTCATACCATCTCAGAGAGAAGCCCTGAGGCGGAAATTTCAGTACCGTGCCGGGTTCGAAGGAGGTAACTGAAATAATCAGCAACGGCCCGAGCAAAAAGAGAAAGATAAAAAACGTAAACAGGGCGAGCCCCCGATTTTTCTCCCGCATACCTCTTACCCCTTCGGATTTAGTTTTGTCGCCAGTTTGTTCATCAGTCCGATTACGATAAAGGTAATCACAATCATGATCGTGGCAATCACTGATGCCATCTGCCAGTCATTCAAGGTAATGGCATTCTGGTAGAGAAACGTCGAGATAACCCGCTGTTTCCCTCCCAGAAGCGCCGGCGTCGTATACGCAGTCAGACTGCCGACGAAGACCAGAATGCTTCCGATGATCAGACCCGGCACACTAAGCGGAACGATGACCTGACGAAACGCTGTAAATCTGGATGCACCCAAGCTTTCTGCCGCCTTCAGCAAATCCGGGTCGATGTTCTCCATCACCCCGACCAGCGTGATGATAATCAGCGGGAGGAAGAGATGAATCAAACCGATCATCATGGCCGTAGGTGTATACAAAATCTCAAGCGGTTTTTCAATCAGCCCGATTGAGAGCAGCGAGCTGTTCAACAGCCCTTTTTTCCCGAGAATAATCATCCAGCTAAAGGAACGAACGACAGAGCTGGTCAACAGCGGAAAGATCGCCAGCGCCAGCAGCACTCCCTTTTTCCGCGGCCCCAGCTTGGAGATGTAGTACGCAGCCGGAAAACCCAGCAGTATGCACGCGATTGTCGTGACCAGACTGACCTGCAGCGTTGTCCACAAGATTTTCAGGAAGTAGGGGTCGGTCAGAAAATGCAAATAACCCTCTACGGTAAAGCTTCCTTCCTGAAAAAATGTAGACAAAATGGTCATGGCAATGGGAATGACCATAAACAGCGTCAAGAACAGCAGGCCAGGCAGCAGCAATAGATAGAGACCGATTTTTTTCATCACATGTACTCCTGTTCCCTGGTTTCGCTACGATTGCAGCGTCCGGATAAATAGGTCGAGAAAGGCCTTTGCATCCACATCGAGGCAGACATCCATATTCGGCTGCTGTGACAAGCGATTTTGAAAATCGCAGACGGTTTGGCCGTCACACAGCTCACTTCTTGTCTCCACATCCACAAACAGCTTACGCGTCGTGACCAGGTCCTTTTGCAAGGCGACGCCGACCGCCAGCGGATCGTGCATCGCGCAAGCTGCGACGCCGTTTCGTTCGAAATAGCGCTTCATGTAATCAGCCGTGCTCGTTTTTACGTATTGACCGATGCGAGTATCACCCAGCAGTCTGATATGCTCTTCGGTCAGCAAGGCCTGACGTGTTACATCCAGCCCGACCAGTGTGAAGCGGGGAAAGCCGGCGCGGAAAACAACCCTGGCAGCCTCGGGATCGACAAAGATGTTGTACTCGGCAGTCGGCGTCACGTTCCCGACGTCTTTCACTACTCCGCCCATGACGATTACTTCGTTTACATGGCGGACAAGCTCGGGACATTTGCGCAGCGCAAGTGCCAGATTGGTCAGCGGCGCAGTCATGATCAGGGTTACTTCCCCGTCATGGCGAAGAATATTTTCGATCAGGAAATCAGGGGCAAATCCGGTCGCAGGCTGCGTCTGAACGGTGACGTCCCGCAAAGCGCCGCCCAAGCCGTCCTCGCCATGAACCCGATGCTCAAAAAAGTTGGGTCTGAGCAGGGGACGGTCCGCTCCCTTGATCACCGGAATCTCCTTTTCGACTCCCAAAAACTCCAGCACCTTCAATGTGTTTTCCGTTCCTTTGTCTAGTGACACATTTCCGTTTACTGTGGTAATCCCGAGTATATCGAAGCGCCCGCTTTTCACAGCCAGCATGATGCCCAGAGCGTCATCAATGCCGGTATCCACATCGAGAATCACTTTTTGTTTCATGCTTCCATTCCCCCTGTTCCCAAACAGATGTAGGCTTCTTTTCACCTTTTGACAGAAAAACAAGGGCATATCTTGTGCAATATACCCTTGTTCTTGTCATATTCGTCAATTATTGGGCAATCTCCCGGTTCCAGCGGTCAATCCATGCTTTGGAGTGCTCGTTGACAAACTTCATATCCAGCTTGTGCAGCTTGTTGATCACCTCGGAACCGTAGGTGACGCCTTTTGCCTCTTCTTCAGAGAGCTGCACCTCTTTGTTGACCGGTGAATCGACTTTCGCTTTTGCTGCCTTTTCCTGTACTTCCCGGCTCAATTGCCAGTTGATAAAGGCTTCCGCCAGCTCTTTCTGCTTGCTTCCTTTGACGATGTTGACGGTATTCATAACAGCATAGCCGCCTTCTTCAGGGGTAACGAATTTTGCTTCCGGCACAGCGGCCTGAATGTCTTTGAAGTACATTTCCATAATCGGTCCGACTGCGATCTCTTCCTGGCTGAACATATTTACGTACTCAGAGGTTTTGTCGTAGTACTTGACCACACCTGGGTTGACCTCTTTTACTTTGGCAAATGCCTGATCCTCATTGAATTCTTGGCTTCCAGCTGCTTGTGAAGCGGCGTCCAGCAGCATCGGTCCTGTGGTAGAGGTAATATTCGGCAGGGTCAGCTTGCCAACCAGCTCAGGCTTCCACAGATCACTCCAGGATTTCACCTCGGTTTTGATTACATTCGGGTTGTAGGCAATACCAAATTGACCGATTGTATAGGCTGGTCCGTATTCTTCACCCAGCGGTGCTTTGGCGATGTCGTAAATGTGATCGATGTTCGGGATTTTGCTGCGATCGATGGGTTCGAACAAACCGGCGTCAATGCCCTGCTGTGCGTAGTAGTCAGAGAGGTAAACCAGATCGACCTGCGAGCTTCCCTGACGGATTTTATTGAGACGCTCTGCATTGTTGCCGATCTCTACCACGATTTTTACGTTATGTTCTTTTTCAAACGGCTCGTATACTTCTTTGCGGAAAAAGTCTTCGGAGAAGCCCCATGTCGAGATTACCAGCTTCTGCGGATCACCTTTGCCTGCTTCACCTGCTTTTCCTTCTGTGGCCGGTTCCTTTCCGCCGCCGCATCCAGCCAAAGCTGCGGACAAAAGGGATACTGTCAGAAAGCCACCCATCCATTTCATCTTTTTCATCGCTCTATTCCTCCACTCATTATTTTCGTAAAATCGAACAATAACATAATACCACTAAAAATCATTCGTGTTTTTGGCTTTTTTGAGGAAAAAAATTTTTTCTATCCCTCAACATCTTCTAATTTTCGGACATTTCTGTTCCCCATCACCTCCTGAATGCTTTCTCTGTAAAAATTCCTTATTTTACCAAATAAAAGAAAGAAAAGTACCCTTGGTAGAAAAGATCTTTCTAACAAGAGCACTTTTCTTCGTAAACAAAGAGAAGTGACTGCTGTTTGGAGCCAAGCTTCGGTCATCTCTTAAGATAGATCAAAAGGGACAATCCGGCAGCCGGCAATCAATGATTCAGTTTATGGCGTCTCCAGCAAAATGACGTTGGTAATCGCCCACAGGGTCGGTGCATCATAATCCCGCAACACAGCTTCGATACGCAGGCCCATCTCTTCTTCCAGTCGCTCGCGGAGTCTCTTTTTATACAACAGCGACATCCGAAAGTCGACTTCCAGCTTTAGTGTGGGAGCTTCTCCCTCTAATGCTGCTGAACGAGGTGATCGCCGATGCCTGGCTTGAAAGGTAATGATCTGCTTGTCTATCTCCACTCGCAAAAGGGTCGTGCCAAATCCGAATAATTCCTTGGAGATTTCGTTGTAGATGTGACTCAGCTTTTTTTTACTCTCATTCGAGTCCAGTAGGGTCATGATATCACCTGCTAGAGCATGGTTCAGGTATTTTGATTTTCCCCCATTATACATATGATCTAGCCCTTCGGCAAGTAATCATTCGTATTTTCACAAAAGAAACGGCGATTTTAGGTGGAATTATTCGGAATAGGAGTAGGATTGTATGTTTTTGCAAGGTTTTCGAATGAGGAGTTGTCAGCAATACCGCTACAGGTATACAGTGAAAGGGCAAAACATGACGGGAGGGGTGTCTACATGAACAAGACGGATCGCCAGCTCGCCATCCTGCTGGAGCTGCAACGCAGAGGGTCGCTTCGTGCAGAGGACCTGGCCGCTGTTTTTGAGACCAGCGTGCGGACGATTTATCGGGATGTACAAGCTCTCTCGGAGGCTGGCGTCCCGATTATCGGTGCTCCTGGCCAAGGGTATTCCCTAATGGAAGGATACTTCTTGCCGCCGCTCCATTTTACAGCCGAAGAAGCGGTCACGATGCTGCTGGGACTGGACTTTGTGGAACAGCAGTTTGATCCGGTATACCGCGCCAGTGCTCAGGATTCACGGAAGAAAATCGAATCCATCCTGCCCGAAGCTGTTCGCCGGGAAGCAGCCCGGGTCCGCTCCGGCTTCAAGCTGCTCACCTCCCATGCACCTGCAGATGACCCTGTCCGCATTACTCTCCAGCAGTTGCGACAAGCGATTCAGGAAGAAAGGAAAGTGCGGTTTCTCTATACCAAGAAGCTCCCTGAGAAAGACGGCAACCGCCAACACCTCCGCGATGTAACTCCTTATGGCCTGGCTTTTGTAAATGGCTCTTGGTCGCTCCTCGGCTTTTGCGACCTGCGCCAGGAACTCCGTCACTTTCGACTAGACCGCATGGCATCGCTTTGCCTTTTGGAAGAAAAGGCTGTGCCGCCCGCTGATTTCAACCTTCAGGCTTACCGCCCGGATGACAACCGCCATCTGAGCATGACCGTCCGGATGGCGTACGATGTTGCGGAGCACGTGAAAGAATCCCGTTTTTATTTTATCGACACGATGGCTGAGCAGCCGGACGGCCTTTACGTCACGCTCCGGTTTCGCCAGCCGGAAGAGGTGCTGCCATGGGTACTGGGCTTTGGTGCAAAGGCTGTCGTCATCGAGCCGGAATCATTTCGGGAACGAATTCGCTGCGAAATTAAAAAAATGCAGCTTCACTACTGACATACTGCTGTCAGTAGCCCCCACATATAGTAGACATAGACGCATGAAAAATCGAAAGGGGCTCAATGTCTATGAATACCAAAGAAATCCTGACACAGATGGAAGCGGTGACGGAGCAATATCTTCGCGATCTGGAGCGCTTCGACATGGACCAGCTTACGTACAAATACGGTGAGGAGGATTGGTCGCTCGGTCAAATGTACCTGCATCTGATCCGCTCCGCCCTGTTTATGCAGCTTCGCAATGTAGAGCTCTGTTGGGAACAAAGCAAGCAAATGCAAACGGCAAATGAGCGTTTGGCTGTGTCCGCACCTGCGGATGATTCTATGACTGGCAATCATGCCGGGTCGGAGGAAGAAACAGATGGAAGTGCAGCCGACAAGGATATCGTCCCAGGCAAAACAGAAGCAGGCGCAGGAATTTTTGCTCTCGGCAGCTTTCCGCCTGTTCGCATCAGCGTTCCGCCGTCCCCTCAATACACCCCGCCGCAACCAGAGAGCAAAGAGCAACTCTCGACGGGTTTGCGACAAGTGGTGACAAAGATGCATGAGCTGGAGCCGCTGCTGGCCGAGATTTCCCCTGCTTGTCGGGAGCCTCACCCCCGCTTTGGCCATTTGAATGCAACGGAGTGGTTCATATTGGTGGAGATGCATTTCCGCCATCATTTGCGGCAAAAAGAGCGGCTGGAAGCTTTGCTGCAAGAGTAGAGAGCGTAGAGAGCGGTCCGCAGCTTGGTCCGCAGCCCATCCGAAAACAGATTCAAAAAAAAAGAAAAAGCTCTCTTCCCCTGGCATGCTGGTGACCTGTGGGAAAAAGAGCTTTTTCCGGTTTATCGGTTCTTTTCCTGTTTATCGTTTTGACTGCCTACAATACCATGTCCAGCCATTCCTCGGTGGTAATCGGTCCGAAATAATGGCTGAGGTCCACTGTATCCAGGACAGCCTGCAGTGCTTCCCGGTCATACCGCACACCGAGCAGCTTGTCCGTAAACTCGGAGGTTTCCCCCAGGCCAAAGAAGTCGCCAAAGACAGAGGCAGACTGGATCAGGCCTTTTTCTACATAGAGCCGGACATCATAGGTACCTGCGCTCAGACGTTTGACGCGCTGTACGTTGAAAGCCGGAGATTTTCCGTAATTCCAGTCCCAGTTCCGGTAGCGTTCGACGGAAATTTGATGAATTCGCTCCCAATCGGCATCGGTCAGCTTATACTCCTCTACCTCGGCCCCTGAGAAGATAGAGGCGAGAATATGTGCGCGGAACTGTTCAATGGTCATCGGCTCGCGCAGAAACTCGGAGATGTTGGCTACCCGGCTGCGAACGGATTTGACTCCTTTGGATTTAATCTTTTCCGGATTGACGTTCAGCGCTGACGCTACATTTTCCATTTGGGAGTCAAACAGCAGGGTCCCGTGGGTAAACATGCGTCCTTTCGTCGAAAACTGGGCGTTGCCGGAAATCTTCCGCTCGCCTACCTGAATGTCGTTGCGTCCTGTCAGCTCGGCCTCGACGCCCAGCTTGTGCAGCGCCAAAACGACCGGCTCGGTAAATTTCCGGTAGTTGTGAAAGGAGTTGCCGTCGTCATTTGTAATGAAGCTGAAATTCAGGTTCCCCAGATCGTGGTAGACAGCTCCCCCGCCGGAGAGACGGCGCACGACGTGAACCCCGTTTTTCGCCACGTAGTCTGCGTTGATCTCCTCTGCCGTGTTCTGATTCTTGCCGATGATGATGGATGGTTCGTTTATGTAGAATAGCAAGTAATCGTGATCAGCCGGAAGATACTTCAGGGCGTATTCTTCGATGGCCAGATTTATCGTCGGGTCGGTGATGTTTTGATTGTCGATGAAAAGCATCGGGCTTCTCCTCCTGCCGAGTCGGTTCTGAAATAACACCTCACTTTTGACTATAACCGATTTTTTGCTCTTTTCCTATGGGATCGCTGTTTTGGGTGTGCGAGCAAAGATGCTGCAGTCTGTCCTGCATGGGGTAACTTGATAAAAGATCGTGCAACGGGGCTGTCGGGAGAAGAATCATGTTTCCCTGCTTAGCTCCGTTCTCCGCCCTGCAGGGAGGATTCACTGTCCGCTCCACAGCGGCTGGCGGGGGTCCGCAAAAGCCGTGTCGCTTCGAGGTCATTCCAAGGTTGCGGCCCTGTTTCCCGCCACCCGCCGTTCCGCTGAGCTGGGCTACGCAGTCGCACCGCAGGGAAACATGATTCTTCTTCGTACATACTGCTCCTTGCTTGCTTTTATTATGATGGAAAGCAGGATTTGAGTGAGGAAGAGGAAATGGAGCTTGTTTGAGAGGTTTACAACGTGTTTGACAACAAACGATCGAAGGAACCCGAACAGTTTACGAGGGGTCACCGCACGAATCAACGCTTGCAGGAGTTCACGGGAGAGGGTTATCGCTTCGCCTGAAGGATAGCAAAGAAATACGCTGTTACCAAAACGATAAGGCTTAGCCACCAAAATTGTTCCCCTATAATATAAACAAGCAGTGCTAAAACAGCACCATTCATATCTCTTAGCGTGTTTATTTTCTTCCAAAAACTATACATATACGTTAAAAGCATTAAGCCGATTACCAAATACGGGTAAATCTCGCTCAATATACAAGCCTCCTAAAAATTGATATTTTCTCTCGCGGGTAGAAACACGTGCTACAGAAGCAACATGTTTTTGTGAACTACTCTCCACTTAGGCTAACGCCTTGAAGTGGGAGCTTCTCAAATCCACGACGAAAGTAACCTTTCGTCTCCTCGAGCGTTACTTCGGGTAGTCCCTACCCTAGATGTCCGACGTTTCGGAGTTCTTTTGTTACCTTGGATATTTTACGCATGGAAGGATAAGCTTGGTTTTCGCATTTTGTTTCTCCATGCAACCCCATATATCCAGTTATCAAAGAACATCATAAGTAGATTTTACCAAAGTGTCGGACAACTGAACAGGCAAAAGCCTGTCCTTGTCCAAAGTCGATTCATCCCCCACTTACAACCAAACGCTGTAAGGTTTTAGAAGTGGGAGACTTCTCGACCTATAAGTTAAAATTCGGGAAAGCTCATCAATATGATCTTGCCCGCATGTAGGCTCCCCCACTGTATACGCGAACCTAAATTCCACATCCTTTATTTTTTCATATATTACCAAATGTTATATAGATTTGAAATCTATTGCTTTGAAAATGAATTATTGGCAAAGACTTAACGCTCTTCTTTTGCCTCTTCATGCACTTCACATTTACTTCATCGTTGTCAACAGCGTTACATCGTTTCTTCATCTTTTCCTACTTCAATCTTTTCCCCCTCCAATTATTGATCATTTTTCTCCATCGCTTATACCCGCGAATTTTTACCAGCACCGGTTTCGTGAAGAAGCATGTTTCCCTGCGTTGCGACTGTGGAGCCCTGACCCAGCGGAGGGGCGATTCGCGGGAAAAAGGAGCGCAACGTGGGATGACCTCGGAGCGGTTCTGCTTTTGCGATCCCCCGCGAATCGGCCTGGAGCGGACAGTCAATCCTCCCTTGCGGGCGGAGTACGGAGCCTAGCAGGGAAACATGCTTCTTCTCACAACAGCACCGTTTTTACGCTTTTAACGAATTGCCTGCTGTCCATGATTAAAACGCTTACAAAATCACCAAAAGAATATTGACAGGAAATATTTTTCTGTGTTAAGATAATTTATTTTATTAAATTAACGAATTATGTTATACTTATTTTATTACTAGATCGGGGGTGGGCTTGTGTTTCACATTGGCGACAAGATTTTTTATCCTGTTCATGGTGCTGGGGTAATTGAATCGATCGTTGAGAAAGAGTTCCTTGGAGAAAAGCAGTCTTATTACGTCTTGGACATGCTGCTCCGGGAGCTGCAGATCATGGTCCCACTAAATAAAATCAATGACCTGCACATTCGACTGGTCGTCGAAGAAAGAACCCTGGAAGCTGTTTTTGTCAAGCTGCATGAGGGCGAACCAGATATGAGTGTAACCGCTGCCCAACGACATCGGATCAATATGGAGAAACTTAAAAGCGGTGATATCTACGAAGGTGCGGAAGTGATTCGGGATCTGTCCTGGATCAGCCGGACAAAAAACTTGGGTACAGGTGACAAGCTCATGCTGGATCAGGCACAGCAATTATTCATCAGTGAAGTCGAGCTGGTAAAAGGCGTCGATACCGAAGAGGCGTCCGATTTGCTGAAGCAGGCCATTCATCGGTAAGCGGAACTTTTTATCGTTTTATAGAGAATAGACAAGGGGCTGTCCCGTCGTTTTTCCTGACGATCTGGGACAGCCCCTCTTTTTTATCCTCTTTTCAGGGAATTACTCCAGCTTTTCTGCGATAGCCAGCATTTCTTCTTTCGTGATTTTATCTGAGGTTGTGAAAACAGTATACAGTTGCTTTGCATCATCCTTGTAAAATTCGATGGATTGCTCGATAGATGCTACTTTACCGTCTTCACCCATAAATTTGCGCATGAGGTAGAGTGCGTCTTTATTTTTTACTTTCACCTTTTCAACCGTGTCATCCGGACCTGCTTCTGTTGAGGAATTCTTCACTTTCGCAAAGTTGTCAATTTTGATGCTCACTGTGCCCTTGTCTTTGGCGTATCGCGCAATTGCATACTGATAGTCCGGTTCTACCGCAAGCTCCTTCACGATGACATCTTTCTTGGTTTCTTCGGCTTCTTTGTAAAAATCTTCATTTTTGTAATCGCGGATCAGCTCGTTTTGGTACATACCTTCTGTAAACTTGTAGCCGCCGACAAGCTCCTCCGGGAAGGTTAGCCCTCCACCAACGGACTCAAGAAACGCTGAACGGTCTTCAAAGCTCATCGGCTTTTGGAAGAAACTGATCCGTTTTTGCGGATTGTCCGGCACAATATACACGGCAACGGCACCGCCCGGCTTGACTGTCTCACGAACTTCTTCCAACAACTCATAGTACGTTCTTTGTTTATCCAGGACCGGTTTTTCCGTCGTATGACTGATCTGGGAGATGACTTCACCTTTTTCATTTTTCAGCTCATATACCTTGACGGCCGCATAGGCGGACGTTACTCCAAACACCAAACATGCTGCTACGATCAGACCAATTTTCTTTTTCACTCGAACTGCCTCCTTTTGATTGTTTCGTTCACGCAATCTATCTAAAACCTGGTCTTTGATATGAATCTGCGGAACAGGTGTATTTTTCAACCTTTTCTCAAAATCATCGTATGGCTCGATATGCTTCATTTATTTTCCCTCCTTTCTGTGACTGTGACTGCAGTTGGTGTTTGCATTTCTTGATAGCGCGTTCGTATTTTTTTCGCAGTGTGGCTGAGCTTGCATTTAATAGCGTCGCTAGTTCGTCATACCCTTTTTCTTCGATCACTCGTAAAATCACGAGATTCCTCTCTTCTGGCGTCAAGGCACCCAGGGCCTGATGAAGCGGTTCACTGAACGGCTCGTGAATCAACCGGGATGTTTCCTGTTCGTGCTCCCGGGCTGCCTCGTTCTTTTTCCAGAACAGGATTACCTGGTGAAGCTTCTTTCTTTTGATCAGATTGAGGCAATGATGGTAGGCAATCTTGTAAACCCATGCGGTAAAGGAGATGGTTCGATTATATTTTTCGAGATGCTCATAGGCCTTGATCAACACCTCTTGCACAGCATCCTCCGCTTCCTGTCGATGTCCCAGCATATGATAGCAGTAGGTAAAAATCGGTTGTTGCAGAACTTCCACGAGGGTACCAAACTTCTCCAAACAACCGGAGACTTTGATTTCCTCCACGATTTGTTCTATTTGCTCCTTTTCCAAATTTTTCACCTCCCTTTGTAAGGTATAACAAATAACACCCCCCATTTGTGACAAGGCGAAAAAATCTTTTTGTAAAAACAAGAAAAAGCTGACATCTGCAGCATTTCTGCTTACAGACATCAGCTTTGGTTTTACGTTTTGCGCCCTTGCTTTTGCAGCAGGGTGCTCTTTGTTCTTTCATTACGATGATTACTTCATCCTATTTCCAAGGAATCAGCTTGCGCTCCAGCCATTGAAGGGTGCGGTTAAAAATCAGCCCCAGCAAGGACAGGAGCAAAACGCCTACCATCAGCTTGGTGGTAATCATCAGGTTTCCGTAGTGCAGCACCATGGAGCCAATCCCCTGTTGGGCAGCGATCATTTCTGCAGACACCAAGAGGAGCAGCGAGGTTCCGGCTGCCAGCTTCAGACCGGCAAAAATCATCGGCAGCGACCCGGGCAAAATCACTTTTCGGATCACGTTGAAGTGATTGGAGCCAAACGTGACGGCCGCCTTGATCAGCATCGTGTCTACGCTTTTCACCCCGGAGTAGGTGTTGATGACGACCGGGAAAAAGACCCCCAGTGCTATGATCGCTACCTTGGGCATTTCACCGATGCCGAGCCAGAGAATAATCAGCGGCAACAAAGCAATTTTCGGAATCGGGTAAATCGAATAGACAATCGGCGTCAGGATGGCATCAAACCACCGGGAAAAGCCGAGCAGCAGCCCGATCACGATGCCGCACAGGGCGCCGATGGCGTAACCGGCCCCGATCCGGGACATGCTGGCCAGCAGATTTTCCAGCAGCTCGCCGTTGGTCAGCATATCCCAGGCTGCTGCCAGTATCGCCGATGGTGCTGGCAAAAACAGCGGCGGTACAATGTTCAACCGGCAAATAATCTCCCACAGGATGAGCAGACCGGCAATCCCCATGGCTGCCGCATAGCCGGGAATCTTTTGTTCCAGAAAGGCGACGCGGTTGGTGATGACTTGTCTTTGTTCGCTCATCTTATCACCCCTCCTTCAGCGCTTCCTGGGCATCATGACGAATCAACTGCCAGATTTGGTCCGCGTACTGCTCAAACCGGCTGCGGTATTCCTCCTGGTCTCGGCCCATTTTCGGCAGGTCAATCTGAATAATGCTCTTGATTTGACCGGGATGCCTGGACAGGACAATCACGCGGTCAGCCAGGTAAACCGCCTCCTGGATGTTATGGGTGACATACAAGGTACTCAGTCGGGTGCGGTTCCAGATCGTCAGCAGCTCCTCCTGCATCAGCGTCCGCGTCTGAGCGTCCAGGGCAGAGAAGGGCTCGTCCATCAACAGCAGATCCGGTTCGATCGCCAGCGCACGGGCGATTCCTGCCCGCTGTCTCATCCCGCCTGACAGCTGCTTGGGATACGCATTTTCAAACCCTTGCAGTCCGACCATCTCGATGTAATGCCTGCCCTTTTCCTGCTGCTCCTGTTTGCTGGCCCCGTTTTCTTCCAGACCAAAGATGACATTTTCATAAACAGTCCGCCAGGGAAACAGCGCAATCTCTTGAAAAACAATTCCCAGATTGGGCTTCTTGCCCTGGGTTCCTTCGAAATAGACGCTTCCATTTGTCGGAGACATCAGGCCACCGACAATATTGAGCAGTGTAGACTTCCCACAGCCGCTCGGTCCAACCAGCACGACAAACTCCTGCTCTTCAATCGAAAAGTTGATGTTCTGCAGGGCGGTTACTTCTCTTTTTTTCGAATCGAGAAAGGTTTTGCCCACTTCTTCGATGACGATTCTCATGCAATCACTTCCCTAATTTCTGCAGGGCGTCTTCCAGCAGTTGGGTATTGACGATTTCGCTTGTGTCGATCGCTTTGTCGATCAGCTTTTCTTTGGCGTACCATTCTACCTGTGTCTTGATATCGGACTCAAGCAGTTTGCCGTCTCTGTCCATATAAGGAAGACCCTTTTTAATCATATCCGGCTCTTGATCGGTGTATTTGGCGATGATCTGAACGACCTCATCAAAGTTCTCGCCCGGCACAATCTGACCGTCTTTCTTGGTCAGTACAGCATCATAGTAATAGCGCGTCGATTTTGCATAAGCTTTGAGGAAGCGCTCTGCGACATCCTTGTTCTCTGCCAGCGCTGGCGAGAAAAAGAGTCCCGAGGTTTGGTACTCGATTTCGTCCCCAACCTGGGCGATGACCTTGCCATAGCCTTCTGCAACAACAGTGGAAATATTGGGTTCGTTCAGGAGCACGGCGTCAACTTGTTTGCTTTTGAGTGCTTCCATCAGACCCTTGATGCTGTTGAGCGGAATCAATTCTACGTCGTTCAGGGCGATTCCGTGCTTCTCCAGCATTCTGCCTGCCATGTAGTGATAAGTAGAACCGGTTTGGGTGATCCCGATTTTCTTGCCCTTTAATTCTTCGATGCTTTTCAGCGGTGAATCCCCAGGGACTAATAAAGCAGATGAAGAGTAGCCTTGCTGTTCTCTTCCTTTGTCCGCGACGATAACCAGCTTTTGTCCACCGGAAACCATATTGTACAAGCTGGCAGTAATCCCGGTCGCCCCGACATCTACACTGCCTGCTGCTGTTGCGACGGCAATCGGTTGCGCAGCCTCAAACCATTTGGCCTGTGCATCAATGTTTTCCTCTTTAAAAAACCCTTTTTCAATCCCGATGAAAAGTGGCGCGGAACTGGTCAGCTTGAGCATTCCGATCTGCACGGTTGCTGCTTCCGCCGCCGCACTTTGTTCTGGCTTCGGTTCGGCCGTGTTTCCTGCTTCCTTCTGCCCACAGCCGGCAAGAGCCAATGACATCGACAATAACGCACTTACAACGAGCATTGCTGATTTCTTCACAAAACGTCCCTCCAGGTTTTTGCTTGCAATAGACAAGACTATTTCACTTTATATTCCGAAAAAGTAACACAAATAGGCTGATATATCAATGCTTCCACTTCAGTATATGCTCGTCCGAACGCTGTAAAAGTCTGGTCATATAGACGATTTGACCCGTATGGTACGAGTAATGCGCCGTGGTGTGATACAACAGCTCGAGCACGGTACGGGTATAGGACTCGATCCCGGCACCGGGCGGATAGACGATCATGACCTCTTTGTCCAGATCAGCCGCTGTAAGAGTCGCCAGAACGTTTCTTGTTTGCGTGCGAATGTCCGTGAGCTTTTGCAGGAGTGTTCCCGCCTCGATGCCGCCCTCTGCCAGAAATTCCGCAGACCGTTCGCGAATGAACGGCTTTTGTCCAATCCCGCTGATGATGTTCTGATACTCATTTCCGGCCAGATGCAAACAGAGATTGCCGATGCTGTTGGTTCCCCCACGGGCTTTTTCCCACAGCAGCTCTTCCGGCAACCGGTCTAGCGCCGTTTTGATGCGATCCAGCTCCGTATCCAGCAGGTGGAGCGTTTGCTTGTAAAACAGATGCATGGATTCCTCTCCCCCTTTTTTACTCTTTAGCATACCATAGTCTTTTGAGTGGTGGTGCTTGTTTGGAAGGTGGTGCTTGGATGAAGCTTCTTGCTGCGGAGCTTCGGTGAAAAGAAGCATATTTCCCAGCTCCGCTCAGTCCGCCGCCCGGAGCAAATAAAAAAACGGCCGTTTCCAGCCGTTTTTGTATATCGCTCGTTCCTTTACCAACTCGATGAACCGGAGGATCTGCTGCCGCCGGAGGAGCCTCCCCAGCTTGAGCTTCCTGAAGAACGACCGCCGCCGCCCCAACCGGAGCTTCCCGATGAGCGTCCGCCGCCAAAGCCTCCACCAAGGCCGCCGCCCATACCGCCGCCGAACCCGCCGGAATTGTTGTTGCGCCGCCGCCGCTCTTCATCCAGCTTGCGCTGATACTCCCTCTCCATCTGCCGCAAAATCTCCCGGCCATTGGTGATTTCACTCATCGCTTCGGCAAAAAGCCCCTCTGCTACAGCACCGTCAACCTGATCGCGGAGCTGATCAAACTGTGCAGCATAGCGCGACACCTTGATTTTTCCTCCGTATCGATTTCGTCTGCTTACATAGTCGTCCTGAAGCTTCTGGAAGGCTCGCATCGTCTCTTCCTTCTCCCGTCTGACCTGATCGACGCGGTGGACCAATTGATCAACCTGGGAGGTAAAGGAGGAAATCGCATCCTCCAACTGGTAGACATCGATCCTGGCACTGTTTGCCAAGGCTTCGATGTCAGCGGCCTCGCTTTTGATGTGAGAGATCATGCGCGAGATGTCCGGTATGCGGACACGGAGCTGGTCAAAAAGGGAAGCCGCCTGATAAAACCGGCTCTCCTGGTTCTGAAAACGCTCGCTGGCCGTGCGCACCCGATCCTCCAGGCTTTGACGGTAGCCAAGACTCTGTTCACGCGTATTTTTGACCCGCGAGAGCAGTTGCTGGGCCGTTTCACTTTTTTCAAAGGCCAGTCTGTATCTCTGTGCGCGTTCATCAATCGCGGCCTTGATCTCCATCAGCAGCCGCTCCAGGTCGCTCTTGTCCTCCATGATCTGGCTGTACCGCTCATCCTGCTCTCGCAAATGAACCTCTGCGTATTGCTGCTGCAATCTAGACAGCTCCTGGGCATACTGGGGATCAAAGTCCTGCAGCTCGGCCAAAAGCTGACTGATGTCCCGTACCGTTTCTTTGGCAAAGTCGCGGTGCCGAATCATCGCAGCCACAACCTCGCTCGCCTCTTGCAGTCCATTCTCTACGCGCTGCGCACAAGCCTTCGCTTCTTTTGTATCTCCTGCTTCAATCAAGCCGCCTAAACGAGGAATCTCCGCTTCTGCTGCTCGCAGGATGGCAAACGGATCAGCATCGACCAGAAGCAGCTGCTCCCGCCCCACAATAAGGCGAAGCTCCTCTTCTCTGGACTTGATGCGCGGCGGAAACTCCTGATGCTGGCGGATTTGCAGCCGCACCTCTTCGACCGCCAGCTGCAAGCTGTCAAACTGCGCGTGCACTTGCTTTGCCGGTTCCTCCGCCTGGAGATAATCGAATTCGTCCATGCTGTCGGCTTTGTTCAACAAAGCCAGTGTCTGCTCCATATCTTTGCGCATGACCGAAAGGGAGAATGACGTCTCGCGGGCCAGCGCCTCGATGAGTGCGCCGATCTCCTTCGCCCGCTCCTTGGCAGCCTCCACTGCTTCCCTGACTTCCCGCGACAATCTCTCCATCTCGGACATCTGCGCCTGTGTATCTGTAATTTCCGCCGCGTACTTGTCTACCGCTTCCATCAATTCTGCCACGGCTTGCTCTGTTTTCGCCGTGGAGAAAAAGCCGATCTTTTGTGTGTCCAATTGTTCCTTTAGCTGCTGAGACTCTTTGTGGAGCTTGAGAGCTTCCTGTTCAAGCTGGGTCGCTCTTTTCTTCGTCTCTCCCTCGATAAGGCCAATTTCCAGTTCGCGGAACAACTCCGACACGATCATCTGGTCAATCACCGGTGTCACTTCTGTATGCTTTTCTTTTACTTGGGTAAGGAGTTTGTTCAGGCGTGAACGAAAGACGAGCTGTTTTACGACAAAAAACAGCAGGATCGCGATCAGCAGCAGCCCCACGATCAGGCCTGCCGACAGTCCGTTGTTCCCTCCACCAGCGTTCGCGGTAACCGGCAGCGAACTGGATGGTGTGGTGGATGAGCGGCTGGGTGTATGGGATACAGTCGGCGGTGATGACGACTGACTCGATCCGGAAGGCTGCGTCGCCGCTCCGCTTCCACCCGATCCTTCCGGCGACGATGCCGCCGCAGATAATCCATTGACAAACTCACTGACAGCGATGACTCCTTCTGCCAGGTTGCCGTCTCGGGCCTGTGGCACGAATTGCTGATCCAAAATTCCTTTGACATCAGACGCATCGCTGCGGGAAACGAGATCGGCCAACTGCTGGTTCTCAAAGACAAGATGCACATGGTTGGGGTTGACCGTCACGACCAGCATCAGCTGATTCGGTCCCAGCTTCCAGGCATCATAGGCTTGATTGGCGAGCTGTTCACCCTCCTGCTCATCCAATCCGCTTGCGGTCAGAAGCAAAACCTCGTATTTCTGGTTCGCCGCAGCGGCTGCGATCCTCTCTTGTTCCTCCGGCGAAAATATCCCGACCGGGTCGGTCACGCTGCCCGCCCGCTCCGGCAGAGGAGCAGCATAGGCTGATGTCACGGAAAACAGCATCACTACCATCAGAAAAAACACGCTTAGTCTTTTCATCGTTTATCCTCTCATCCCTCGTGGTCATTTCCAAATTATACAATAATCTCAAGCAGTGCGCTTGCCCAAACGGCGCATTCCTGCAATTCCCTGTAAAACCAAGGCCAATTTCCGAACTGGTACTAGACGCAACCAGGGGGAAACCAGCAAACTGGGGGTATGGTTCAAGAGATATCGATATAGGAGGCGCGATCCATGAGTACGGAAAAAAAGCTTGCTGTCATAACAGGAGCAGCGCAAGGACTTGGCTATGCCATTGCTGAGGAGCTGGCCAGCTCCGGTCATCACGTTGTTCTCCTGGACCGCAATGAAAAACAGCTTCAGACAGCCGTCGAAACACTCCGCTCTGCCGGGTATGACGCATCGGGAAAACCAATTGACCTGTCGCAAACCGATGAGATTCCTGCGGTACTGACACAGATTCACGAAGAATGCGGAAGCATCCACGTCCTGGTCAATAACGCTGGCGTCAATGTAGTCAAACCGATGAACCAGGTGACCAGCGCTGAATGGGATTTCGTGATGGATATCAACCTGAAGGCGGTCTTCTTCATGACCCAGGCTGCTGCTCCCTTCTTGTCCGATGGTGCTTCGATTGTCAATATTTCGTCTGTCGCTGCAAACAGTCCGCGACCGCTTTCGGTGGCGTACGCTGCTTCCAAGGCGGGAGTTTTGAGCCTGACCAAGACCGCTTCCATTGTTCTGGCCCCTCGCGGCATTCGTGTAAACGCCGTCTGCCCTGGCGCGATGGAGACCGAATTACTGGCCAAAATGGCAGAAGATATGAGCGAGCTTTCCGGTCAGAGCGCTTCCCGCTCGTTGCAAAATTACATTGGCGACATTCCGCTTGGACGAGTCAGTGCTCCTGGCGACGTAGCCAAAACCGTTGCATTTCTGGCATCCGATATGGCAAACTACATCACTGGCCAATCGCTGAATGTATGTGGTGGGTGGACTGTGAAGTAACCAGGAGGATTCCCATATGTTTCGCATTTTGCAAGAAATTGTCACAAAATTCTTGCCATTATGGATTATCTGTAGTGCGCTGCTCGCCTATCACTACCCGGAGCATTTTCTCTTTTTGAAAAATTGGACGGCACCATCGCTTGCCTTTATCCTCTTCAACATGGGTCTGACCCTGTCGCGCGAAAGCCTGAAGCGCGTGATCAAACATCCCAAAAACGCGATACTCGGGGTAGCGGGCAAGTGGACCGTTACCCTCTCCATCTCTATTTTGCTTGCTTATCTGTTCTTTCGCAATCAGCCTGAGCTGATGACCGGAACCATTCTTGCCGGAGCTGTACCGAGCGGCACATCGGCCAACCTCTACACGTTTATGGCGGGAGGGACGCTGGCACTCAGCATTATGATGTCGACCATCGACACCCTGGTCGGTCCGATATTGACACCGCTGATCATGAAAGGAACGGTAGGTACGGTCGTCCCTGTTTCTTTCCTGCCGCTGTTTTTGCAGATGGTCTACGTCGTTCTGCTGCCGATTCTCGCGGGCCTTCTGGTGCAGTGGAAATGGGAGTCTAAGCTCGGCGGGGTGAAAAAGGTGATTCCGATGCTCTCCGCTGCTGCGCTGATCATCATTGACTTCGCTGTCGTGTCGGGGGCGCAAAAGATGCTGGAGGACAATCTGAGCTTGCTCCCTTGGCTGTTTCTCTGCGTGTTTTTGCAGGTGACGATCCCGATGGTGCTGGGCTATTTCTTTGGAGCGGGCTTTCGGATGCCGGAAGCCGACCGGCGATCCGTCGTCTATGAGTTCGGGATTTGCAACACGGCCTTGGCCGCGCTTCTCGCCATGGAGCACATCAGTCCCGTAGCGGCTGTCCCGGCTGTAGCCAATATGATCACAAACACCTCGCTGGGCGCATTGATTGCGATCCTGTGGGAGCCGGCACGAACGAAATGGCTGCAATACAGGATGAAATCCTCCCTCAATCAGAGTTAAATTTGCTAATGAACACACGCATCGAGGAAAAGAGCACAAGTAACTGCGATCAGGAACATGAAAAAAGAAGGCTCCTTGTCACTAGGACGCAGGAGCCTTCTTTGTTGTTACGTTCTGTTTCATGCCACGTTATGGCAGATGAATGGCTTGGCCTTTGATGGCAAGAGCCGCTTCCTGGATTCCTTCCGCGATAGTCGGATGCGGGTAGACTGTCTTTATAATCTCATCGATCGTCGCTTCCAGCGTAAGGCCCAGGGAGGCCTCGGAAATCATCTCGGTGGCGTGAGGAGCCAGCAGATGAATCCCCAGCAATCTGCCGTATTTTTTATCGGCAATCACCTTGAGAAAACCGGTCGTCTCTCCGCTGACCAATGCCTTGCCGCTTGCCATGAGGGGAAAGATGCCCTCCTCGATGTCAAAGCCTCTGTTCCGCGCTTCTTCACTTGTCAGACCGACCATTGCCGCTTCCGGATGCGAGTAGATGCCCTGCGGTACCAAATCGTAGTTGAGCGGCTCTACAGCCAGGCCCAACGCGTGCTCGGCGGCAATCTTGCCCTCTGCCATTGCCACATGGGCCAGCATAATCGGGCTAGCGCAATCGCCGATGGCGTAAATCCCCGGCTGATTGGTCTGTTGATAGGCATTAACTTTTACCTTCCCGCGCACAACCTCTACTCCGGCGCGCTCCAGCTGAAGCGGCTCCAGTACCGCTGCCCGCCCTACGGCCACCAGTACCAGATCAGCCTCGACCGATTCCCCGCCCGACAAGGACAGCTCCAGGCTGCCCCCGCCTTTTTCGAGGATCTTCTCCAGCTTTTTGCCGAGGGAAAAGACGACCTTTTGTTTTTCCAAATGATCCTTTAGCTGTTGAGAGATTTGTGTGTCCATGTTGGGCAGGATTCTGTCTGCCGCTTCGATCACATGGACGGATACTCCCAATTCCGAGCAGACCGTCGCCAGTTCCACGCCGATGACGCCGCCGCCGATAATCGCCAGTCGCTTTGGCAATGACTGGATGGAGAGCAGTTCATCGCTTGTCACTACGCCGGGAAGGTTCATTCCCTCAATTGGAGGGAGAGAGGGCCGGCTTCCCGTTGCCAGAATGATGGCGTCTGCTTGCAGCGAGAGCGCCTCTTCCCCCGCAACCGTCACTGTTTTTCCTCCGGCCAGCGAGGCGGTTCCCTTGATCACTTTGATTTTTCCGGCTCGCAGCAAGCCCTGCACGCCTTTTCGCAGTTGTGAAACCGCCAGCTCTTTTCGCTTGAGAATAGAGCTCCAGGGTACTTCGCGAGCAGTAGCCTCAGGGTACCACTGCCTGCTTTTGGCCCACACCTGGGAGGATTCCAGCAAGCTCTTGGTTGGGATGCAGCCCACGTTCAGACAAGTGCCGCCCAGCTCGCCCTTTTCAATCAGCGTCACCTCTGCGCCCAGTTGGCTCGCCCGCAAAGCAGCCGTGTAACCGCCCGGACCGCCGCCAATCACGATCAGTCGTTTTTTCATCTCACTGTCTCCCCTTTAGCAGCAGGCGAAGCGGCTCCTGGATATAGGCATCGACGGTCTGGAGGAATTTCGCCGCCTCCGCTCCGTCCAATGCGCGGTGATCGAAGGAGAGGGACAAGGTCATCATCGAACGGCGGGCAATCTCTTCACCGATAAAGACAGGCTTGTCGACAACCCGGCCGACACCGAGAATGCCTGTTTCCGGCGGATTGATAATCGGTGTGAAACCATCTATCCCCATCATGCCGAGATTGCTGATCGTAAACGTGCCGCCGCGCATCTCATCGACGCTGAGACGCTGCTCTTTGGCCCGCAGAGAGAGGTCCTTCAATGCTTCTGCGATTTCGCCCAGGTCTTTTTTGCATGCGTGCGGGATCACTGGCACCAGCAAGCCATCATTCACGGAGACAGCGACGCCGATATGAACATCCCGATGTGTCGTGATCTCTTTATTTTGACACCAGGCATTCAGGCTGGGGTGTTTTTGCAGGGCAGCCGCGACGATCTTGATCAGGAAATGGGTGAGCGTCAGCTTGACTCCGCCCTCCGCCAAATCGCCGGAGAGAACCGCCTGCGCCTCTTGCAGTCGTGTTACATCTACCTCTCTGGTAATCGTCACATGCGGAATTTGCTGCCAGCTTTGGGTCATCCGCTCTGCGATAACCTTCCGGGCTCCGGCCATTGGTTTGGTGACCGATTCGGCAGCCTCGTACTGTACGCCCTGTACGCTCGCACACGCTGTTTTCATTTGGGCAGCAATCACATCGGGCAGCATGATCCGTCCGCGCTGCTCGATTTGCTCCCACTCTACCCCGTTCTCTTCCGCGTACTTCTTCGCGGTTGGTGAGATCGCCGGCTGCTTGGCCCTGTTCTCTTCGACATCGCGAGCGACTACGATCCCGCCCGGCCCCGATGCGGCGAGGCTGTCCATTGCGATTCCCCGCTCACGTCCAAGCTTTCTGGCCAATGGCGTCGCTTTTCGAAAGCCGCCCGGCAAGACGTCTGCTTCACTGTCTGTCTCTGCCGAACTCGTCCCGGATGTCCCTGCCTGCTGCGTTTCTTCTATCCCGCTTGTCTCTGCTGGACGTTCCATACCTGATTCCTCTCCGCCGCCCAACAGCTCGCTGATATCCTCCGTCTCGCCTGCGATAACCGCCAGCGATTCCCCGACCTTGGCCGACGTGCCGGCTGGCGTGAACACATGCCGGAGAACACCGCTCCCGGGTGCTGTCACTTCGTTGGTGATTTTATCTGTCTCCACCTCAAACAGCACTTCTCCACTCTCTACCTGTTCCCCTACGGCTTTGAACCAGACAGAGACGGTCCCCTCGGTCATCGTCAGGCCGAATTTTGGCATGGTGATTACGAATGCCATGTTTTCTCCTCCTTTCTCTTTCAAAAGTGGCCTACCAGCGGGCTTTCAAGACGGCATTGACGATCCACTCCACTTGAGGGATCACCCGTTGCTCCAGCGGTGGGCTGAACGGCACCGGGGTAAATTCCGCACCTACCCGGATAATCGGCGCATCCAGATACTCCAGGATGTTTTCGCTGACGGAAGCGGCGATTTCTCCGCCGACACCGCCTGTTTTCACTGCTTCATGGGCGACCACCAGCCGATGGGTCTTTTTCACCGAGCCGTAAATCGTCTCCATATCCATTGGTACGATTGTACGCAGGTCGATCACCTCAGCGTCGATGCCATGCTCGCTGTGAAGTATCTCCGCTGCCTCCAGACACTTGCCCAGCATCGCCGAATAGGAGACGATCGTGACGTCTTTTCCTTCTCTCACAACTGCCGCTTTTCCGATCGGGGTCAGGTAGTCACCATCGGGAACAGGTCCTCTTTTGCTGAACAAATCCTTGTGCTCAAAGTAAATGACCGGGTTCTGGTCGCGGATGGCCGCTTTCAGCAAGCCTTTGGCATCAGCGGGATTGGACGGAATCACGACCTTCAGGCCAGGGATGTGCAGGAACCAGGCTTCCAGTGATTGCGAGTGCTGGGCCGCAGCCGAGCGGGTGACACCGTCAGGAGCGCGCAGGACCAGCGGCACGGTAGCCTGACCGCCAAACATGTAGCGAATCTTGGCCATCTGGTTGAGCACCTCGTCCATGGTCACACCGATGAAGTCCGCAAAGTGCATGTCGATGACCGGTACCGCTCCGGCGAGTGCAGCGCCTACACCTGCACCCACCAGGGCTGTTTCCGAAATCGGGGTGTCGCGCACGCGTTCCAGGCCAAATTCTTTGGGCAGTCCTTTGAACTGTCCGAAGATTCCGCCTTGGCTGGCGATGTCTTCTCCCATGATAAAGACGCGTTCATCACGGCGCATCTCTTCCTGCATGGCTTCCAGAGTGGCTTGAGAAAAGGTGATATTACGCATGAGTCTCTTCCTCCTCTACATAGACATCATCGAATGCTTCTTCCAGATCGGGATACGGACTTTCCTCGGCAAAACGGACTGCGCCTTCGATCTCGCTGGCAACCCGCTGCTCAATCGCTTTGAGCTGCTCTTCACTGAGGAGCTCGTCGCGAAGCACACGCTCCAGGAACTTTTTGATCGGATCGTTGCTCTCCAACTGGTTCATGACTTCTTCCCGCGTGCGGTACTGTTCCGGGTCTCCGACGAAGTGGCCTTTGATCCGGTAGGTTTTGCATTCGATCAGGGTAGGACCCTCGCCGCGTCTGGCCCGCTCCACGGCCTCAACCGCCGCTTCGTAGACTGCAAACACATCGTTTCCGTCCACCATCGCACTTGGCATGGCATACGATGTCGCACGAATCGAGATATCCGTAACCGCCGTCGCTTCGTGGAGCGGCGTCGTCGATGCCCACTGATTGTTTTCACAGACAAAAACGACAGGCAGCTTCCAGACCGAAGCCATGTTCAGCCCCTCGTGGAAAGTGCCGCGATTGCTCGCTCCGTCCCCAAAGAAACAGACAGCGACTTCGGAGCTTTTCCGGAGTTGAACAGCAAGCGCTGCTCCCACAGCCAGGTTAAAGCCGCCGCCCACAACACCGTTTGCCCCCAGCATGCCAATCGAGAAATCGGCTATATGCATCGAACCGCCCTTGCCTTTGCAATAACCGGTTTTACGTCCGTACAGCTCCGCCATGCAGCGGTTTACATCGGCACCTTTGGCCAGTGTGTGTCCGTGACCGCGATGTGTGCTGGTAATGTAGTCTGTTCGGTTCAGCGCGGAGCAAACGCCCACTCCCGTCGCTTCCTCGCCGATATACAAATGGACAAACCCAGGAATGTCCCCCGCCAAAAACTTCTCATTGATTGCCTCTTCAAAGCGTCGAATCAGCAGCATCTTGTAATACCAATCTTGTAAGAGGTCAACAGGTATTGCGTTTTTTCCCACAAAAAACACCCCTTATGGTAGAATAGAAGATTTACTATCTTCAGCATAAGGGGTGTGCAAGCGTTTTCATATAACCATTCATATGATTGGTCTTAATGATATTCGGAAATGGTATCACGGATCATGTGAAACCCTTTTTTTACCAATTCAATCGAAGGCTGGGTAAATGCCATCCGCAGATAATTTTCCCCCAATCCCACTCCGCTCGTCCAATTTCCCGGAACAAACGACACGCCTTTTTGCAGAGCAAATTGCAGCATCCTTTCCGCGCGAATCGAGCTGGGGATTTTACACCAGAGAAACACGCCGCCCTCCGGCATTTTACAGCGTATCTCCGGCATCTCTTTGAGAATGTCCTGAATCAGTTCCAAACGGGCCGCATACGCCTGCCGCAGCTTTGCCGTATGGGTCAACAAGCGCCCCTCGGTGAGAAAAGCGTGGACCGCGATCTGGGTCAGATTGTTACTGTGCAGGTCAATCCGCTGCTTGATCTTGGACAAGCTGGAGATAATCCCTTCCGGGGCTACCAGCAGCGCCACGCGCAGGCCCGGATAGAGGTATTTGGAAAACGATTGCAGGTAGATGACATAATCGTCGCGATCCAGCGCCTTCAGCGGGGGCACCGGCTTTTTGCCGAAGTAGAGCAGGCTGAACGGATCGTCTTCAATGATCGGCACCCTGTATTTTTTGGCCAGGGCCAGCAAATCCTTTCTCCGCTGCAAGGACATGGTCACACCGGTCGGGTTGTGAAACGTCGGATTGACATAGATAAATTTAACCGGAAATTGCATTAACAAATTCTCCAGGCTGTCGATGCGTATCCCTTCCTCATCCAGCGTAATCCGCAAGATCTTGGCACCGGTCGCGGAAAACGCATCCGAGGCAGCAAGAAAGCCCGGGTCTTCCATGATGACATAGTCACCTGGAGCGAGAAACAGGCGGCTGATCAGATCAAGCCCCTGCATCGCTCCCGAGACGATCATGATTTCTTGGGGATCTGCCTCGATCTCACTCTCCAGCAGCCACTCTCTGGCATCCATCCGCAGCGGCTCATAGCCTTGCGTGGGAGCGGGCAATTGAAGCAGGATCGGATTTTTCCGCAAATGCTCGGCGAAGCATTGACTCAGTTCGATTCCGGGATGAATCTCGGGGGCTGTGCCCACACCGGCAAAGTTGATCAGCCGAGGGTCGCGGCCGAACCGCATGATTTCTTCCATGGCATGGTTGACATTGCCGGTCTGGTAGGCAAAACTGGTCTGCCAGGTTACGACCTGTTCCGTTCGTTCGATCCGCGGACCGCGCATGATGAAGGTGCCGCTGCCCTGCTGACTGCGGACGACCCCTCTCGCTTTCATCTCTTCATTGGCAAGCGTAATTGTCATCCGGCTAACCTTCAGCAGCTCAGCCATCCTTCTTTCAGAGGGCAGCCGAGTCCCGGGTTTTAACTTCCCTTCGTGTACCAGTTGCTCTATCTGCTGCGAGATTTGCTTGTATAATGGTACCTTCTCGGCTGCATCCAGAACAATTTGATCCCAATGGGTCGATGACAAACAGATCACTCCTTACTTCATGTTCAATAGGTCAGGCAGCCACAATGTAATAGAGGGAATGTAAGTGATCAAAAGCAGCGCAATGATGGATGCGACGATAAAAGGAATCACTCCGATGGATATCTCTTTCAATGAAATCTTCGCCAAACCGCAGGCAACATACAGATCAAGCCCGACAGGCGGAGTCACCAGACCAATGGCCAGGTTCATCGTCATCATCACGCCAAAATGGACCGGATCAATATCCATCATACCCAAAATCGGCAGGAAGATTGGCAAGAAGATGTAAAAGGCCGAGATCGCGTCCACGAACATACCGGCGATCAACAAAATCAGGTTGATCATGAGCAGCATGGTAAACTTATCGGGGGCAATACTCATCAGGGAGTTCGCCAAATCCTCTGCGATGCCCTCAACCGTAATCAACCAGGCAAACGTGGAGGCGGAAGCGACGATCAGCATGATCATGGACGTGGTTTTTGCAGACTCGACCAAGAGGCCGGGCAATTGCTTCCACTTGATCTCTTTGTAGACAAACACGCCGACAATCAGGCCGTAAAAGACAGCGACAACGGCTGACTCCGTCGGTGTGAAAATCCCCGAGTAGATACCGCCCAAAATGATCACTGGCGCCATCAAGCCCCAGGCAGCGTCTTTCAACGCGGCCAGAATTTCGCGGCGACTTGCTTTTGGCAGCGTGGGAATCTTCTCTTTTTTGGCGATAAAATACCCCGTCAGCGCCAAGATCGCACCCATGAGCAGCCCGGGGATAATCCCGGCCATGAAGATTTTCCCGATCGATACTTCCGCAATAACAGCGTAAACGATATAAGCGATACTAGGTGGAATGATAATGCCAATTCCTCCAGCCGTGGCAAGCAGTCCCGCGGACATGTCCTTGCGGTAGCCTTGCTTGACCATCGCCGGAATAATAATCGCCCCGACGGCTGCCATCGTCGCCGGTCCGGAACCGGAAATGGCTGCGAAGAAGCAGGCGGCTACTACAGAAACGATAGCCAGACCCCCGGTATAGTGTCCGGTCAGCGTTTGCGCCAAATTAATCAGCCTTTTGGAAATCCCTGCTCTCTCCATGATTAGCCCTGCTAAAAAGAAAAACGGAATCGCCAGCAGCGTAAACTTTGTCAGCGAAGAGTACAAGGTGGACGGCAATGATTGAATCGGCAGGTCAAATAACAACAGGGTAGCCGCCGTAGAGAGACCGAGTGCTACCGCAATGGGCATGTTCAGGAATAACAGTAGGAAGAATGAAGCGAATAGAAATATGGCGGTTGCACTCATTGCCCTGCCTCCTCGCTTTTATATCGGCGTATTTCCAAGATGTAGCCCTCCCAAAAACGGAACAGGCATAAAAGGGCTCCCAGCGGCACCGACAGGCCCATCAGCCATTCCGGCAGACCCATCGCGGGTGTTCTCTGGTTGTACTCAAACTGTTGCATGACCATTTCCCAGCCATACCAGAGCAGGATGAGGAAAAAGGCGGAAGTCAGGCACCCAATCAGGAAGGTGGTAGCCACGCGTATCCGAACAGGCAGCTTGTCTGTGATCAGCGCGAAGCCCAGATGCCCGCTTTCCCTGGCGAGTAAAGCGGCTCCGATAAAAATAATGAAAGCAAATATATTGGTCGTCAGCTCCTCCGTCATGGAGAGCGAGCTACTGAACAAATATCTCGATAACACATTGACCATCGTCAGCACACAGATGAAGGCCATCAATGCAGCCAGAATCCACTCTTCCAAGCGAACCCATATTCTCAAAATAATCCCCTCCGAAACAAGCTTGGAAAATGTAAGGAGGCGAAAAAGGAGGCCGTTCCGCCCCCATCTTCACCTGTCGTCTTTACTTGCGGAATGCATCCAGAAGGTCCTTGCCGATAATTTCTTCGTATTTGTCAATCACCGGTTGTACCTTCTCTTGGAACACCTTGATCTGTTCCGGTGTCAATTCAACGACTTCCATGCCTTTTTCCTTCAATTCGGCCAACACCTTATCATTTTCGGAGCGGTTCAATTCAATCTGATATTTGGCTGCTTCCTGCGCTGTCTCTCGCAGCAGTTTTTGCGTGTCCGGGTCCAGACTGTCATACAGCTTTTTGTTGACCCCGAAGACAATTGGATCGTAGATGTAGTTCCAGACCGTCATATACTTTTGCACTTCATACAGTTTGGAGTTCAGGATGATCGGCAGCGGGTTCTCCTGCCCGTCAATCACACCCTGCTGCAGAGAAGTAAAGACCTCGGAGAAGTTCATAACGGTTGGGTCTCCGCCGAACTCTTTGAACGTGCCCACCATGGCCTCCATAGAGGGAGTTCTGATTTTCAGCCCTTTCAGATCGTCAGGCGTGACAATCGGTCTTTTGCTGTTTGTAATCTGGCGATAGCCACTTTCGCCAAAGGCCAATGGCTCAATGCCTTTGCTGCGAACCAATTCCATCAGCTTTTCTCCAGCTTCTCCGTTCATGGCTTTGTCCGCTTGCTCGTAGCTGGGGATGAGCCAAGGCAGAGAGGGAGCTGCGAACTTCGGATCGAGTACGTTGTAGATAATGGTGGAGTGAAGGGAGATGTCTGTCGCCCCGTTCTGGACCGCTTCCAGCCCTTTTGGCTGGTTGCCGTTGGAGAGGGATTCATTGGCATACATCTTCATCTTGATCCGGCCGTTCGATTTTTGATCGACTTCCTCGATCCACTTCTTCACTGCTACTCCCCAAGTGTCTTTCTCCGAAACCGTGATGCTGACCTTGAGCTTTAATTCATCCTTGGAAGCCCCTCCACCAGAAGCTTGTCCGGTAGAGCTGTCGTTCGTTTTTGGCGAGCCACAGGCTGCCAGCGATACCGCCAATAAGATAGAGAGTCCAAAACCGACTGCCTTCTTCATATGTCCTCCCCCGCGCTGAATACGCTTTCATTTTTTAATATTTAGAATAGTTGTAATTGAGAGTCGGGTATATAACCAATGGACAAAGTGGCCTTATTTTCTTATCGAATTTTGTAGAATATCCTTTATTTGGATAGGAAATTCCGTGTAATTGAATGATTTTCATATATCCACTTTCCCTTTACTCTTTTCGTTTCGCCTCTTCTTTTTGTGGAGAAGGCTCGATAGAAAATCCACCCAAAAATGAGATAGTTTGTTACAATTTGGTAGGCATGTCCGTCATATCTACCGTGTAGGGATATATCATCAATCAATTAGGAGTGTCTTATGAGTATACCGAATTCGGTCAAGGTAAAAGCACAAGCTGCCAGCAATCCAAATGCTTTCATTTTGTTGATCAGGCAGCTTCGCCCTCACCAATGGACCAAAAATCTGCTGGTTTTTGCGGCTCTTTTGTTTTCTTTCCAGAAAGTCGATTACGTGGTAGGCAGTCAAGCACTACTCGCCTTTCTCCTCTTTTGCCTTGTATCCGGCTGCGTCTATATTCTGAATGACTTCATCGATATAAAAAACGACCGCAGTCACCCCGAAAAGCGGCTGCGGCCGATGGCTTCGGGAGCGTTAAACCCTTTCTTGGCACTGACCTTCGGTATCGTGCTGCTGAGCGTTTCTCTGTTTGTCGCTTTCTCTGCCAGCATACTGCTGGGATGGGTGCTGCTGATCTATTTCCTTTTGAACTGCGCCTACTCGCTCAAGCTGAAGCATATTGTTATCCTCGATGTGATGGTCATCTCCGCCGGCTTCGTGCTGCGTGCGATTGGCGGCGGGCTTGCGATTGGCACGCCTCTCACTCCCTGGTTTCTCCTCTGTACGATGCTGCTAGCCCTCTTTTTGGCAATCAGCAAACGGCGCCATGAACTTCATTTGCTCCAGTCGCAAAAAGGCATGCACCGAAAAGTGCTGGAGAACTATTCGCCGGAATTATTGAACCAGCTTAATACCATTGTCACGACGGCTACGATTATTAGTTACTCGCTGTTTACGTTCACATCAGGGCGAACCGTACAGTTGATGTGGACGATTCCGTTTGTGATCTTCGGCATTTTCCGGTACCTCTATTTGATTACGATGAGTGACAAAGGGGGAAGTCCGGAGAAGGTACTGCTGGAGGATAAGCCTATTTTGCTCACCGTCTTGCTCTATGTCATTACGGTGGCTGGCATCTTGTACTTTTTTGAATAACAGCCAGGTTAGGTGGTGGAAGATGATGCAGGCACACATCCTAATTTTTGTTTCGATTATTCTCAGCGCTTGCGGGCAGGTCGCCATGAAGCTGGGGGCCTCGTCTCTTGCGGGGAACGGCGATCCATTTGTTCTGAAAATCATGCAGTACATGACCAATCTTCCCATCGTTGTCGGGCTCTCCTTGTACGGGATCTCCGCATTTGTCTGGATCGCGGCCATCGAAAGAGTGCAGCTTTCTTACGCCTATCCGATGGCGGCCTTGGGGTATGTCCTGGTCGCGGTGCTTTCTGTTTTCTTGTTCCACGAACCCATGTCTGCCAAACGCATGACTGGCTTGGCGATAATCGTCATTGGAGTGTTTGTCCTGGCAAAGTCCTAGCGGTTTTGGCCAAGTAACCGTTTTAGAAATACGATCGGAGGAGCTTCTATGTTTTACGCTGTGGTACCGTTTATCGGTTGGCTCGTCTCAGGCTCGATTAAATTTCTCATCAACTACCTTCGGTTTGGCAAGGAAGCCCGGGCAAAAATCGGAAACGGCGGCTTTCCCAGCACGCATACAACCGTGATGGTCACCAGCATTGTTTTCATCGGCCTGAGAGAGGGCTTTGACCATCCTGTGTTTGGATTGGGTGTTGCCGTTACCTTTATCATCATCATCGATGCGATGGGTTTGCGCAGAGCTGTGGGCAAACATGCGGCTGTACTGAACCGGATGACCGTAGAGCATCACCCGGTTTCTGTGGAGTTGACCCCCTCAGCAACATCCGATGTACCAGCGTTGCCTGCCACAAAACCCCTGCGCGAGAGCATGGGGCACACAAAAGGGGAGATTGTCGGAGGAGTCGTGCTGGGTATACTGCTCGCCAAGCTCCTGCATCTTCTTTCACAAGTGAGTACGAGTCTACTGAGCTAGGAATGGGAGAGAACGGGTATTTATGAATCAATCAATAAATAGAAACAAGTCGGTGCACTATTTCTCTATTCTCGGGATCACCTTGATCCTCTTTTTAGCCTTCATGCTACTGTTCACATCGCTGCTTTTGCTATGCGGGGTTCCGATCATGGGCATAAGTCTTTGGCTCTCCGTTGGTCTGGGGCTCATTTGCCTCTGGGGGATGGCCCGTTCCTTTTTTCCCGCTCGCACGGGAGCTATGTTTTTTTCTATTCTCCTCGGGTTAGCCGTGGTTTTGGGGATAAGCTGGTATGTGAGTGCCCATACCTACGACATGTCATGGGACGGGCAAACCTATCACCAGGAAGCGATTATTCTGCTTACAGATGGATGGAATCCGGCCCATGAACTGCTGGAGGCGCCTTCCGATACCGAGCTGGCAAAGCTACAGGGACGGGAGCTATTGTCGGTCTTTCATCTCTGGATTAATCATTACAGCAAAGGTCCTTGGCTGCTGGATTCCCTCCTGTACAAAGTGACCAATCAGATCGAAGTCAGCAAAATCTTCAACTTCATCCTGATGTTTGCTTCCTTTTTCCTGTCTGTGGCGGCCTTGCTGACGGCCTTTCCACAAAGCAAGAGACGCGCTGTGCTTGTCTCGCTGCTCTTGGCCTGCAATCCGGTTGTATTTACACAGCTCATCACCTTTTATATCGACGGACAGTTGTCGTCACTGATTCTCTGCCTCTGCGCCCTCGGTTACCTTCTGTTCCAACGCTTTCATCCCTGGTTGCTAGTGGGACTGTGCGCTGCCATTATGCTGCTCGGCAATGTAAAATTTACTGCACTTGTGTATGCGGTGCTGCTCAGCGGAGGCTTGCTGCTGCTCTTTTACCTGTACGATCGCCGGAGGAACTGGCGGAAACTGGCGGTTACCTTAGCTGCCTGCTTTTTTCTCAGTGTGGTGATAGTTGGATATAACCCGTATGTGATAAATACGCTCACAAAGGCGCACCCCTTTTACCCGTTGGCTGGCGAGCAGGCAGTCGATATCATGACGAGCAACAGTCCGCGCGACTTTCTGGACAAAAATCAATTTGAAAAGCTTTTGATCTCCACGTTTGCTATGACGGCCAACGTCGCGAATGATGGAGAAAGTCAATGGAAGCTGCCCTTTTCGGTATCGCCTTACGAGGTAGCGGCTTTCACCGCGCCTGATGTTCGCTTGGGCGGGTTTGGTCCTGTGTTTGGGGGAGCCGTGCTAATAAGCTTCATTGTTTTTCTTGGCGTATGCCTCTGCAAAAGGGAAACCGTGCGACCGTTCTTCGTCATCCTCGGGATTTTTATGATTTCGATACTCATCAATCCGGAGTCCTGGTGGGCACGCTATGTCCCTCAGCTTTGGTCTATTCCGCTCCTGATCGCAGTGATGGGACTGGAAAGCGGCAAGAAGTGGTTGCAAAATGGGAGCAGGCTGCTAATCTGCACCCTTTTGGCAAACATGCTGATGGTCGGCTTGGGGCACCTTGCCGGTCAAAGCTATTCTCATCTGCTACTGAAAAAGCAACTGCATGCGATGAAGCAGAGCAATCAGCCTGTACTGGTCGATTTCCGCCATTTTAATTCCAACCGTATCCGGCTGCAGGAAGCAGGGATCCCCTTTATTGAAATGAAAATAGACGATCAAAACGCCAAAGGGCTTTCTTCTTCCCGTACCTTGTATCTCATCCGATGAGCATATCGTGGTAATCCAAACAAAAAAGCGCCTTCCGCTATCAGGAGGGCGCTTCTTTTCCTTTTCTGTTACGTAGTCACTTTCCGATCCGCTCGAAAGAATCACCCGGCAGTCGTCACTTCTTTTCGACTTCCAATTCACCAATACACTCTTCTGCCCAGTCGATTTCCGCTTCCGCTACCTTATACCCTTTGCGCAGTGAGAATAGCCAGTAGGGTTTTTCGGAGTCAAATGGACTAAGCTTGATCGACTCCGCGATCTGATCGAGAAACAACAGGGTTTCTTTCTTCTCCTTCAAAAACAGCTTTAATTGAAAGATGAGCTCATCCTTTTCCAGCTTGGAGCCGAAAAACATCCGAAGGGCGGTTTCATCACGGGCCAGGGTCGTAAAATCTTTTGGCGATTTGTTCATCCACGACAGGAATTCCTTTATTCCTTCGTCCGTAATCCGGTAGATTCTTCGGTCAGGCCGGGTTTCCTGCGGTTCTATATGGGAGCGGACCAGACCTTTTTCTTCAAGTGTTTTCAGTTCGCGATAAATCTGGCTGAGATGTGCCGGCCAGATATGCTTGATGGAGGCATCAAAAAAATATTTCAAATCATACCCGGTCATCTCTTTGCAGGTGAGCAATCCCAGTATGGCGTTAGCTAAAGACATCTTATTACCCCCGAAGCCACTAACATAATCACTCTCGTCATTGTAGCATATTGTAGAGAAGCTCTTCTCCTTTACGAGGCTCCTCCTCGCTCAAAGCGAACAAATCGCACGACCGCGAGATTTTGGATGCCTGCCTGCTCCTTTACTCTCTCGAGGAAAGCGGACATTCGCTGTCCTTGGTCTTTGAGAAAGGGCTGTTCCAGCAAACATTTTTCTTTGAAGAAATGATCAAGCCTGCCTTCTGTCATTTTGCGGATAACCTCCTCCGGCTTCCCCTCCTGCCCTGCCCTTTCTTGATAGATGGCTTTTTCCTTTTCCATGATTTCAGCGGAAATCTCTTCTCTGCTCACATACTCGGGCTTGGCTGCTGTAATCTGCAGGACGAGGTCCTTCCAAAACTGATTGTACACAGGATGGGAAAGCACTTCTTCGCGGTCAACGGACAATTCCACCAGCACACCGATTTTCCCCTCCGTCAAATAATCATCGTGAATATAATGATGAATCAAACCGCAGCTCTCGGCTTCAAAACGGACAAAGCGCCGAATCGCGATGCTTTCGCCGAAACGGTTTATCAAATGAATTACCTCTTCCGCGACAGTATTGCCATTTGTCATAGACATCGTCAGCAGTGCTTCTGTATGGGCAGGATTCCGCTCCATCACCAGTCCGGCGATCTCTTGAACGAATTTCTTAAAATCTGTATGTTTCGCTACAAAATCGGTCTCGCAGTTGATTTCCACAAGCGCGCCTATTTTTTGGTCCGCGCTCACATGCGCATGGACCAGGCCATCTGCAGCCACACGCTGTCCTCTTTTTTCCGCAGCGGCTACCCCTTTCTGCCGTAAAATCGCGAGGGCCTGGTCTTTGTCACCATTCCCTTTTTCCAAAGCTGCCTTACAATCCATCATCCCAGCTCCGGTGGCTTCACGTAATTCCTTCACCAAGCTCAAGTCGATCTTTTTCACTGTGATCACTCCAATCTGTTTATTCACTTTATAGAGACATGGTTATATATAACATGTTATACAATAACTTTTCATATAAAGCAAATCATGCACAAAAAAAACCACTTTTCATCTTCAAACAATGAAAAGTGGCTGTTTTCGATTGGATTTACGCAGCATTTATTTGTGATGTTGATTTATTTGCTTTCCGGCTCTACCAGCTGTTCAATCTGCTCTCTCACATTCTGATCGCAGCGTCCCCCGTGATAACAAATGGCTGACTCAATCTCAAAGTCCAGAAACTTTTTTACCGAGCACAGGGCCTCATCCATATCCAGCGTCGCCCGGGCTACGGGTCCATGCAAAATCCCCTCGGCGCAAACCATGGCGTCGCCGGCAATTAGTGTTTTGTTTCCTTTCACATACAGGCTGATATGGCCTGGTGTGTGACCTGGCGTATGGATAACTTGTATGCCGCCGAAGCAGGGAAACACATCCCCATCCGCGAGAGTCTGATCCACCTTTGCTTTCGGGGGATTTCCAAAAAGGTCCAAGACTTTTTGTCGCTCTGCTTCCGGGAGGGCTGCGAGCATCGGTGCCATTTTGCTTGGCGTTGTTTTGATCAGCGGCAGTTCGCCTTCGATGTAAGGCTGGTCAAGAGCGTGCGCGTACACTTGTATCCGTCCGCCCAATTCCTGCAAAATGTCAGGGAGACTGCCGATATGGTCGAAATCCTGGTGGGTCAGGATGACTGCTTTCAGTTGGTCGAGAGAAACACCAGCAGCCAGGATTTCGGCCCGTATCCGTTCCCACGATCCCGGCATACCGGTATCGACCAGAACAGCCCCTTCTGCATCCCATATCAAGGCAGGGTGCAGAAACGTCCGGCCGCCCAAACCTTCTTCTTGCAGTTCCAGCATTTTCACACCTGTTGAGCCTTTCACATCAAACGCCCCCTCATTTCAAAGTAGATCGATACATAACCAGTTATTATGTATCACACCGGCGAAACGAAGGTCAACAACAAATATAAATATTATACCACAAATATTTTTATTTGTCAATATACAATGAATATCTTTTTAAACTAAATTCGTCTAAAAAAAGACTTCATCCTTTTATTTCTACCCTTTTCATAAGTATTTCCTGTTTTTCATCACTTCTCTGTCATATTCCACAAATCTGACCTGCTGAGTGATACCGCATCCGCTCCGTGAGCCAGCGCTTCCCGTACCTGTTCCCGGCTCCAGATCAGCCCGCCCAAAATAATCGGTTGCGGAAGCTGTTCTTTGATATAGGGAATGATCGAGGGCGCGATACCCGGCATGATTTCAATCGCATCCGGCTGGTTTTCGAGGACGTTTTTGATCGTGGTCTGGAGGGAGCTGCTGTCGATCAGAAAAATGCGCTGAATTGTCAGCATCCCCTCTTTTTTGGCAACGCGAATCATGTGGCTTTTGGTGGAGACAATCCCGGCAGGCCGGATGTGCCTGGACAGAAAACGCAGCGACTCTTTGTCATTGGACAAGCCATTCATCAGATCCGTGTGCAGAAAGATCGGCTTTGGGGATTGTGCAAATCGCTCTGCGTCCTCCAACAGCCCCGTCAGTTTGGCGTACATCAGCAAAATCGCACTGGCGGAAGAAGCGAGAGCCTCCGGCAATTGTTCCTGCTGGGTTGCGGCTATGATAGAGCCTGCCTTCAGTATTTGCTGTATTTTCAAAAGCCCCGTACCCCCTTCGTCATGATCCGTTGTTTTCTGCGATGCTGGTCGGTGTCTACAGTTCCTTCAATCGCTGGAGGCTCAGCCGGGCATCAGCCAAACTGGTGGTCTCCAGAACCCAGCTTCCGGCGTACTTGTTTTCCTTGAGCCAGGCGAGGATCGCTGAATAAGGAATCGACCCTTCCCCCACTGCCAGATGGTCATCCTTCAGCCCGTGATTATCGCTGAGATGAAGTCCCATCAGATACGGAAATACTTCCTGCAGCGCCTCCAGTGCATAGCCCTCGCGGATCAGATGGGCATGCCCCACATCGTACACAATCCCCAGCTGCTGTGAGTCCGTGCGTGCACAGATTTCCACCAGATCACTAACGGTCCAGCCCAGTACCTTGGGATAGGGAGGCACATTTTCCAGTGTCAGGACCGTTTCTGTCCCGGAAAGCTGGCTGACCAACGGTTCGACAAAGCGCTGAACCTGCTCCACACCGCGAGCCCGCTCCGCTTCATCCAGCCGATCATGCACTTCTCCCGCGTGCATTACCACATGGGCGCTATCCAGCTCAACAGCCAGCTCCAGACAACGCTTCATCATCTCCAGCGACTGGTCGCGAAGTTTTCCGCTCTCTGCTGCCGGATTGCAGCCCTCAATGGGAGCGTGGATCGACCAGGTGATTCCCTGCTCGATGCCCGCCTGCTTGAATTCCTTCTGTTTTTCTTTCGGCCATCGCAACAGCTCGCTGTGCCCTGCTTCACACATGATTTCAATCGACTTCCAGCCATCTTCGATGATCTGCCGGACTGCTTGCTCCAGCGGCTGGTCAAACAATGCGTAGGTGGAGATGGTTACGGAACCGCGTTCTCCCATGTCTTTGCCTCCTTGCTTATTTCACCCCGGAATGGATGAAGCTGTTGATAAATTGCCGTTGAAACAGGAAAAAGGCAAGCAACAGCGGGAAAATGACCATGATCGTGGCAGCACTTACCTCCGCCCACTGCGCCCCGGTTTCAAAAGATTGGGCAAAAATCGCCAAGCCAACCGTCAAAGGCCGATTTTCCACCGAGTTGGTGACAATCAGCGGCCACATAAAATTATTCCAGTGATAGCTGACGGAGACCAATCCAAATGCAATATACGTCGGTCTTGCCAGCGGAACATAGACGCGCCAGAGAATTTGCCACCACGAGCAGCCTTCCATTCGCGCTGCTTCCTCCAGCTCATGCGGGATGGTTTTAAAGGTTTGGCGCAAAAGAAAGATGCCGAACGCAGAGGCAAAGTACGGCAGCATGATCCCCAGCTTCGTATCCAGCAGGGACAGATCACGCAAGACATTGTAGTTGGGGAAAATCAGGATGTCAGCCGGCACCATCAACTGCACCAAAAACAGCAGGAACAGCACATCCCGCCCCCAGAACCGCAGCTTGGCAAACGCATAGGCGGCCAGTGTAGCGGTCACAATCTGCACGAACAATATCACGGTGACGATGAGAAAGGTGTTGAGATAATACTGGGCAAAGGGAGCCCCGTTCCACACCGTCACAAAATTAGCCATCGTCAGGTCTGTGCTGAGCGTCCAGGAAATCGCCTGCTCCCTGGGCCTAAATGCAGTCCAAAGCGCCCACAGCAGCGGAAACAGCCACAGTGCTGCCAATCCGAACATGGCAGCCCCCGTCAGTTTACGGAACATCTGCGCTCCCCCTTAGTTGTAATGAATCTTTTTATCCAGTCCAAAGAACTGCAAAGCGGCCACGAGCAACAGCAGGGCCACCATGACAATCGTGAGCGCTGAAGCCATGCCTTGGTCCCAGAAGGAAAAGGCCGTTTCGTAGATGTAGTAAAGCAGCAAATTGCTGGCATTGTCGGGACCGCCCTTGGTCATGATGACCAGATGATCTACCAGCTTGAACGAGTTGGTAAAGGCAATAATCATGACAAACATCGTGGTCGGCATCAGCAGCGGGAAGGTCACCCGCCTGAAGACAGTCCACGGGCGGGCACCGTCCATCGACGCTGACTCATACAGCTCCTTGGAGATGTTTTGCAGCCCGGCCAAATAGAAGATCATGAAATAGCCGGCTTCTTTCCAGATCACCATGAAGATCATGGCAAACATGACATTGGTTTTGTCCCCGAGCCAATTCATCTCTCTTTGGCCGAACCACTCCATCACATGGCTGAGCGCACCGTACTCCGGCGTATAGATAAACAGCCATATATTGGCCACCGCGATCATCGGCACGACGGTCGGGTAAAAGTAGGCGGTGCGGATAAAGCCTTTTCCTCTGAGCACTTTGTTTGCAAACAGCGCCATCGCCAGCCCCAGCGCCATGCTCGTCGGAACCGTCCCGAGAGCAAACCAGAGGTTGTTGGTCAGCACCTTCCAGAACACTTCATCCTCCAGCATCTGTCTATAGTTCTCTCCCCCGTTAAAAAACGGCTCTGGGGTACCCAGATCCGCTTGGTGAAAGCTGAGAATAACCGTTTGAAGCACAGGGTAAAAGGTAAACAGAATGAGGAAGATGAGGGAGGGAAGGAGCAGAAGCCAGGCGTAGATGTTGATCTTCCAGTTTGCGCGTTGTGTTCGCCCCATGTTTCGCTCCCCCAATCCATCTTCGGTTTCTACTATTTGTTAAACGGCGCGAGTGCTTTTTCGGCCTCTTCCTGCGCTTTTTTCAAGGCAGCAGCCGGCTGTGACTGACCGGTAATCACGGATTGCAGACCGTCGTTCAGGATTTTGGTCACTTTTCCGTTGTTATGCGTAGACAGCTCGGCATCGGCATACTCAAGCTGGTCACGAGCCACGGTTGCCGCCGGGAAATCCTGGACGTACTGTTTCATTTTTTCGGTCTCATACGCTGATTTGCGGGCAGCCACATAGCCGGTATCGATGCTCCACTGTGCCGCACGTTCCGGCTCGGTCATAAACCGGATGAATTTCCAGGCTGCCTCCTGCTTCTTGGCTTCCGTTCCTTTAAACATGTAGAAGTTTCCGCCGCCTGTCGGGCTTGCGAATCCTTTCCGAGCCGGCAGGAATGCGACGCCGAAATCAAACTTGGCATTGTTCTTTACGTTCGTGAGGTTGCCCGTCGTGTGGTACATCATCGCGGTTTTGCCTTCCAGGAAGTCGGATGGCACGGTGGCCCACTCAATTACACCCTCAGGCATCACTTTATGCTTTTTCGCCAAATCCACCCACAGCTGCAGGGCTTCCACATTTTCAGGCGTATCAAAGAATACCTTTTTCCCGTCTTCACTCATCAGGTTTTTGCCGTTTTGCAGGGCAAATGCCTGGAACATCCAGCTCGCGAAGCCAGAAGTCGGAATTTCCACTCCCGCGCGTCCATCCTTTTTCAGCTTTTCTGCGTACTGGATCAGTTCGTCCCAATTTTGCGGCGGCTTTTCCGGATCCAGACCGACTTCCTTGAACGCGTCTTTGTTGTAATAAAGCACGATGGTGCTGCGTTGGAACGGAATGCTGTACGTTTTGCCCTCCGACTGGGAGTTGGCCATAAACGCTGGGAAAAAGTCGTTGGCATACTCATTCCCGCCGTCTTTGGCGATGAAGTCATCGAGAGGAATGATGGCATCCATATCGAGCATGGTATACAGCTCTGTCGAGAGCATCACCGCTACATCTGGCGGCGTTTTCCCCTGCACGGCTGCCTGGATTTTGGTCGTCGTATCCTGATAGCTGCCCGTGTAGACAGGCTTGACCGTAATCTCCGGGTTTTGTTTGTTGAACTCCTCGGCCATACCATCCACAATTTTTGTCAGCGGGCCTCCCACCGCCACCGGGTAGAAGAAAGTCAGTTCTGTATTTCCGCCGGCAGTCGCTGTACCCGAACCCGTCTTCGCTTCACTTCCTGTGCCAGCTTGACTGCCGGATGAAGGTGCATTGCCGCTGGAGCAGCCTGTGATCAGTGCCATCCCCACCAGTACGGAAAATAAACTTTTCACTACTTTACGCATGAGGTTTTCTCTCCTTTGTTTGTAAAGATTGGCGCACCGTTTTCAATAACATGGCGCGGTTCCCATTTGGTTTTTTTAGACCGCATTCGTTTGAAAAACATCCGTCCGTTTCAGTTCGGGAGCAGAGGAGATCAGGTTTTTCCCGGTCTGCTGGTCAAACAGACAGACCTGCCTTGGATCAAAGCCGACACCTACTGTCTCGCCTTTTCTACACGGCCATTGGCCATTCCATTTGGCCTTCCAGCGGGCTCCTGCCAGCTCAAACTCTACAATCGTCTCCGATCCGAGGATTTCCACTGCTTGCACAGTGACCGTAAAGCGTCTGATGTCCGAGCTCGTACTGTCCGAGACCGATTGTTCCACTGGCAGAGGCTGAAGAGCCTCGGGGCGAATCCCCAGGATTACGGATGCTCCTTCCCTCACACCTTCAACCCGGCTCAGTGGCAGCAGCATCTGATCGCTGCCAGACCCGATCTCGATGCCGGACTGCGTATTGTTCTCGCGCCACAGCCCATGCACCGTGTTCATCGGGGGCGATCCGGTAAATTCAGCGACGAACAGATTGGCCGGGTGATTGTACACATCGAGAGGGCGTCCCACCTGCTGCACCGCTCCGTCGCGGAGAACCATCATCCGATCACCCATCGTCATCGCCTCCACCTGGTCGTGCGTCACGTAGATCATCGTAATCCCCAGCTCCTGCTGCAGCTGGCGAATCTCCGTCCGCATCTGTCCGCGCAGCTTGGCGTCCAGATTGGACAGCGGCTCGTCCATCAGGCAGATCGGATGCTGACTGACGATCGCCCGGCCAAGGGCCACCCGCTGGCGCTGTCCTCCCGATAATTCGCGGGGCTTGCGCTGCAGCAATTGGGAAAGCCCCAGCATCTCCGCGGTCTGATTCAGCCGTTTGGCTTGTTCGCGCTTGTCCACTTTGCGCACCTGAAGGCCAAACAGTATATTTTCTTGCACCGTCAAATGCGGGTACAAGGCGTAGTTTTGAAAGACCATGGAGATATTGCGCCCGCTTGGCGGCACGTGGTTCATCTGCTTTCCGCCAATCAACAGCTCTCCTGTGCTGATTTCCTCCAGCCCGGCAATCATTCTGAGTGTCGTCGATTTTCCGCAGCCTGAGGGGCCTACCAGGACAAAAAACTCTCCCGGCTGGATGACCGCATTCACCTCATGGACCACCATCTGCTGATCATATTTCTTGGAGATGCGCCGCAGCTCTACTTCGGCCATGTCTCTCCCTCCTGTTCCTCTTCACTCAAACCCGATATTTCCCTGATACCAAGCATCATCATAGCAGTCTGGTGCGAAGCTGGGATTTGGTTTTCGTAAAGGTCCTGTTAATCTGCAACCTGGCCCAGCAAGCCGAGTCGAATCTCTTTCATCGTCGGCAGGATGTAGTCGGGTCTGATCTGTGCCGCCTCTGCATCTGATCGCCCGGTCACTCCGGTCAAGACAAGCGCAGTTCTCATGCCGCTGCCCAGTCCAAGCAGAATGTCCGTCTCCAGACGATCGCCGACCATCAGGCACCGCTCCGGCAACAGGCCAATCCGCTGCAATACCTTCTCCGCGTAGTAGGCAGAGGGCTTGCCGACTGTGGCCCATACCTGTCCGTCACTCGCTGTCTCGATCGCCTTGGCCAATGCCCCGGTATCGGGAATCGCACCGCCAGGGACCGGACAGAGCGGATCAGGGTTGGTCACGATCAGTCGCGCACCATTTCGCACAGCTTCCATTCCGGCCTGTAATTTTTGATAGGTAAATTGCCGGTCCATGCCGACCAGGACATGCGTAGCGTCCAGCGGATTCTTTACCTGCGCGATCCCAAAGCCCTCCAATTCCTTTTCCAGTGCGGTCTCGCCGATCACCAGAACAAGCGCCTGATCTGCCTGTTCTTGCAGAAATTGCCCGGCCGCATAAGCGGCGGTCATAATCTCCTCCAGCTCCGCATCCACTCCCAGCCTGTGCAATCTCGCCAGACAGTCGGCTCTCGTCTGCACCGAGGTATTGGTCAGGAACATGACCTTTCGCCCGGACTCCCGCAGGGCTGCGAGCGTCTCCGCTGCCTCTGGGAGCAATTGGTCTCCGATAAAAACAGTGCCGTCCAAATCAAAGAAATACGCGTCAAACAAAGCTGCATCCGGCAAAGCCTCTCGCTCTCTCCTCTCTGCGTCTGTGTCCGCGTCTTCGCTGGACAAAAAACCCCCACCCAGCAATAGCCCAGACAGACAGAACTGCGCAGTGCAGCTTTGTCCTCGCTCAGCTATTCCTGTATGGGGGCTTTCTCCTCGTCTCAACCCGCGTACAGTCGGTATATGATGATGTACTCGCTTACGTCTTTTATCCTAGCAAGCCTTTGTTAAGATCATGTGGATAAATCGTCTAGGTTTTGTGAAGCTGTACAAAGATACAGGGACAATGAGCCTTCAAACCTTTTGAGAAGCTTGAGGTTCCTCGTCAGCTTTGCCGATGACCATTACTCTGTCCTGTGGTTCGAAAATACGTGCCTCTATTCTTGCACAGCTTACCGGAGAACTGGTCGTGGAAGCAAAGACAGGCGGCAGTGCCCTTTGTCTCATCTTTGAAAAAAGTGGCTTCCCTCAGAGGGAGGCCACTTGCGTTCTCCAAATGGTACCTGTTAATCAGGATAGGAGATGACCATGCATAGTCGAGTAACGAGGTCACCTCCATTGTGATACACATGTTGCCGATCGGCCTTGAATCGGATCGACTCGCCACTTTTGATACGATATTCCTCTTGATTCAAACGGATCGTCAGTTCTCCTTCATATACCGTAATGAATTCCTCCGTGCCCTCGCGATGCGGTTCTGCGCTCACATATCCCCCGCTGTCAATCTCCACGGAATACATTTCAAACTGCCTGTTGTCCTCAAAAGGAAAAAAGGGATAGACTCTGTATTTTCCATCGTCTTGTTGCAGCATTTGAATCTCGCTTTTCGTAACGACACGGGTATCGGGCTGTGGATGGCTGATCAGCGCAGTAAACGAGATTTTTAAGCCATTCGCGATTTTCCAGACTGTTTGAATCGTTGGATTGGATTCTCCTCGTTCAATTTGGCCAAGCATCGTTTTGCTTACCCCTGTCATCTCGGCAACCTTGTCCAAACTGAGCTTCTTGCTCGTCCGCAAGGTCTTTAGGTTCTCCGCAAGCACAACATTAATATTGTCCATACAGCTACACATCCCCCAATTGTGCGTTATAGCGATCATATTGTATAATCATAGCGAACAGACGTTAAAACGTACGCTTCCGACATTATAACATACAAAGGAGTTGGCTTTCACATGCAGTGGGTACCGTTTTTGCTATACGTTTTTGTCACGTCGTTTACACCTGGTCCGAATAATTTTATATCCATGACTTCTGCAGCCAAGGTGGGTTTCAGGAAAACACTCTGGTTTATTCTCGGTGTAACGACCGGGACCACAGTCATTGCCCTTATGAGCAGTTATTTTCATCTTCTGCTGTCTGGCTTCCTCCCCAAAATGAAGACAGCAATGAGCATTTTGGGAGCGCTCTATCTGGTGTATCTCGCCGTGAAAATCATGACCAGTCGGTCTGAAAAGAACGATCTTCACGAGGAGAAGACTTATTCCTTTTTTACTGGATTCCTTTTACAATTTATCAACCCAAAAGCGATTCTCTACGGGATCACCGCGATATCCAGTTTTGTTATCCCTTTCTACCAATCTCAGATCAGCTTGATCTTCTTTTCGTTCTTTCTCGGGTTTGTCGGCTTTCTGAGCACCTCTAGCTGGGCCAGCTTTGGAGCCCTGTTTCACACATGGATATCCAAGCATGAGAGAGTATTCAATATCGGAATGGGAGTGCTATTGCTGTACAGTGCTGTTTTCATCTTTATCTAATTAGAAAAAACTTGGCTTATCGCCAAGTCAAATAGCGAAAGCCTTAGTTTTTCTTATACTTTCACCCTTTATCGCTTTAGCAAAATTAAATTTTCCGAAAGTATAAACAAAAAAGCCCTTCATCTCCCTGTACATCGGAGACGAAAGGCTTTCTGATACCCGTATTCGCACGGGATTACTGATCCAGCTTCAACTTGGCAAGCGCATCTTTAAGCGCTGTATTCACCATGGCATCATCGTCGTTGCTCTGCTCCCGCAGAAAGCGAGATACCTCTTTCTTCGACATCTTGGTGTTTTTCTCACGGCTTCTGCGCTCGTTGAAGGTAGACAGCTTTTCCCGATGACCGCAGACGCAGACAAAGGTTTGCCCTTCGCCCTCGCCTCGCAGCTCCAGCCTTTTGTGGCACTGTGGACATCTGGCATTGGTCACCTTGGCGATGTTTTTCCGATACCCGCACTCCCGATCCTGACAGACCATCATTTTCCCTTTTTTCCCGTTGACCTCCAGCAAAAACTTGCCGCATTCCGGGCATTTGGTTCGGGTCAGATTATCGTGCCGGAACTTTTTCTCGCTGTTTTTGATTTCCTGCACCACGGATTTGGCATACCCTTTCATCTCGCCGATAAAGGCTTGCTTGTTCAGCTTTCCTTTGGCGATGGCAGCCAGCTTTTGTTCCCACTGGGCGGTCAGTGTGGGAGATTGCAGCTCATCAGGAACCAGCTCCAGCAGTTGTTTTCCTTTTGAGGTGACATGGATGTGCTTTCCTCTTTTTTCGATCAGAAACGTGTTAAACAGCTTGTCGATCACATCCGCCCGCGTCGCTACCGTGCCCAGGCCGCCTGTTTCGCCAATGGTTTGAATCAGCTCTTTCTTTTCATTGGCCATGTACCGGGCCGGATTCTCCATGGCAGACAGCAGCGTGGCCTCCGTAAAAGGCTCCGGCGGTTTCGTCTCGCCTGCTGTTTGCGAAAGGGTCGTGATCGGCAACCGATCTCCTTTGGACAGTCTGGGCAGCAGCTGCTCGCCTACTCCCTCTCGGCTGTCTTCTTCCTCCACATCATGATCGTAGACTTCCTTCCAGCCTTGAGCAATGACCCGCTTGCCCCTGGCAATGAACGACTGCTCTCCGATTTTCGCGTAAATGGAGGTCTGCTCATACTCAAACGGCGGAAACAGCACCGCCAGGAAGCGTCTGACCACCAGGTCGAAGATTCTCCGTTCCTTGTCGCTCAAATCACCCAGGAATACAGTTTGTTCCGTGGGGATGATGGCATGGTGATCGGATACCTTGCTGTCATCGACAAAGGACTTGTTTCCTTTGACCGGTGAACGGAGCAATTTCGCCGCAAACGGGGCGTACGGCTTGATCTGGACCGCCTTGATCCGATCGGGCAGCGTCTCCACAATATCGGAGGAGAGATAGCGGGAATCGGTCCGCGGATAGGTCAGCACCTTGTGATTTTCATAGAGACCCTGCATGATGGACAGCGTCTCTTTGGCCGAGTAGCCGAACAGCTTGTTGGCATCGCGCTGCAGCTCCGTCAAATCGTAGAGCTGGGGGGCAAAGCTCTTTTTGTTCGTTTTGGCAATGTCGACGATTTCGGCGTCCTTCCCTTTGAGCGACTTCAGGATCTGATCGCTAGTCTCCCGGGAAAAGGTTTTGATATCCTTGGTCTTCGCGTCCTGCCAGACCAGCTTTAGATTGTTCTTTGCCACGGCTGTGATCCCGTAAAACGGCCGCGGTGTAAACTCCCGGATTTCCTGCTCCCGCCGGGCGATGATCGCCAGGGTCGGCGTCTGCACACGGCCGCAGGAGAGCTGGGCATTGTGCTTGCAGGTGAGCGCGCGCGTCGCGTTAATGCCCACAACCCAATCCGCCTCGGCACGGGCAGCCGCAGAAGCGTACAGCGGCTCGAATTCCTTGCCCTCTTTTAACCGGCGAAAACCGTCCTTGATCGCTTTATCCGTAACAGATGAAATCCAGAGACGCTTGATCGGCTTGTGCACCCGCGCCATCTCGATGATCCATCTGCCGACAAGCTCACCTTCCCGTCCCGCATCGGTAGCGATGACGATCTCCCTGACATCCTTTCGGTTCAGCTGATGCTTCACCGTGTGAAACTGCTTGCTGCTCTCCTTGATCACCACCAGCCGGAAGGAAGACGGCAGGATCGGCAAATCCTCGATTTTCCATGAGCTGAACTGCTCCCCGTATACTTCCGGATCAGCCAGGGTCACCAGATGGCCCAAAGCCCAGGTAACAATATATTTCTCGCCTTCAAAAAAGCCGTTTCCTTTTTTATGACAATGCAAGACTCTCGCGATATCCCGTCCCACAGAAGGCTTTTCAGCCAGTACCAGTGTTTTGCTCATCTTTGACATCCTTTCACGGGGGATGAAAATAAAAAAACCCCTTCTCCCATCATAATCAATTTGACGGGAAATGAACAATGCCGACGGATGAGGACTGGCTGGCCGCTCTCTTCGCCGCTATGTACCCAGCACTTTACGGATCGACCATTCGATCCTTTCCATTTGCAGCGGCTTGGCAATAAAATCCTGCGCTCCTGCGTGAATTGCTTTGATCACCACTTCCCGCTGGGCAACGGCGGAGCAGATGATGATTTTGGCCTCCCGATCAAATTCGATGATTTTCTGAACCGCACTTAAACCGTCCATACCCGGCATCGCTATATCCATCAGCACAAGCTCTGGCCGATACAAGCGATACTTTCTGACGGCGTCTTCCCCGGACATGGCTTCCGCAGCGATCCCAAAGCCCAGAGATTGAATCATATTGCTCATCATATACCTGATTAACACAGCATCGTCAACGATCATAATGCTTTTCCTAGCATTCATAGTACACCCGCCTGCCTGCCTACCTGTCATTCACCTCGCGTGAACAACATGTGTGAAAAATCTCACACCCATTCTATCGTTATGGTCTGAACAATTTCTAAACAAAACGATGATGACCATTTTGCGGACAACAAGAATGCACGCCGCTCCCCAATATTTACAACCCGATTCGCTTCCCTTACCATGAAGAAGGGAACACGGTTCCAAAGAGGGGAGAAAGGCCATGGCAAATGTTCAATCCTTGGAACGTGCGCTTCGTTTGTTGCAGACATTGTCCGACTATCCTGACGGCATGCAGATTACCCGTTTAGCAGAGCAAGCGGGCTTGTCCAAGAGCACCACGCACCGGCTTTTGGCCACTCTGCTGAAAATGAACTACGTCGTCAAAGACGAAGAGTCGGACAAGTACAAGCTCGGCTTTCAATTGATCTATCTGGCCCGCAATATCCTGAGCGGAATGGATGTCATTTCTGTAGCAAAGCCGTATTTGCAAAGATTGTCCGGGGACGTCAATGAGACCGTTCACCTTTGCATGGAAGACCGTCATGAAGTCATCTATGTCGATAAAATAGAGAGTACGCAAACGATCCGCATGTTCTCGCGCATTGGAAGCCGCGCACCGATGTATTGTACGGGTGTGGGCAAAGTGCTTTTGGCGGGCATGAAGCAGGACGCCTATGAGCGGGCTGTTTCTACCTTTGATTTTGTCGCCAAAACGCCTAGAACCATTACGTCCAAAGAAGTGCTGGATGCAGAAATCAAGTTGATCCAAACACAAGGCTTTGCGCTGGACAACATCGAAAACGAGGATGGGATTCGCTGCATCGCCGCTCCTATCTTTGACTATCAGGGCAAGGTAATCGCCAGCTTCAGCATCGCCGGTCCGAGCAGCCGGATCACGATAGAGCGGGTGCAGGATGAGCTGGTCGGGAAAATGAAAGAGACGTCGGCAAGTATTTCGCGGGAATTGGGATACCAAAGCTAAGGCCACATTCGTTTCCCAGCTAAATGCTTCCGACCGATCAAACAAACCCGGAGCCACAGTCGCTCCGGGTTTGTTGCCAGCGGGAAAGCTCTTATTTGCGTCTTTTCCTACATGAACACAAAGTAGATCACAGCAGCCAGAACCAACCGGTAAATCGCAAACGGCACGAGCTTAACGCGGTTGATCAGCTTCAAAAAGAAGCGAATGAAGACCAGGGCAAACACAAAGGCACTGATAAAACCGATGACGAAAAAGGGGACGACATCCATCGTGATGGCATGCCAGCTTTTTAAAAGCGAGAGAAAGCTTGCTCCAGCCATGATCGGAACAGCCATGATAAAGGTAAAGTCAGCAGCTGCCCGGTGACTCATCCCCAGCAAAACCCCGCCAGAGATCGTCGATCCCGATCGTGAAAAACCTGGCCAAAGTGATAAGCATTGGACCAAACCGACCACCAGAGCCTGTTTATAGGTGATCTGATCTACGGTATCAATCTTTGGACGTCCCGGACGGAACCAGTCCGCTACGATCATCAGCAGCGCACCCAGTACAAGACCGATGACAACCGTCTTTGTCGAAAACAGGTGTTCATCAATGTAATCATTAAACAGAACCCCGACGACCCCCGCAGGTATGAGCCCAACCAGAACAGTCAACAAATTGAGACGAGGTCCATCCGTTTCCCGGCCGCGAAGTTTCTTCAAGCCCAGCAAATTCAAGAAGCGATCCCACATCAGAACCACCACTGCCAAAACCGAGCCCAACTGGATCACCACTTTAAAGGTGTTGGCTACCCCTGGCGTAAACATGTTTTGGGTCTGGAACAAAAAATCGTCGACGATAATCATATGGCCGGTCGAGGAGACTGGCGCAAACTCCGTAAGCCCCTCGACAAGACCCAGAACAACCGCTACAAATGCTTCCCACAGATTCAATGGTTTCACTCTCCCATATTTCGAAAACGTTGCCCGTAACTCAGACAGAAAGATTAATTTGCCACAACTTCCCAATTTTCATTCACCTGTGCCTGTATGACTCTTCGCTCCAGGATGTAGGAGGCCAAAAGCTCTGCCACATCGATGGAAATCTCCTTCACCACAGGCTTCTGCCGAAACATGAAGTAATTTCCACCGCCGCCTGCCCGGTAATTGTTCATCACAACCTCGTACTCGGCATCCATCTCCAGCGGCTGCCCATTTCGAGTCAAGCTGACGATCCGCTGACCGACTGGCCTTGCCACGTTGATCCGGTATTCGATTCCCTCCCACATGTCGTAATTGTAATGCTGCGGTTTGGGATGAAGAAAGCGCGGATTGACCACGATTTTACCCGCATCATCGAGCGCGAAATAGTCCGCTGTCTGCTCCAGCGCAGCCCTGATGTCGCTCCCCTTTACCCGCAAGACCGTCAATGTGTTGGGATAGATGTAGTTGCTGACGATATCACGCATGGTGACTTCGGCCGGAAAACCCGGCGAGTGATCGTCAAACAGAGCGGTATTGGAAATCGCGGCCCCGGACACTTCCATCTGCACCCGATTGATAAATTCGACAAAGGCATTGTCTTTCAATCTGGCTGCCATCGGATCAAGCACCCTCATCTCTCCGGTAAAACGGCCAATCGGCTGATCCAGCCAGTGCTGCGTCTGCCATTCGTACTCCTCGGTGAGCGCCAAAAGCTGCGCATCCGCTTCTACTCCTTCCACCGAGAGCAGACTCGCCCGTTTCTCCGCAATCATCCATCCCGCTCCGTCCAGGACTAGCGTCAGCTCTACCTTCCCTAGGATTCTCCCGGCATGACCCGGCTGAATCACACAAACATCCTTTACAGTCCCAGTCAGCGTCCGATGCTGATGACCAGTCAAAAGTACATCGATTCCTTCCACTGCAGTACACAGCTCATACCCCTGGTTTTCGCCGGTCAAAACCTCAGTCGGCTCTCCCGTTTCCAGATCCCTCTCCAATCCGCCGTGATAGGCAACCACAACCACATCTACCTGCTCTTCCTCACGCAAGACCCGAACCCATCTGCGGGCGGTTTCCACCGGATCGAGAAAAGAGATGCCGGTAATATTCTCTTTCTTTTCCCAATTTGGAATGTAGGAAGTCGTCAAACCGAGAATGCCTACTCTCGGCCCCTTCTCAAACTCTTTGATCAGATATGGCTTGCCGAAAAACGGTTCTCCCGCTTCATTCGTCAGATTGGCGCTCAGCCAAGGGAATCGGCTCTCTCCGATCGCCTTTTCCAGAAAGGGCAGGCCGTAGTTGAATTCATGATTTCCAAGGACTGCTGCATCAAAGCCGAGCTCGTTCAGACAGAGGATGAGCGGATGGGCCGCTTCCGGCTTCAGACGTGCGTGATGGTACGTTAGAGGCGAGCCTTGGATCAGATCGCCGTTATCAATCACCAGCAGATGCTCTGCCTGCTTGCGCTCCGCTTTGATGAGCGTCGCCGCCTTGGCAATCCCCAGATCGCTCGGCTCATGGTTGGCGTATGAGTGCGGGTAGATATAGCCGTGCAGATCGCTGGTTTGCAAAATCGTCAATCTCTGTTTGCCTTTCTCTGTAGTCATTTCACTCACTCCCTCATGCCATTTGGATACGTCTGAATCCATGCTGAAATTCAATCATGGAGAGTCCTACCTTTATGAATGATAGAGAGATAAATCATCACAAATTTCGGCAGGAATCGACGCAACCCTTTGTATTTGCGCGATCATTTACATAAATTTCAAGTTGTTCACATTGGCTTAACAAAATTCATCTTTTACTCGCCCATAAAAAAACTCTCCCTGCGAGATGCAGCGAAAGGCATAATTTCATCCCATATGGTCGAGGTGCATTTTTTTCGGGCTCTGGAAAAAAATCGCCTTTGATTTCACAATCGCGGACGTTCCTCCTTTTTTCAAAAAGCGCCTGACCCGTCAGAAAATACCGGAATGGTATATAGTAAGATGATGGGATTTTGCGCCCTGAACAGAATCTGAAAGATCGGTTGGTGAAAAAAATTGAAACAAACCATCCTGCTTATTGAGGATGATCATTCAATCAGTGAAATGATTACGGACTATTTAACCAAAGAAGGATTCCAAATCGTGCAGGCCTTTGATGGAGAGGAAGCCATGCTCACGTTTCGCCAACGCTCCTTTGATGTAATCCTTTTGGACCTGATGCTGCCCAAGCGAAATGGCATGGACCTGTTAAAAATCATAAGAGAAGAGAGCATCGTACCGGTCCTGATTATCTCTGCCAAGGACGGCGATGTAGAGAAGGCGCTGGGCCTCGGGTTTGGGGCCGATGACTATATCGTCAAGCCGTTTTCGATGATTGAGCTGTCAGCGAGAGTGAAGGCCGCCATCCGCAGAGCTACTCAATATACCGCTGACGCTGGCACGGGTACTGGCGAGACTGTTGTACCCCCTTCGGTGATTCGTGTCCATGAGCTGACACTGGATATCGAGAATATTCAGGTCACCAAACAGGGACAGGAGATTAAGCTTACCGCAAAGGAATGGCACATCCTCAAGCTGTTTTTTACGAATCCTAAAAAGGTGTTTACGAAAGAACAAATCTACCGGTCTGTTTGGAACGACGAGTATTACGGCGATGAGAACATTATCAACGTACACATGAGCCGACTGCGAGAAAAAATCGAGGACAATCCTTCCAGCCCCCAATACATCAAAACGCTCTGGGGGATCGGGTACAAGCTGGGGGAATTTTAACATGGTAACTCTGCTTTTGGTGATCGCCATCGCTTCTGTCATCGTCAGCGTCATCCTCTACCAACGAAAGAAGGTGCGGGATCGAAACCTGGGATATATGGCTGAAAAGCTGAATGCACTCGTTACTGACAGCTCGTCCGAGCAGCTTTTGCTCATGACAGATGATCAGCATCTGCAAACGCTGCTGATTGAGATCAACCGTTTGTTGGACGACAATCGAAAGGGGCATGCCCAGTTTTCACGGACCGAGCATTCGATGAAAAAAATGCTGGCCAATATCTCGCATGATCTCAAAACCCCGTTAACGGTTGTTCTCGGTTATATCGAAATGATCCAGAATGATCCCGATGTTCACCCAGAGGAAAGAGACCGGCTGCTCGGCAATATTCATAAAAAAACGCTGGAGATTATCTCCCTGATGAATGCATTTTTTGATCTGGCTAAATTGGAGTCGGGGGATAAAGAAATTCCGCTAGCCAAAGTACAAATCAATGAGATTTGCAGACAAAACATCCTTTCCTTTTATGATTTGATTCAGTCAAAAGGCTGCGAAGCGGTGATCCACATCCCGGACGAGCCTGTTTTTGTCCAGGGAAATGAAGAGGCGCTCACCAGTGTTTTGGACAACCTGATCTCCAACGCGATCCGGTATGGCGGAGATGGAAAAACGATCGGTCTGACATTGTCCTACGATGAGAAAAAGGTCTACATCGAGGTTTGGGACCGCGGAAAAGGGATTCGTGAACCGTATCAGGAGCTTGTATTTGAGCGAATGTTCACGCTGGAGGAATCTCGTAACCGATCTTTTCAAGGCAGCGGCCTGGGTTTGACGATCACGAAAAGACTTGTGGAGGAAATGGGCGGGGAGATTCTGCTCCAGAGCAAGCCGTTTCACAAAACGACGTTTACGGTCCAATTACAGCGCTGGACGTGACCCTGTCACAAACGTAAGGTTTTCGTAAGAATCAAGAAAGTAAAAAGAAACAGTCCATCGCTACAATGAAGACCAGAACAGAAAGGAGGGCGGATGTGTGACTTACATCGTAACCACCAACCGTTTAACCAAATCCTTTGATGGAAAAGAAGTCGTCTCCAACGTCAACATGAAGATTCGAAAAGGGGAGATCTACGGCTTTCTCGGTCCCAACGGCGCCGGGAAAACAACCGTCTTGAAGATGCTCACAAATCTGGTCAAGCCGACGGCTGGAGAAATCCGCATTTTTCAGCAACCGCTGGCCCCGTCTTCGTATGAGCTATTCAAACGGATGGGCAACATGATCGAGTACCCGATCTTTTACGAAAAACTGACAGCCCGGGAGAATCTGGAGCTTCACTGTGTATACATGGGTTATCACGACAAACGGGCGATCGGGGAAGCCCTGGAGATGGTCAACTTGACCAATATCGACAACAAGCCTGTGAAGAACTTTTCACTGGGGATGAAGCAACGGCTTGGTATTGCCAGGGCCCTGGTCACCAAGCCTGAGCTTCTCTTGCTGGATGAACCGATCAATGGTCTCGATCCGGTGGGCATCAAAGAGATGAGAAGCTTATTCCAGGTTTTAAGCAAAGAATACGGCACGACATTGCTGATCTCCAGCCATATTCTGGCGGAAATCGAACAGATCGCCGATACGATTGGCGTGATCAGCAACGGCAGACTGATCGAACAGGTATCCATGGAGAGCATTCGCGGTCAAAATACCGAGTACATCGAACTGGTCACGACGAACCGGAACAAAGCGGTGACAGTTCTCGAATACAATCTCCAGATCAAGAATTTCAAAATCGTGGACGATAATATCATACGTATCTATGAAACGGGTGTGTCTCAATCAGCCATTTCCAAAACATTGATCCTGCATGATGTTGAGGTGGAAGCAATCAATAAAAGGACCACGACTCTGGAGGAATATTTTTTGAGACTCATCCGTGAAGACAACGCAAATACGCAGTTGCTCACATCCCGCTCATACTGAGGTGAAAAATGTTGTTTACATTGATGAAACTGGAATATAAAAAAATGAAATTGCGCTGGTATGTTTCCGGGGCTGTCCTGGCCAATCTGATCATTGTCGGTTTTCTTTGCCTAATAGGGTTTGTTCAAAACCTCGAGGGAGAGATGATCTTTACGGGCTATGAGGAAAGTCTGGTCATTATCGGCGCATTGGTCAGGTCAACCTTTATGATCTTTGCCGCTGTGCTGATCGCCAGGCTCGTTATCGGGGGGTACCGAAATAAAACCATCTTCCTGATGTTTACCTATCCGATCAGTCGAAAAAAGCTCATCGCGGCCAAACTTATGCTCATCGCTGGGCTGACCTTTCTGACGATTTTCCTGTCCAATCTGTTTGTCGCCGCTATGTTTATCAGTCTGAATACCTGGTTTCAGTTTATTCCCGGAGAATTCCCGGCAGATCGAATCGGTGAGCAGGTAGCAAGCATGATTGTCTTTGCCATTGGTGCCGCTGGAACCAGTCTGATTCCGCTCTATTTCGGCATGCGGAAATACTCTGTTCCCGCTACCATTGTTTCCGCTGTATTGATCGTGACACTAACCACTCAGAACAGTCCGGGATTTTCACTGGCTTCCATCGTCTATATTCCGCTTGCTCTGGCTGTTGTAGGCATCTTTATTTCGTATTGGTCCATTCGTCAAGTGGAAGAGGCAGACATTGTCTAGAAAAATCGAGCCGTACACCGGAAAAGAGACGGGAGGCGAACGGTCGTGATGAAGCAGAAAATTTTCGGATGGGGTTTGGCGATTTCTTTGATCTCTTTGGTCATCAATCTGATCTTTTTGGACGTAATCCAGATTTTCGCCTGCGGTGTACTGGCGCTGGTGGCGGGGGTTGGGTACCTGGGCGCGAAAAAAGAGCGTTCATGATAAAAAGCTGACACCTGTTAACGACCAGGCGTCAGCTTTCGATTTTTGAACTTTTATACAATGTCGATCCCTTTTACAGGCCGATGGAGACAAATTTGGTTTCCAGGTATTCATCCATGCCGAAATGTCCGCCTTCGCGGCCGATTCCGCTTTCCTTGAAGCCGCCGAACGGCGCCTGTGTCTGGGTCGGCGAACCGTCGTTGATGCCGACGATGCCGTACTCCAGCTCCTCCGCCATGCGGAAGCAGCGCTGGTTGTCACGGGTGTAGACATAGGCTGCCAGACCGTAGCGCGTGTTGTTTGCCAGCTTCAGCACCTCCGCCTCATCCGTGAAACGAACCATCGGCACGACGGGACCAAAGGTTTCCTCGTAGGAGATTTTCATCTCGTCCGTCACATCGGCGATCACGGTCGGTTCACAGTAGAAGCCTTTGGCGTAATCGCCCTCGGTCAGACGTTTGCCGCCGTAGACCACCTGGCCGCCCTTGCTCCTGGCATCCTCGATATGCTCCAGCACCTTGTTCAGCGCACGCTCATTGACCAGCGGACCAATTTCTGTTCCTTTCTCGCGGCCATCGCCGACCTTGGTCTGCTTCAGACGCTCGACCAGCTTTTCCGTGAAGGCGTCTGCCACTTCCTCATGGACGTAGAGGCGGTTGGTACAGATGCACATTTGACCGGAGTTGCGGAACTTGCTTTCAAACAGACCTTTGACCGCCGCGTCCAGATCGGCATCCGGGAACACGATGAACGGCGCATGACCGCCCAGCTCCATGCTGACGCGCTTCACTTGTTTGGCCGCCCCTTCCATCAGAAGCTTGCCGACACGGGTGGAACCGGTAAAGGCGATTTTGCTCAGCTTCGGATTGTCGATAAACTCCTGGCCGATTGCCTCCGGCTTGCCGATGACGAGGTTGACGACACCTTTGGGGAAACCGGCCTCCTCGATCAGTTCAAACAGGCGAATCGCAGACAACGGCGTGCTTTCCGCCGGCTTCAGCACTACGGTGCAGCCTGCCGCCAGGGCTGGGGCGATTTTGCGTGCGACCATGTTGACCGGGAAGTTCCACGGGGTGATTGCGCCTACCGTGCCTACGGGCTGCTTGAGCACCATAATGCGTTTGTTCGCAAGCGAGGAGGGAATCGTTTCGCCGTATACCCGTTTTGCTTCCTCCGCGTACCAGACGAAGTTATCCGCTGCGCCCAGGACCTCCCCTTTGGCTTCGCCAAGCGGCTTGCCCATCTCTGCCGAGATAATGCCTGCCAGCTCATCGCGGCTTTTTCTCACCAGCTCGGACAGGTTGTACAGGTATTTGGAACGCTCGCGTGCAGTCAGGCGGGACCAGCCTGCAAATGCCTGATGCGCCGCTTCAATCGCTTTGTTGGCATCGCGGTCATCGCCGAAGGCCACGGTCCCCACGACTTCGCCCGTAGCCGGGTTGACGATTTGAACAGTCTCTCCGCTTTCCGCGGATACCCATTCTCCATTGATATACATGTGCTTGCTCTCTCCCATGTACGCTCGCTCCTCTCAATCATGTGAATAGATCGGTTTCAAAGCTTCAAACGGATTTTTGCAGTGCCGGCAGTACAAAATGCTGCGGCAAGCTGCCGGTCCAAACAGGTTCTCCAGCTGTGTATACGGTGAATCGCAGTAGGGACAGCTCACTTCCCACGGATCGCCCGGCTTGAAATCAAGCGGCGGAGGGGCGATGCCGAAGCTGCGCAGTTTATCCCGGGCGTCCATCGCGATGCGATCCGAAGTCCACGGGGGATCGTAGACGAAGTGAACCTGCACGTCGCGGATGCCCTCTGCTTCCGCCAGTTTTTCCGTGATGTTCTTCTTCATGATTTCCAGGGCAGGGCAGCCGACAAAGGTGGGCAGCACCTCGATGCGCGCTGCTCCCTCTTCCACCCGAACGTCGTGAATCATGCCCATCTCTACCATGCTGATCACCGGAATTTCCGGATCTTTGACTTCCTGCAGCAGTTCCCAGCATGCCGCTTCCAGCCCTTCATTTCTTACCTGCGTCATGCGGATCACCCCTTTTACCAGCTTGCAGCCGGATCGATGCGGTACACTTCAGACAAGGTTGCGAGCGCGATGGCCAAGTCAGCGGTATGCTCTCCGCTCCGGCCCTTTTCTTGCGGTTTGCCAGGTTCGCCCGGCCATTTCAGCCCGGCTCCCTCAAAGACTTCTTTTGTTTTGTTCAGCCACTTTTGCTTGAGCAGCTCTTCGCCGGTGATCAGACCGAAGCGAACGATATTTGCCGCATGGGGTCCAAGCTCATACAGCTCGCCTGCATCCTCCCATACTTTTGTGATCGCGGCCTCCAGCTTTTGCCGAGCCTCTGCTGTGCTGTTCGCAAGCTGCTTCAGCCATACCTGCCAATGCATCAGATGGTAGCGGTGCTCGGTCAGCATCTTGCGGCTGACCAGCCCGAGCGGTGCGTACGAGGAATCCCGCAGCGCCTCCAGCCGCACCAGCTTATGAAGTCCGTACACATAGCTCCGGACGATTGCGTATGCCCAGTCGTAATGCGGATCGTCGTTGTAGTCTCCGGTTCCGTTTTTGCGCTCGACCAAAATGGCGTTGCGGAACTCGCCTGCTTCACGCAGCTGGGCGAGATCATCGGCTTTGCCCGAGCCCAGTTCTTCCAGCATTTCATAGAACATCACCGCATGTCCCATCATGTCCTGTGACATGGAGGAAAAGGCAACATCTTCTTCAATATGCGGCGCCAGGCCGAGCCATTCCGATCCCCGGTACGCCAGAATAAAATCATCGTCGGCAAGCTGGAACAGGAGATCAGTCAAGGCTTGCGCGTATTCCTGGTTTTGTTTTGCTTGTTCAACTGTTTCTACACGAGTTTGGTCGCCCATGTGATTGCCTCCTCCTTTTCAACTGCCGTTGCTTGCCTGTTTCTGTTTTTCATCGTACTGTTCTTTGTGGTAGCGCCATCTGGCCTGCAAATCGCCATAGCCTTTTGTCTCCCGATAGCTCTTGTTGTCGAGGCGCTCCAGCAGCGGACGCTCCTCAGGAGCCAGACCGTGAATGTCATCCCGCTTTACGACCCAGAGGTTGAAGCAGGGCTCGCGGCGCAGGAAGTTGTCCCGCGCCATGGTCAATGCTACCTCGGCGTTCGGCGCAAGCAGGCTGAACTGATGGACAAACGCGCTGCTTACGTTTTTCTGGCTGAATACCTCATAGATGAAAAAATTCTCATTTGCATTCGTTTTCGCACTCATTTCATTCACCTACCCTGCCTGGCGGCCGAACGACAAGATTGCGTCCCGCACCCATTTGGATTCTTCGTAAGACATGGACCGCAGATTCAGGCGATGGGCCGAGCGCGGACCGTTGCCTTTGACGATCTGCTTGAATTCCTCCCAATCCGGCTGCTGATAGACCCATTCATCTTTCGCCTCATCATAATGGATGGTTTCATCCGGGAGAGTAAACCCGAGGTGGAAAATCCGCGGGACGTATTTTTTCAGGAATGCCTGGCGCAGCTCTTCATTGGTCTGTGTGCGAATCTTGTAGCGCATGTTCTGTTCCTGGTTGCTGGTAATTTTGCCGTTGTCCGGCGGTCCGAAGAACATCAACAGAGAAGGCCACCAGCGCGTGATCGCTTCCTGAAGCATTTGACGCTGTTCCACTGTCCCCTCTGCCAGCTCCAGCACAATGCTTTCCCCATGCTGTGCATGGAACTTCTCTTCCGCGCAGATACGGTGCAGGGCACGTGCATACGGCGCGTAAGAGGAATCGAGCGACATTGTTTGGGTAATAATCGCGGCCCCGTCAACCAGCCAGCCGATGACTCCGGCATCTGCCCAGGTTGGCGCTTCCATATGGAAGACGTTGTGAAATTTCAGCCGTCCGGCAAACAGATCCTGCATCAAATCCTCACGCGTCTTGCCGAGAGGAGCCATCAAGTCTTCCGCTACCCGCAGGAGAAGCTGTCCGTGCCCCATCTCATCCTGCACCTTGGCCATGATCGCCAGCTTGCGGCGCAGCGTTGGCGCTTTCGGTACCCATTCCTTCTCCGGCAGCGCGCCCATGATTTCACTGATGCCGTGCATCGAGATCAGCTTGATCAACTGGTTGCGGTAATCATCCGGCATCCAGTCATCCGCCTCAATCTTCTCTCCGGCATCGATTCGCGCTAAAAACGCTTCCAATTTTTCTTCTTCGGTCAGATTCGAACGATCCATCTGTACTTGCATGGAGAAAGCCCTCCTTTTTATGCCGATTTCATTATGATTTTTTTATAGTACGTTTTTATAACGTTATAATAACATATCGTCATACGTTTTCGCAATAGGCGCAACATTCATACATGTATTTGGAATTATTCTTCCCGGCTTGCTGCCGCGGCCGCCTGCTTCAGCTGGTCAGCCATCGTGCGCAAGCGCTGCATGACGGCAGACAGCTCCTGTATCCGCGTGGATTGGTGAATACTGTGGTTCAGTGTCTTTTCCATTTCTTTTGAAACCAGATTGACCAATTCGTTCATCTCATCGAGTATGCCAAAAATGCTTTTGGCAGACTGCGCCGTCGTCTGTGATAAATGCCGGATCTCTTCTGCTACAACCGAAAAGCCCCGTCCCGCTGCACCCGCCCTCGCTGCCTCCAGCACTGCGTTTAACCCAAGCACATTGGAACGAGTGGAAATCGTGCGGATCAGATCGTTGATTTGCGAGGTTTCCACGATTTTGTTCTCCATCTGGACCGCCGCATCGCTGAGCGTATGACTGGCCTGTGCCAGATCGTCCGCTTCCCTGGCCAGACTTTCCGTATGAAGGGCAATCTCCTCCAGGGCATTTGTCAGATTCTCTGCCAGCTCGCGCAATCGATCCTCCTGATCCGTCGTCACACCGGTGGCCAGGCAGCCGACTACCTGACCGTTCTCGATGATGGGGTAACCTACAGCTACATAGGGGATACCGTAAATCTCTTTGCTGATTTTGCGCACGACTCGCCGCTGCTCTGCTATGGCCGTTGCATTGATGCTGCCCGGGCGAAGCGGGTCTCCCACCTTGATCCCCAGATTGAGTCCCGGGGCCGGATAATACGCCAAAAACTTTTCCCTGTCCGTCACGCCGACCATGCAGTCAAACAAAAACGCCTTCTGCAGAATCGGAGCTACGGTAAGAACACTGCTCAGCAATTGAGACATGCTCGTAACCTCCTCAACATCTGGTGACGAAAACGGCTATTCCCTCCGCATCCATCCTTTCGCGGAAAGAACAGCCGTATGACCGTATCGGTTGCAGTCTTTAACGTTGCCGATTATTTGATAATCTGGTATTGGCCATCCTTCACCTCGACCATGATCATGCTGTCCTCGGTAAGACCGTTGTGATCCTCAGCAGAGAAGGAAAACTCCCCGGTAACCCCTACGTATTTTACCTTTTCCAGCACTTCGCCCAGCTTGGATGCATCGCCGCCTGCCTGCTTCAGCCCTTCTACCAACAGGTTGAGTCCGTCGTAGCCATATCCGGCAAAGCCGTCCGGCTCGGCATTGTACGCCGCTTGATAGCCATCTGCAAACTTTTTGATAATCGTGGCTTGCGGGTCGCTGCCATCCACCTGGTCCGGCACCAGCAGTTTTCCTGCTACCATCAGAACGCCTTCTGCCGAATCGCCAGCCAGCTCCAGGAACTTGCTGTTGGCAGAACCGTGGCTGCTAATGATCGGTATCGTCAGGTTCAACTGTTTCACTTCCTTTACAATCGTCGCCGGACCCGGGTTGGTTCCCGCTACGATCAGCGCTTGCGCATCCGTTCCCTTGATTTTGGTCAACTGGGAGCTCATGGAAGGATCTTTGGTTCCGTATTTCTCTTCCGCTACGATGGTGATGCCATATTCAGGCGCATATTTTTGCAGCTGCGCCGTCCAGCCGCTGCCGTACGGGTTGCTGTCGTTCAGCGTGGCGATTTTTGTGATCCCTTTTTCTTGCAAATATTTAAAGATGCGCTTGGTCCCGTGAACGTCGGTATGCGGAGTCTTGAAGATGCCTGCGCGTACGGGATTGGTGATTTGATCCGCCGCAGCCATGGAGATCATCGGCAGTTTTTCGGCGGCTGCAAATTCAGCCATGCCCAGGGAAGGACCGCTGCCGGAGGAACCCAGCACCGCTACTACCTTTTCTTTGGAAACCAGCTTTTTGATCGCTTTTACCGCTTCCGTGTTGTCAGATTTATCGTCCTCAAAGACGACCTCCAGCGGATGCCCATCCACTCCGCCTGCCGCATTCAGCTCTTTTACCAGCATTTCAACCGCCTGCTTTTCCGGTACGCCAAGCGGGCTGTTCGGACCAGTCAGAGAAAAAATAGCTCCCACTTTGATCGGGTCCTTGCTGGCTTCTCCCGCTGCTGCGGTTTGCCCGGCCCCAGCCCCTGTCCCTGTGCCTGCTGCTCCTGTTTCTGCGGCCGGCTTTGCTCCCCCGCCACAGGCACTGAGCAGGACGAGAGATGCGACTGCCAGTGGAAACAGCCATTTGGTCATCTTTCTTTTTTGCATGGTTACTCCCCCTTGATTGTTGGCTTTCTTTTATGGGTCAAACCGCTTCATGGGCATGGCCCAAATAGGCGGATTGCACACGTGGATCGTTTTTGATCTGTTCAGCCGTCCCTTCCAGCATCACAGTCCCGGTCGAGAGGACATACGCCCGGTCGGAGACAGCCAGTGCGGCGCGGGCGTTCTGCTCTACGAGGAGAACCGTCGTCCCCCACTGATCGCGGATCTCCTGCACGATTTGCAGGATTTCTTTGGCAATCAGCGGCGCCAGTCCCAGCGAAGGCTCATCCAAAAGCAGGAGCTGCGGCCGTGAGAGAAGCGCCCGCCCGATCGCGAGCATCTGCTGCTGTCCGCCCGAGAGCGTCCCGCCAAGCTGCCATTTGCGCTCCGCCAAAATCGGAAAACGTTGGTACACGGTATCCATTTCCTTGAGAATCTCTTTTTTGCTGGTTTTGGGCATCCGGTGCGATGCACCCAGCCAGAGATTGTCCTCTACGGTCAACGTGGAAAAAATCTGCCGGCGCTCCGGTACATGTGCCATGCCTCGGCCTACGACCAGCTCGGCGGGGATTCGCGTGATCTCCTCACCGCGAAACCGAACCTTTCCCTCTTTTGCGCTATGCAGACCGCAGATACAGTTCAACAGCGTGGTTTTGCCAGCACCATTCGACCCGAGCAGGGAGACGATTTCTCCCTCGTTTACCTGCAGATCGATGCCGTGCAGCACTTCCACAGGCCCGTAGCGTGCGATCATATTTTCCACCTGTAAAATGGCTTTCTCCATCTCGTCACCCCCACTCTCTCACTCTTCGTCTCCACCCAGGTACGCCGCGATGACACGGGGATTTTCCTGGATTTCACGAGGTGTGCCCTCCGCGATTTTGGTTCCCTGATCCAGCACCACGATGCGGTCTGCAATGGTCATGATCATGTCCATGTCATGCTCCACCAGCAGAATCGCCGTTCCCTTTTTGCGGATGTCCTGAAACATCTGACTCATCTCTGCCGTCTCTGTGTGGTTCAAGCCAGCCGCAGGCTCGTCTAAAAGCAGCAGCCGCGGATCGGCCACCATCGCCCGGGCGATCTCCATCAGTCTCAGCTTTCCGTACGGCAGGCTGCCGGCCAACGAGGACAATTCCTCCGCCAGCCCCACACGCTCCAGCCAATCCTGTGCCCGCTCCACCATCTTCCGCTCTTCGTTGCGGGCGCTGCCCAGATTCATCCCGCAGGCAAACAGGCTGGACCGGGTCTTTGTATGCATCCCGACCATGACGTTTTCCAGCACAGTCATATCATCGAAGGTTTGCAGGTTTTGAAAGGTTCGCGTAATGCCCAATCCGGCGTATTCAAAGCCCTGAACCCGCGTCATCGGCCGGGTGTCGAAGCGGATCTCCCCACCGGATGGAGGAATTACTCCCGACACCATGTTGAGCACCGTGCTTTTGCCCGCTCCGTTTGGGCCGATCAGCGCAACGATCTCTCCCTGCTGCACCTGAAAATCTACCTGGTTGACGGCCCGGACGCCGCCAAAATCGCGTGAAAGGTCTTGTACCTCCAACAGAGCTGTCATGTCGCCGCCTTCCTTTCCACCACTTGCTCCGACTGTTGCTGCGCTTGCTTCGCCTTTGCCTTTTTCATCTGCATCTTTTCATAGGCTGAGCGTAAACGCGGTACGATTCCCTCCGGCATGAACATGATGATCAGCACCAGAATGGCGCCAAACACGATCGTATCGAAGTCGCCCTGCAGGCCGGGAATCACTTCACTCAGCATCGCCAGTCCTTCGCTGATAGAATTGATCAGCACTGTACCGACCAACGCTCCCCAGATGCTCGTCATCCCGCCGATGACCACCATCGTCAGGAACTTGATCGATTCATGCAAGCCAAACGGCTGCGGGTCGAGGATTCCCATGTAATGGGCGTACAAGCCGCCGGAGATGCCGGCAAACATGCCGCTGATCACAAAAGCGTTCAGCTTGAATTTGCGTACATCAATCCCCATCGAGGTCGCCGCGATCTCGCTTTTGTGGATCGCCCGAAACGCTCGGCCCACCCGTGAATGCAGCAGATTGAGCGAGAAGAGCAGCACACAGGTGACGACTCCCCAGATCAAGTAATACGTGGACAGCTCACTGTCTCCAAAGAAGGGAACCGAGGGGATGCTGATCAGGCCGTTCGCTCCACCAGTCACCGGCTCCCATTCGGTGATGCCAATCTGCACGATGTAACCAAAGGCCAGCGTCGCCATCGCCAGATAGTAGCCCTGCAAGCCCGCGATGGCCCGGCCCAGGATAAAGGCGAACAGCGCCGGCAAAAGCCCTGATGCGATCAGTCCGATGAAAGGGGAGAAGCCGTACTTCGTCGTCAGTACCGCAGAGGTATAGGCGCCAATTCCCCAGAATCCGGCCTGCCCCAGCGAGATTTGACCCGCCAGCCCCATCACCAGACAAAGCCCGACTGTCACAATCGCATGAAGACCAATGATAATGCCGACCGAACGGTAATACTCATCCGGCATGATAAAGGGAAAGATTACGACCAGCAGCAGATAGATGCCCAGGCTTTTTCCCCATTTGTTGATCATCTGCATGATTACAATCCTCCCTTGCCTACACTGCGTTCACCAAAGAGGCCAGACGGCTTGATCAGCAGCATGCCGATCAGCACGAGAAACGCGATGGCATCCTTCATACCGGAGCTGATGTAGCCAGCTCCCAGCGATTCCACGATGCCCAGCAGAAATGCCGCGACTGCGGCTCCCAGCGGATTTCCGAGTCCGCCCAGGATTGCGGCGGAGAAGCCCTTGATCCCAAGCAGTACGCCGATGTCGTACGAAGTCACACTCAACGGGGCAATCACGATACCGGCGATCGCTCCGGTAGCACCGCTGATCCCGAAGGCCAGCATGCTCATCTTGGCCGGGCTGATCCCCATCAGACGCGCGGCCATCGGATTGATCGAACAGGCGTTGATCTTTTTGCCCAAAATCGTTTTCTCCATCAAAAACCACAGCAAGAACAGAATGATGAGAACGGATAGCAGAATCCAGATGCTTTGCTGGGCCACATTGACGCCGGCGATGGAGATGGGCTGGTTGCTGGTAATCGGAGCGAGCGCAAACGCATCCTTGCCCCAGATGAAGCTGGCGATCCCGCGAATCAGTGTGGAGACACCAATTGTCAAAATAATCAAACTAATTGGATTGCTATTTCGCACATACGCAATGACGTATTTCTGCATCAGAACCCCGACCAGCGTCACCGCAATCACGGCCAACAGTACGGCTGCCCCATAAGGGAGATTCATGCCAATCAACGCGACTGTGATCATGCCGCCGAGCATTAAAAACTCGCCCTGCGCCAGGTTAATCACCTTGCTGACGCTGTAGATCGTGATGAAGCCGACTGCAACGATCGCGTAGATTCCGCCGCTGACGAGGCCGTTTGCAACATACTGAAGCAATTCTGTCATATCTGTGTTGTACCCCCTTTTTCGCGCCTTATATTCCCATATAAAACGCTTACATTTCAATTAATGGTAAATAAATGACGGGAGTGGCCCTAGCAAGACTAGGGCTTTTCCCTGCCTGGCCTCCACTATTTTTGCGGCGCTGCCTCGTACACAGTCTCGAAGAACCGGACTGCTCCCGGATTCAACATCGTGTAATAATCTTTGAACAACTGATCGGCTTCCTTGCCGAGCCAGACCTGCGGCAACAGCTCCTGCGGCAGATCGGGGTCGATGAACAGGAATTTGCGGTATTCGTGAACCAGTTTGGTTTTTTCCACAAAGCAGTGGCTGTCGGCAACTTCCTTGTTTTGACGGATGCTTTCTGCCAGCTCCTCATACTGTGGACGATAGGCATCGATAAATGCCTTGTATTTCTCATTGATATCCGCAATATCCCAGCATTTCTGCACCAATTGCTTGGGGTCGCTCCAGCCCAGATGCTCGGCCGTAAAAATCTCCACATGCTCTGTAATTTCATAGGACTCTGTCAATTCCTTGACGCGGCTTGCGAGATTGTTGGGGCTGATCCACGTGCTGGTCGTCAGCATGCCGAAGCCCATCCAGCCGAGGTCTTTTCGCAGTTGGTCGCGCAGTGCCCGGCGCTCCTCGGGAATATTGTAGCTGGCGATGCACCACTTCCCGTCCCAGATATCGGTCTCCACCTTGTAGATACGTGCGGCGGCCTCGTCCATGCGTTTCTTGCCGCGACCTGACAGAGAATAGTAGCTCCGGTTTCCTACCTTGCGCGAGTCCAACCAGCCTTGCCGAAGCATCCGGGAGATCGCTGCTCGAACGGCTGGCTCCGACAACCCGAACTCTCCCATCAATTTGGTCAAACTGCCGATCCAGATTTCACTGCCGTAATGGCGAACATATTCACCGTAAATTGTAAAAAGCATGGATTGTGGCTTCACGTTTTTCTACCTCCAGATCGATTCATCCCATTGCTGTGAAATTGTACCATATTCTCTGCAAGCACGTGAATCGACCTGGTGAATATGTCGGAAAATCGATATTACGTTTTAATAACGTTATTATATTAAAACGTTTCGCAAGAGTCAATTTTTTCTGTCACTTCTGACCGATTTTTTTTCTTCGTCAACGACTGTCTGCAGGTCCTGGAACCTCTGCCTCATTTCCTGCTTGTTGAAAATGGCTTGTGTAAATGTGCCCAGCCCTACGGTGTGGCGGGTGGTTTGCGCCGTTACCTCGCAAACCACCCGTTTTTCCGTCACCTCTGTACAAACAGCCCGAAACGTGACTTCCTGTCCGGCCACAGCAGGTCCGACATGCTTGATATTGATGGCAAAACCGGAGCCTTCCTCATGCTCCTCCAAATAGGGCAAGATGACGTAACGCCCGACCTTTTCCATATAGTAGATCATGCTGACGGTCGACATGACCCGATGAACCACTTCGCCGTCAAAAGCGGGGAACATCTCATCCGTTACCGTCACCGTAAACTCTGCCGCCGAACCCGGCACAAGTCCGCTTTTCAAAGGCTACGCCTCCTTTGGCACGATTACACCCGTTCGATAATGGTGGCGATGCCTTGACCGACGCCGATGCACATGGCAGCCATGCCAAAGCGGGCCTCGCGCCGCTCCATTTCATACAGCAATGTCGTCAGGATGCGCGCACCGCTGCAACCCAGCGGATGGCCCAGTGCAATCGCGCCCCCGTTCACATTGACCAGCTCAGGATTGACGCCCAGCTCACGCACACTGGCGACTGCCTGCGCGGCAAATGCCTCGTTGAACTCAAACAGGTCGATCTGATCAATGGAAAGGCCCGCCTGCTTCAATGCCTTGCGGGCAGCCGGAACAGGCCCGATCCCCATGACGGAGGGATCTACACCGGCCACGGCTGAAGCGACAATGCGCGCACGCGGCTTCAGACCGGCCGCTTCTGCTGTTCCTTGCTCCATGACGAGCAGCGCGCAGGCCCCGTCGTTCAATCCGCTGGAATTGCCTGCGGTCACCGAGCCGCCCTCTTTAAAGGCAGGCTTCAGCTTCTGCAGCTGCTCCATCGTCGTGTCGGGGCGGGGATGTTCGTCACGCTCAAACAGAGTGACCTCCCCTTTGCGCCCGCGAATTTCCACGGGAACGATCTCTTGCTCCCATTTTCCTTCTGCCAGCGCACGTGCGTAGTTTTGCTGGCTTTTCAGTGCAAACGCGTCCTGGTCTTCACGGCTGATCTGATGCTGCTCCGCCACGTTCTCGGCTGTTTCGCCCAAGCTGATCGGCGGATACATTTCCTCCATCTTTTTGTTTACCAGCCGCCAGCCCAGCGTCGTGTCCACCAACTGCTGGTTGCCGCGCTGAAAAGCCGTACCCGGCTTCATCATCACCAGCGGCGAACGCGTCATGCTCTCCGTACCGCCGGCGATATAGACCTTTCCGGCTCCCGCCTTGATCGCGTTGGCAGATTGGTTGACCGCCTCCAGGCCGGAGCCGCACAGACGGTTCACCGTGACACCCGGAACATCGACCGGCACTCCGGCCAGCAGCAGAGACATTCTGGCTACATTGCGATTATCCTCACCCGCCTGATTGGCGCAGCCAAAAATGACATCGTCGATACTGCGGGGATCAATCGCGCTGCGCTCCAACAGCTTGCGGATCACCAGCGCCCCCAGATCGTCGGGACGCACATCCTTCAGCGCTCCTCCAAAACGGCCGATTGGCGTGCGCAAAGCGTCTACAATAACAGGTGTATTCATCTCCGACTCCTCCATCGCGTACAGACTTCTTTCTCCCCGAACCTCTACAAAGCTTCTACCAGTGTGGCCAAGCCCTGTCCGCCGCCGATGCACAAAGAGACGACGCCATAGCGCTGCTTGCGGCGGCGCAGTTCGTACAAAATCGTTCCGAGCAGACGTGCGCCCGAGCAGCCAAGCGGATGACCCAGAGCGATCGCTCCTCCGTTTACATTGGTCTTCTCCGGCGGTAGCCCTAGCTCGCGCATACAGGCAAGCGCCTGCGAGGCAAAGGCTTCGTTTAATTCAAACAGGTCGATTTGCTCAACGGTCATGTTTGCCTCAGAAAGCAGCTTGCGGATGGCAGTGACCGGTCCAATGCCCATGATGCGCGGGTCCACGCCGGCTGATACAAAATGGACGATCCGTCCAAGCGGCATAAGGCCCGTCTCTTTCAGCTTCTGTTCATTCATGAGCAGGACAGCGGCCGCGCCATCATTGATCCCCGACGAGTTGCCTGCTGTCACGCTGCCCGCTTTGCGAAAAGCCGGACGCAGCTTGGCCAGCGATTCGAGACTGGCGTCGCGGCGCGGAAATTCATCGGTGTCAAACAGGATTTCTTCTCCCTTTTTTCCGCGCAGGGTTACGGGGACGATCTCATCCCGGAACAGACCGGCATCGATCGCAGCGACGGCCCGCCTTTGGCTTTCCAGGGCAAACCGATCCTGATCCTCACGGCTGATGCCGAATTGCTCGGCCACATTTTCCGCGGTATCGCCCATGGTCAAATCGCCGTACAGCGTAACAGGCGCAGAGCGCGGGCCGCCAAAGGATTCGATCAGCATCTGCCCGCCGCGCTGGTACGGCTGCTCAAATTTTTCCATGATATACGGAGAACGGGTGAGGTTTTCCACCCCGCCAGCCAGCATGACACTGCTGTGACCGGCCTGGATCGACTGAGCCGCCAGATTGATCGCTTCCAAACCAGAGGCACACACCCGGTTCACCGTCAGACCCGGTACGGATTCCGGCAACCCGGCCTTCAGCAGCCCTACCCGAGCGATATTAATGAAGGGACCGGCTGAAATCACGTTGCCCATGATGACCCCGTCCACGGCTTCCCCGCTTTGGCCCGCCTGCTGCAAGGCTCCGTTCAAAACGATAGCGGTCAAATCGTCTATCGGCGTGTTTTTCAAGCTGCCGCCCAGCTTGCCGATGGGCGTGCGAACCGCCGCAGTGACGTAGGCATCCGATCTCATCTGACTCATCCTTCGCTCCCCTCCTTATCCGCATAGCTGTAAAAGCCTTGTCCGGCGCGAACGCCAATGCGTTTTGCCAGCACCAGCTTGCGCAGAAGCGGCGCCGGACGGTAGCGTTCCTCGGCCAGATCGCGCTGCAATCCGCGAATGATCGCATAGATTTCGTCCAAGCCGATCCGATCCGCCCATTCCAGCGGACCATAGGGATAATTGGTTCCTTTTTTCATCGCGATATCGATATCTCTGGGGGTCGCCGCCTTTTCCATCAGAGTAAAGGCCGCTTCGTTGATAATCAGTGACAGGATTCGCGGGAAAACGAGACCCACCTCGTCGTCCACGATCTCTGTCTCCTTGCCGAGGGATTGAAAGAAAGAGATGGCCACCTGCATGGCTGCCGCCTCCGTTTGCAGTGCCGGAGCGATTTCAAACAGCTCCCGCTCAGCCAGAGGCACCAGCGTACCGAATCCGCAGACACGCTCGGGATGCTCTGTCCAGGAGGCCGCCTCTGTCGCCGTAATTGCCAGCGATGTAGTGATGATGGGCACATGCGCGGGAAGCAGTCGATCCAGCTCGCGAATGCATTCCTCTTTTGCCTGCAGATTGACATTGTTCACTTCGACGGCGAGAATGATCTCCTGCAGCCTGGCTGCCGATTCATCAGGCGAGAGCACCTGATAGCCGCTGTCCGTGATCAACTGATGCAGCTCGGCGTAGAGCGGACTGTCGCCAGCAAGTAAAATGGCTTTAGTTGTTGTAGTCATAGAAACCTTCCCCCGTCTTTCTGCCCAGGCTTCCGGCCTGAACCATCCGTTGCTGAATCCGGCTGGGCTTAAATCGTCCTTCGTGGAAGAAATCGGCGTACACCGATTGGGTGGTGGCAAAATTGATGTCAATGCCGATCATGTCCTGCAGCTCAAACGGCCCCATTTTGAATCCGCCGGCCCGCTTCATGATCCGGTCAATCTTTTTCACATCGGCTACATGGTCGCCAAGGATGCGCAATGCTTCATTATAATAAGGGCGGGCGATCCGGTTGACGATAAAGCCGGGTGAGTCCGTCACCAGGACGGGCACCTTGCCCAGCTCTTCCGCAAAGCGGTACGCACGCTGCACATTTTCTTCGCTGGATTTCGTTCCGCGAATCACCTCGACCAGCGGCATTACCGGGGCCGGGTTGAAAAAATGAAACCCGAGAATGCGCTCGGGATGGGGCAATCCTCCCGCTATTTCCGTGATCGAGATCGAGGAGGTATTGCTCAGCAGCAGGGCGTCGCTCCGACATATCCGGGAGAGCCCGCTGAAAATATTCTTTTTCAGATCGAGCCGCTCCGGCACTGCTTCGATCACGATATCGCAAACAGCCAAATGCTCCATAGCCGAGACCAAATCCACCAGTTCAAGCGTATCCGCCTTTTGCTGCTCGTTGATCTTGCCTTTGTCCACGTCCTTGGACAGGGTTGCCTGCAAATAGGCGAATGCCTTGTCCAGTACAGCCTGATTGGTATCCAAGAGCTTGACCATATGTCCTTTGCGGGCACAGACAAGGGCGATCCCCGCCCCCATCGTACCTGCGCCGATTACACCAACCGTTTCTGTATGCTTACCCACTTGCCGAGCCTCCCTTTTGCCTAGCGTCCCTGGAATCGGGGCGCACGTTTTTCCAGGAAGGCGGCAACCCCTTCCCGGTGGTCCTCCGTGCTTCCAGCCGCTTCCTGCGCGTACGTTTCGTATTCCAGCGTCTCTTCCAGATCCATCTCCAGTCCCTTGTACATCGTGCGTTTGATCAGGCCAATCGCACGGGTCGGCAATACCGCCAGCTTGCGGGCATATGCCAGCGCCTCCTCCTGGAACGAGTCAGCCGGGTAGACCTGATTGACCAGACCGAGCTTCAGTGCTTCCTCTGCGGACAGCTTTTCGCCCGTCATCGCCAGCTCCAGCGCCTTGCCGATCCCCACGATACGCGGGAGGAAGTAGCAGCCGCCCGAATCAGGAACCAGCCCGATGTTGACAAAGGCGTTGACGAACGACGCTTTTTCCGATGCCAGCCGGATATCACAAGCTAGCGCCAGACTCATGCCTGCTCCTGCAGCCACACCGTTGACTGCCGCGATGATCGGCTTTTCCGTTTTTCGGAACTGAAGAATCATCGGATTGTAACGGTTTCGCAAAAAGCCGCCGAAGTCCACGCCGCCGCCCTGCACATCGCCCAAATCCTGGCCGGCGTTAAAAGCGCGTCCGGCTCCTGTCAGCAAAATGCAGCGGACATCGGCATCCTTTTGCGCCTGCTTGAGCGCAGCGGTGATTTCTTTATTCATCTGTTCGGTGAAGGCATTAAATTTTTCCGGGCGATTCAGCGTGATGACCGCGACGCCTTCCGTCACTTCATAGAGAATCGTTTCGTACATGGCTGCCTCCTAGTTTCCCGTAAACCGGGGTTTGCGCTTTTCCAGGAAGGCCTGCATGCCTTCCTTGCGATCTTCGCTGGCCAGCAGCAGGTAGAAGCCGCTTCGTTCGTAGTCCATGCCTTCCTGAAGCGGCAGATCTTCCGCTTTGTGCACGGACTTCTTGATCACCTGAACGGCCAGAGGCGGCTGTTTGGCTACTTTTTTGGCCAGCTTGAGCGCTTCCTGCAGGTACGCTTCTACAGGCACTACCCGATTGACGAGCCCGTACTGCCAAGCTTCTCTGGCTGAAATCGGATCGCCTGTCAGCAGCATCTCCATTGCCTTGCGCAGTCCAACCGCACGAGTCAGACGCTGCGTCCCGCCAGCGCCGGGCATCACGCCCAGCTTGATTTCCGGCTGGCCGATCTGCGCTGTTTCCGAGGCGATGACAATGTCGCAGTTCATCATCAGCTCACAGCCTCCGCCGAGGACAAAGCCGCTGACGGCCCCGATGATCGGCTTGGAGATCAGGGACATGCGATCCCAGACAGCGAACTGATTTCTTTTCATGATTTCAATAGCCGACGCTTCCGCCATTTCATTGATATCGGCACCGGCGGCAAATGCCTGTTCATTTCCGGTGATGAGGATGACGCGGATGGCGGGGTCACGATCCATGCGCTCAAGCTCCGCTACCAGCTCATCTACTAACTGTAAATTCAAGGCATTGAGAATCTTCGGTCGATTAAGTGTAATCAACCCGACTGTTTCGTCTATGGAAACTGTGATGAATTCATACGACACGGACTATTCACACCTTTCTCCTGGCAACAGCCGTTTAGATCGCGGCTTGCGGCTTGTTGCGGTTGTCGACGATGCGAATCGCTTTGCCTTCGCTTCGAAGCAGGGAGTTTGGCGGCAGTACGCGCAGTACGACCGTCACACCCAGCGTGCATTTGATCGTATGGCCGATCTCTTTCACCAACGGAGCAATCGCTGCATTTTCATTGCCCGCGATCTGGCTTGCGTAATCCGGAGTCAGCTCACAGTGCACCTCAAAGCGGTCCAGGGCACCATCCCGCTCAATGACGACCTGATAGTGCGGGGCCAATTGATCGAAGGTAAGCAGAACCGACTCGATTTCCGTCGGGAATACATTGACGCCGCGAATGATGAGCATATCGTCCACCCGTCCCTTGATGCGAGACATGCGCATGGTCGTGCGGCCGCACTTACAGGGCTCCGGATTGAGTGAAGCGATATCGCCTGTGCGGTAGCGGATCACCGGGAAAGCTTCTTTCGTCAATGACGTGAAGACCAGTTCGCCTTCTTGTCCGTACGGGAGAACTTCCCCTGTTTGCGGATCGATGATTTCGGCATAAAAATGATCGTCTGCGATGTGCAAACCGTCCTGCGCTTCGTGGCATTCGATCGAGACGCCAGGACCCATCACTTCACTCAGTCCGTAGATATCCACGGCCTTGATGCCGAGCGATTCTTCGAGCTGCACGCGCATTTCCTCGGACCACGGCTCCGCACCGAAAATGCCGTATTTCAGACTGGTTTCACGCGGGTCAAGACCCATCTTCTTCATTTCCTCCACGATATTCAACACGTAGGACGGTGTCGCCGCCAGTCCGCGCGGCTGGAAATCCTGGATGAGCGTGATTTGGCGGGAGGTGTTGCCGCCGGATACAGGCACCGCGACAGCCCCCAAATGCTCAATGCCGTTGTGCAGACCAAGGCCGCCGGTAAACAGTCCGTAGCCGTAGGCATTGTGGAAAATGTCTCCCGGCTCGCCGCCAGCGCAGCAGATGGCACGGGCTACGATCTCCGCCCAGTTTTCCAGGTCCTTTTTGGTGTATCCTACCACCGTCGGTTTTCCTTTGGTTCCCGAGGAACCGTGAATTCGAGCAACTTCTTTCATATCAACAGCGAACAGATTAAACGGATAGTTTTCACGCAAATGCGTTTTTTTCATAAACGGTAGCTTCTGAATGTCTTCCAGGGATTGAATGTCTTCGGGCTTCACGCCAGCGGCCTTAAACGCTTCCTGATGAAACGGTACTCGCTCATAGGCTCGTTTAACGGTTTCCTTCAAGCGTTCCAGTTGGATTTCGCCCATTTTATTTCTTGGCAGCGTTTCCATTTCTACATTAAAGATCATGCCGTTTCCCCTCATTCCGTTTCGTTTATCGTCTGCTCCTCTAGATGCTGTTATTCGCCCGTAAACACCGGTCTCCGCTTTTCGCGGAACGCTTCTAATGCTTCCAGACGGTCTTTGGTCGGTATAATCACTTCGTAACACATCGTTTCCAGATCGAGTCCGGTTTGCAGATCCACACTCGATCCGCGGTCAATCGCGGCTTTGGCCTGATATACGGCAAGCGGCGCATTGGCGAGAATCTCCTGGGCCAGGCCCATTGCCAGTTGTTCCAGTTGTTCGGCATCCTCTGCCACCCCGCTCACAAACCCAAGCCGGTACGCTTCCTCGGCCGTAATGCGGCGAGCCGTCAAGATCAGCTCTTTGGCCTTGGACGGGCCTACCAGCCGGGACAAGCGCTGCGTACCTCCCGCACCGGGGATGATGCCCAGGCTGACCTCGGTCAGACCCATCCTGGCATCTGTCAGCGCGTAGCGGAAGTCACAAGCGAGTGCCAGCTCGAATCCGCCGCCAAAGGCAAAGCCGTTAATCATGGCAATCGTCGGCTGGGAGAGACGCTCCAGCGCTGTAAAGACATCTCTGATCTTGCGTACATTGCGGCGGACCTGCTGCTCTGTCAGGGTGCGGCGCTCCTTCAAGTCGGCTCCTGCACAGAAGGCGCGGCCCTCTGCCCGGATGATCACGACCCGGACTTCTTTGGAATCCAGCCGCACCTGATCGATCAGCTCCCCCAGACGCTCAAGGGTATCGTAATTCAAAGCATTGAGTTCATCCGGACGGTTCAAGGTGATGATGCCCAAATGCCCGTCCCGTTCAAATCGTACGGTTTCCTGGCTCATGTTTGTCCTCCTCGGGCGGGATTAGGATGGTTTGCCAAAGACTCGCGCGTAGGTGCCAGTAGCAAAGGCGACCAGCTTCCCGTCACAGGTCACGCGAGCTTCCATCACGATCAGGCTTCGTCCGCTTTTCAGCACGCGAGATTCCGCCTCCAGCCGTTCACCGCGCGCCGGACTCAGGTATTGAATCTTGCTCTCCACCGTAACGCACTGCTGTACGCCATCGATATGGGGAGCGGCGCCGTGGCCCATGGCCACATCTGCCAACGTGGCGGTGACTCCGCCATGCACAACCCCTTCGATACTGTTGAACAGCTCGGGGCGGATTTTCAACGCTACTCTGCATCCCTGCTCATCCCGGTGCACGACCTCGATGCCCAGATAGTGATTGAATCGGTTTCGGATTTCCTCTGTCATCAAAGCGTCCCCTTTTTCTTTGATCTGCGTTGAAACGGTGAAAGGAGCCCTATGCGTGACATCTGGCATCCTTTCCGCGTGTCTTGCGTTCAGTTTTGTTTTCATTAATGTGTTCGCTTATCGTACGGTTATCTTTTCTTTGCTTTACTCCTGTGTCTCGTTCCGTTTGACTCAAGCCTCTTCGTCTATTGGCACGAAGTACTCATTTTTGCGGTAGGCCAAAGCATCCAGCGTCGCGACCAGACCGTGCTCGGTTTCTACCCGAATCCGATACCAGGCAGTGCGGTTGTTTTTCTTTTCTTCCGTCGCTGTCGCTACCAGGCGATTCCCTTTCATCGCAGCCGCCAGAAAACCAATGTTCATCGAGAGAGCCACCGAGGTTTTGCCATACGAGTTGCAGGCGGCGGCAAACACGAAGTCGGCCAGTGAGAAAATCAAGGCTCCATGAGCGGTGCCATGCGCATTCAGCATATGCTCCTGCACGGACACTTCCGCCGTTGCCGTTCCCTCGCCCAGCTCCAGCAGCTTGATGCCGAGAAACTGGGCGAACTGATCCTGCACCAGCTTGGCGCTGATTTCCTCGTAATGCTTATGGTGGATCTCACGCTCGTCTACGATCCGTTTTCCACTCATTTTTCAACCACTTCGACGAAATGCATGGACACCACTTGCCCGGCAAAACCGCGCAGGTCTTTTCCTGCCGCACGCCCTTCGGCGGATGACAACGCTTCCATCAAAGCCTCTTTAGATGCAAAGTACATTTCTGCGATCAGATGCAGATCGCTGTCACCAGCAGGAGTACCGTATACCTTGCCTACTTCCATTTTGATCAGGCCTGGCATTTTTTCAGCCAGCGGACCATGCACTTCGAAGTAATGTTTGTCAAAGGCTTCGACATCCTCGGGGACGCGGTAAATAGCCACCAATTTCACCATTCATTATCCCTGCTTTCCCTATCGTATTTTCCAGGTATGTGACGATTAATTAATATAACGTTATTTTAACGCATGTTATGGTTTTTATTATATAAAGTTTTCAGAATTGACGCAAGTCTTTTTCAACGACCAAAAAACCCCTGCCTGACGGTAGAGGTTTTTCTCCATGCTCAGTCTTATTGCTTTTTCTGCAAATAATCGACCAGTCCCATGGCGCATATTTCCAGATCAGAACGCAGTATGCCGAACTCCGGGTGATCGGCGGCAATGCCTTGATCCTTGAGATAGGATGCGACCATCGCCAGCAGCTGTCTGCTGACCTCGCTGCTCTCCAGGTCCCCGCTCGCAGCCACAGCTTCCGCGATTTGTACAAACCGGGGAATCCACATCGTAAGCTGGCGGTATACCTCTTCTACCTCTGTGCTCATGCCAAAATGGCCGAAAAAGATACGTTCTACCTGCATCTCCTGGACCATCGCCAGTGAGTGAAGCATCGCTTCCGGGTCAAACTGGTTGGGCGAGGTCGACGGCAGATACAGCGAAACTCCGTCCGCCTTTAACTGGGAATACTGAACCCCCAGCGTATCACCGGTAAACATGCCATTGCTGACGGGATCGTAAATACTGCAATGGTGATAGGCATGTCCCGGCGAATCAAAGAATCGCAGCACACGAGAGGGGCCGATCTGCAGCGTCTCCTCATGCCCTTTGATCAAAACCCGCTGCTCTGGCACAGGAATGATCGGCTCAAAAAACTGATCAAATTTGTCCCCGTATACCGCCCGCGCTCCCATGATCAGCCGGGACGGGTCCACCAGATGGCGGGCGCCCTTTGGATGAACCACAACTTTTGCCTGCGGGCAGTGTTCTTGCAAAAGCAGCCCGGCCCCTCCGGCATGATCCAAATGGATATGCGTTACAATCACGTATTTGACATCGGCCGGATCAAGCCCAAGAGCGGACAAGCCGGCCAGGATATGCGGGACGGAGGGACTGGCGCTTGTCTCAATCAGCGTCAGCTCCTCCTCCTGCATCACATAGGTACCTGTCCTGTTCTCCAAACCCAAATCAAATCCGTCGATCAACTGGATCCCATGCCCCAGATCAATCGGCTGCCGTTTTTCCATGTCACATTCCCCCTGACCTTTGACAGTGCACGGCCTTCCTATTCACAGAAAGAGGCACTCTTTTGTCCGTATTGCTTCACTTTTGCCATTGTACACCTATTCAGTCAATTTTGTCTGTAAAGGGAGGGGCGCAGTATAAAATGTTATAATAACCGTAATGATCATGACGTACAGGTTTATCACAGTAAAAAAGCTTTGCTGCATAAATCGCGGAAGCATGAGATTAGTATAAGGGGGAAACTTCATGACGCGATTGCACAATATTGGCGAGGCTGTTCGTCACCTGCTGGCAGCGATGAAACCACTTGTCCATTTTGATCTTTCGGTGGTCGATGACAGCCGGATGCGGATAGCCGGTACGGGACGATATGAGCAATATGTCGGCTTGAAACTGCCAGAAGAATCAGCATTTTACCATGTGATCCGGAACAACTCTCCCCTGATCATATTCAATCCGCTGGAACATCAGGTCTGCCAAACTTGTACAGTGCGTAACATCTGTCTGAAAGAAGTCAGTATCATCTACCCTATCCAGATCGATAATGAAGCGATCGGCGCCATCTCCATTGCGGAGTTTTCCGAAGAGGCCAAAGACAAGCTGATTCATATGGAGACCGAGCTGCTTGCTTTCATGAAAAATCTCTCTGATTTTATCGCTGCCAAGGTGAAGGAAGCGGAGAAGCAAAAAAGAATGGATGCCATCTTGAATACAGTAAAAGAAGGGATTGTGCTGACAGACGCGGCGGGAACCATCCTGATGAGCAATCAGCACATGGAACAAGCCGGAGCGCGAGCAGGCAAGCCGTTGAGTACCCTTCTCCCTGCTTATGTGGCAGAGAAGCTGCTAAAAGCAGACAAGCCCATAGAAGATTGGCCCTATGAACACGAGGATGGGGGTTTCTGGGAAACCTACTGGATTACAGTGAAGAATGTTCAGCCTGATAACTCGCATTCCGACCTGCTGTTTTTATTCCGGGAGCAAGAAGCGCGGGACAGAAATACCCGCGATTCTGACCGTACAGATATACACACTGTTCATCTGGAGCAAATCAAAGGAAAAAGCGCCGTTTTCGAAGAAGCGAAACGAATTGCTGCCAGCGCATCGCGTGCCAGCTCCAACGTGCTTATTCAGGGCGAAAGCGGAACAGGCAAGGAGCTGTTTGCCCGCGCCATTCATCAGATGAGCGATCGCAGCTCCGGGCCGTTCATCGCAGTGAATTGTGCAGCTATTCCGGAAAATTTGTTGGAGAGCGAGCTGTTTGGCTTTGAAGAAGGGGCATTTACGGGAGCCAGAAAGGGCGGCAAGCCGGGCAAATTTGAAATGGCTCAGAACGGAACGCTGTTTTTGGATGAAATCGGGGATCTCTCCCTGCACCTGCAGCCAAAGCTGTTGCGGGTGATCGAGTACAACAAGGTGGAGCGCGTCGGAAGCGTCAAGCCGATTGACTTGAATGTACGGTTGATTGCGGCCACGAATCAAAATCTGGAACGCATGATCGCGGAAGGAAGATTCCGTGAAGATTTATACTATCGACTCAACGTCATCCAGCTCCCGCTTCCTCCGTTGCGCAAGCGCCGGGAAGATGTAATGCCGCTTTCCCGGTTCTTTTTGCAAAAGTTCAATCGAATCTTTGGGAAGAAAATTGAAACCTTTACCGAGCAAGCAGAGCAAATGCTGCTCTTGTACCAATGGCCCGGCAATGTCCGCGAATTGGAAAATGCGATCGAATATGCCGTTCATGTAGAACAGACTGATTCGATCGAAGCTGCAAGTCTTCCCGCCAAGCTCCGCGCTGCTGCCTCCCCGCAAACCGGGCAGGGCGCCGACTGCAATCTGAAACAGCTGGAGAGAGCAACGATCCAACGGCTGTTGCACCAGTACGGTGATCATCTGGAAGGCAAGGCGATGGTGGCAAAACAGATGGGGATCAGCTTGTCCACATTATACCGGCGCCTTCGTGAAATGAAATAGCCTCCCTCAATTTCTCAAACGGATAACCCATTTGTCAAAATGACAAGCGGAGCGTCCGTTTTTTCAGTGGAGAAGAAACAGCATTTCTGATTTTCCTTGTCAAAATGACAAATCAAATTGACAAGGCTTGTCCAAGGAGCCTCTTTCTTATGCGTTTTTATCGTTGGCACGAGGATTGCTTTATAAAGAGTGACCCGACATCTGAAGGAGGAACAAACAATGAAACCCTTGATAGGAATCAGTGCCAACTATTCTCATGAAGACAACGTAGGGATCACGAGCAATCTCGGTTTGCCCGGCCAGGACTGGCAGCTTCTCGCTGACGATTATATCAAGTCGATTGAACGAAGCGGCGGCGTTCCTGTAATTCTGCCAGTGACGGAAAATCCTGAAAGTCTGTATCCGCTCTTGTCAAAGCTGGACGGCATCCTGTTTACAGGAGGCACCGACATCGATCCTGCTTACTATGGCGAGTGGCCGCGCGCCGGATTGGGCCCGATTGATCCGAAGCGCGACCGGCACGAAATCGCCCTCGCGAAAAAAGTGTTGCAGGACACGAATCTTCCTGTTTTGGGAATCTGCCGGGGCAGCCAGCTCCTCAACGTAGTTTCTGGCGGAACGCTGTACCAGGATTTGCAGACTGAACGCCCGGAAGGAATCGCTCATGCTCTCAGGTATTCGCCCAAATACCATCCGGTCCATCCCGCTTCTATTCAACCTGGTTCTCGGCTCGAAGCAATTTTCCAGGCTCAGGAAATCGGTGTAAACAGCTACAATCACCAGGCAATCAAGCAAGTTGGAAGCGATTTCAGCGTGACGATGACCGCTCCTGACGGCTTGGTGGAAGGAATCGAAATGGCGGGGGAGCGCTTCGTGGTAGCTGTCCAGTGGCATCCAGAGATGATGGTTGACAAACATGAGGAATATCTCAAGCTGTTTCTGGCATTTGTGGCTGCGTGCGTCAGAAAGGAGGGGGCTTGATGCAAACATTTACGGAATGGATCGCGTGGCTCGGCGGATTGATCTGGGGGCCTTGGCTCGTCGTATTTTTCGTTGGGGTCGGCGTGTACTACACCATCGGTACCGGCTTTCTCCAGATTCGCAAATTCCCTTTTATTTGGAAACAGACGTTTGGACGGGCCCATCTCAAAGAGTCCGAAATACCGGGAGAAGGTACCCTTACCCCGAGGCAGGCTGTTTCGACAGCGCTGGCCTCTACCATTGGTGTCGGGAATATTGTTGGCACCACAACGGCTTTGGCGATGGGGGGACCCGGCGCGATATTCTGGATGTGGGCCTCTGCACTTTTCGGGATGTGCACCAAGTATGCTGAAATTGTGCTCAGCATCGCTTTTCGCGAAAAGAAAGAAGACGGTACCTTCACGGGCGGTCCGGCGTGGTATATGAAAAGAGGATTGAAATCTCCTATTCTCGCTACGATTTTTTCGCTCTGCGTCGCTCTCGGTTGTCTGGGCGGAAACATGGTACAGGCCAACAGCATCTCCGAATCGATCAAGGATATTGCGGGTATCTCCCCTGTCGCGATCGGAATTGTTCTGCTGCTGCTCGTTGCCGTCGTTTCACTCGGCGGGATCAAGATGCTCGGCAAAATTACCGAAGTCCTGGTGCCGTTCATGGCTATTCTGTACCTGATCGGCGGTCTCATCGTCATCATCGTCAATTTCGGCCATGTGCCTGAAGCGTTTCGAAGCATTTTTTCCAGCGCTTTTTCCTCTACTTCCGCAGGTGGGGGCATCGCCGGTTTTGCTGTGATGGAAGCGATACGGTACGGGGTTGCCCGCGGATTATACTCCAACGAGGCCGGGCAAGGAACGGCACCGATCGCCCACGCTACTGCCAAAACCGATCATCCCGCCAGACAAGGCCTATGGGGTGTGATGGAAGTATTCGTCAGCACGTTTGGCGTATGCACGATTACGGCTCTGGCCGTACTTACCACGGGCGTCATGTCTTCGGACAGTTCACCCGCTGTCTTAGCCAGCCTCGCCTTTGGCTCTGTCTTCCCTGCCCTGAAATACATTGTGACAGTCAGTCTGGTCTTATTCGCCTTTTCAACAATTATTGCGCTTTCATTTTATGGTGAGACTTTGTTCAAATACGTTGCCGGAGAAAAGTGGGGCCCTCTCTATCGGTACAGCTTCCTGCCTTTTACCTTCATCGGGGCGGTCGGCGGTTTGCAGATGGTTTGGGGGATTATCGATATTTTGATCGGGATTGGGGTCATTCCCAATTTGATTGCGTTGGTGCTTCTCAGTCCTGTCGTGTTTAAGCTGACGAAGCAGTTTTTTGCGGAAGAGGGACAACCGGTTTTGGTTAGGGCCTCTTCTCCTCCACATGACTAAACCCGAAAAGGGCGTACTAGAAAAGCTGTGTCTGGGAGCAGGCACAGCTTTCTTTGTCACGATCCCTCTTTTTGCTCTTCCAAATTCTTCAGCAGCTTTTCATGGGTCGCCTGAAACTGCTGCACTTCTTCCTCACTCAGCACCTGAAACAGCTCGATTCGCAGCTCCTGCCCTTTTTGCTGGGCTTCTTTCAGGATTTCCAAGCCCTTGTCCGTAATCGCGAGGAAAACATTTCGCCGATCCTGTTCATCGTACTTCCGCTCAGCAAACCCCATTTTGATCAGCCGGTTGGCAATATTGGTCATCGCACCGGGCGTATAGCAGTAATGGTTTCATCGTCTGCACTTGCCAGAAAAACCGTTATACGTCCAATATCGCTTTCGAGATCGTTGGCAGGACACTAGAATATCGCCCGTTACAAGGGGTTTTTTTCCACATCTACAGACATCATTTTATTGTTTGAATGCATGATATTTCCGACTACAATCCCGCCCAATATGAGCACGACTCCCATCCATTGCGACAAGCTCACAAACTCAGCTAATACGAGTGAAGACATGGAAACGGCTACGGGAAGCTCGGAAGATGTTAATATGGTGCCAAGTCCCGGCCCGATATGCGGCATTCCAATTGAAAATAATAATGGCGGCAAAACTACTCCAAAAAAACCGAGAAGCAATCCATACGGTGCAACACCCATTACGACGGGTAAATCGAATAAAAACATGGGCGGGAATACCAAAAAGACAACGATCAAACCGCCCGTGGAAAGAAGAGCACTTTTCAATATGGGCGGGGTATCTTTCCCAACTGAACTGCTGAGAAAAATGAACGTTGTAAACGTAAAGGCCGAAAGCAGTGCCCAAACTGTTCCTTCCCATGAAAGAACCATTCCCTCTGCTGACACAATGTTAGCGGCCAAAGCGGAGCCGATGAGAAGAGTGGCGATGGAAATCACCTTCCCTTTTGTTGGCTTTTTCTTATACAGTATCCACTCAAAAAGTGTGCCAATCCAAACAAATTGAAATAGAAAAATGATTGCTAGCGAAGCATTAAGTGTTTGCAGTGCTTGATAATAAAACACACCTGTCAGGCCAAACGGAATTCCGGATGCCAGTAATTTGAACGTTTGATTTAACGTTATTTTTTTCTTTTTCATAAACAGAACGAGTACCCAGGTAAGCAATGCTCCGAAAAAATATTGGCCGCCTGTTACCTCTGTCACCGAATAACCCGCCGCGTAAGCAAGTTTCACAAATGTCGATAATGCTCCGTAGCAGCACCCGCCCAAAAAAACAATTACCGCATAATGCCAAGTTTTCATGATTTTCACCCTTTCAACAAAAAAAGCCACACCATTTGTCAACTGACAAACAGTGTGGCGAAACTAGAGCAATCTCCAGAAAAGTCCACGTCCCAACAAGGTTTTATTATCCAATTTCATTACAGTGTAAATTTGTTTATGCAGGTTGTCAATGATTGTTCGTTGCACCTTGAATTTTCCCACCAGCTGCTGCCGTTCTGCCATGCTGGGGCAGTCGGTCAGCATCACGTTACGCGATGATTTTTGTTTTCTTCGCATTCTCCGTTGATTTTTTGATGAGGCTGCTGAGCGGACGCTTCAATACGAGAGCCACGAACAGGCTCAGGGCAATAAACCCGAGCAGGCACAGGATATCTCGCGTTGCCGTTTCCCAATAAATGCCGCCAACCCCTTCTCGCAGCAGACTGATCGCATACGTGAAAGGCATGAACGGATTTAACATCTGGAAAAAGGGCGCTGTCATGCTGATCGGGAACGTTCCGCCCGAGCTGGAGAACTGAAACACCATGAAGATGATCGCAATGCCTTTTCCGATGTTGCCGAAAACAGAAAGCAGGGTATACGTAATCGTTACGAACACCAGACTGACCAGCATCGCGAAGAACACAAACGGCAATTTGTCTGCCACATAGGCCCCGAGGATGTAGATGTCTCCCAGCGTGATGAACAACGCCTGAAACAGCCCGATGGTTGCAAAGGTTGCCAGTCGGCCGAGGTACAACTGATAAGACCGATAACGCCCGTCCGGGTTGTCGGCATCCGGTTTCAATAATGAGATCAAGAGCGTCGCTCCCACCCACAGGGACAGCACGCCATAAAACGGTGACATGGCGGAACCGTAATTCGGGATCGGGAATTTCCGTATCTCTTTGATCTCGACGGGACTGGCCAAAAACTCGCTCTCTTTCTTGATATCTCCGCGGAGCAGCTTGGCGAGGTCGGCAAAGTGGTTCGTTGCTTCCACCTCTCTCAGCCTGTCTGCTGCCTGGCGAATCGCATGTTCGAGCTGAGGCAAATCGTCACGCACCAGCTCTGCTACTCTGTGCACGCCCGCCTCCACCTCCGGCAGCTTGACGCGGACGAAATCAGCCAGCTTGGTAATCTCCTCCTCCACACGGGGCAGATCATTTTGGATGAAACGCGCCGCCTCGTCCAGCTTTTCCCCAATCACCGGGAGATTTTCCTGAATAATCGGGGCCGCGACCGAAAACGCCCGCTCGAGAGCGTCTGTACGCTCCTGAAGTGTTTGTGCCAGCTCATGGACCTTCGCCCGCAGACGGGGCATCTCCTCCTGGATTCTCGTCAGCTCGGCCTGTCCGAACTCCAGCCCCTTCCGCACGTCAGACAGAATGCCCGCGATCACAGGAAGCCTGTCTTTCGCCGCCTGCAATGCGTCAGCCGTCGTTCCAGTCAGCTGTTTCAGCCTATCGATTGCTTCCTGGATGGCAGGCACGATGTCGCTGTCGTATCTTGCGAGAATGTCACCGAGAGCACTGTTGGTCGCTTTGGACAGTTCGTGCAAGCTTTTTACAAGATCCTTGGCGGGGGTTTTCCCGCTTTCCAGCGAAGCAGCTATCCGGTCCAACAGCTCGACCTGCCGGTTGAGATTGTCTTCTATGGTATGCAGCCGTTTCAGCTTCTCAGCTAACGGGTTCCCCGGCAGATAGCCGTTGATGCGATCGAGCAGAGATGTCAGATGTCCCACTGCTCCTGCGGCTTTGGACAGTCTGTCTTGCACTGCCCTTGCCTCTTCGGCAGTCGGCAGTAGAGCGGGGTTTATCTGGAGCAGCCTCTCCGTGAGCCTTTCGGAAGCAGCGGCGGCCTGCTGGGCCAGCGTCAGGCTATGCTTCACCACGGGAGCAATCGTCTCGAACGCTCCGTCATGGTACACCAGAAACTGGTTAAATTCATTGGCAAAATCGGCCCCGCTCGCGGCCAGTTTCTCCAGGCGAGGTATCGCTTTTTCCGCAGCGTCCACGATCTCAAGAGCTTGCCCCGCTTTTTCCGCAGCAAGATCCACTGTTTTTTCGACCTGATCAAAGTTTTGATCGAGCGTCTGAACTACTGCCACGGCGCGTTGAATCTCAGGGAGCCTGTCCTGGATGGCCAGTACACGCGAGACGGCATCACTGATTGTCGGCCAATTTCCCTGGAGGCGAAGCACGTTTTGCGCAGCCCGATTGATCTCGGGGATCTTTTTCTCGACTTCAATGATGATCTGCGCTTTTTGATGAATGTCCGGGAGCTTCTGCTCCAGCTCCAATACCTTCTGTCCGGCAGCCTGGATCTCGGGAAGCCTTTTTTCCAGCTCGAAAATGCCATTTTCGATTTTGCGGATCGTCGGCAGCTGCTCCTCGATCTGAATCCCGACCTCTTTCAGCTTCGTCAGCAGGGCTTCACTTACCGCTTCCGTAAAATTCTCATTGATCTGCTTGGCGATCGTCGAGACGCCGGATGAAGTGATTTTGGGGGCAACTGCATTCACTTTTTCGTTTACACTGTAGATCACTTCCGGGCGGTCCAGACGACCGTTGACAATCCCTGTGATTCTGTCCGAGAAATCCGACGGGATCAAGATACTGGCGTAATAGGTTCCCCGATCCACACCCCGATCAGCTTCTTCCCTGTCGACAAATGTCCATCCCAGCTTCTTGTTGCTCTCCAGATTGTGGAGCAGCTCTGTCCCGATATTGATCTGTTTACCGGCAATCGTCGTGCCTTGGTCTTCACTCGTAACAGCCACCTTGACTCCTGCCGTGTTGGCGTACGGGTCCCAGACCGATTTGATATTGACCCAATCATAAAGGCAGGGCAGCAGGATGATCGCGACGATCAGAAAAATTCCCGTCGGCACCTTGAATATATTCAGCCAGTCTGTCTTGTAAATCTGCCATATGGAGCGCATGTTAGTACCACCTGTTTTGTACGATTTCGAAAGGATGAGCATGATTGCAGCTTGATCGTGACTATGCTCGATACTTCCCTGACAGTTTATCATATTGACGGTTGATCAGGAAGAAAGTGGGATCGCCTGGGGGGAATTACCTTCCCAATTTCTGCGTGATCTGCATGCTCTTTTCTTGAAGAATCGAAATAATCTCCGCTTGCGTCAGCCTTTGAAGAATCCGCGATTTCAGCCCGGAAACAGACAAAGCGCCGATCTGCTCTCCCAAAGAAACGGGGACGGCATGACAGAGCAAGCCTTCACTTTGCTCTTCATCATCAATGGCAAAGCCGTTTTCCCTCGCGTTGGCGATCTCCTGCTTCATCTGTACGGGGTCTGTAATGGTGTTGGCTGTAAAAGCCTCCAGTCCTCGGCCGATGACGTGATCGACGTATTCGGACTTTGCATGAGCCAGAAGTATCTTGCCGGACGCCGTCGCGTGCAAAGGACCTCGCCAGCCTACATGCGACAGCATGCGAAAGGGATTGGGAGAGTCCTTCTTGGCAATGTAGCCAACATGATAGCCATCGACGATGGAAAAATGACCGGTTTCCCCTGTAAGCTCGGCAAGCTCAATCAAAAAAGGGGCAACGATCTGCTGGAGATTGGGAATCGATAGGGCGGCATTGCCCAGCTCGAGCAATCGCAAAGTCAGCCGATATTTTTTGTCCTCTCCCTGTATGACTAGCTGGTGGGCCATCAATGTTTTCAAGAGACGATACGTGGTCGCTCTGGGAACCCCGATCCGTTTGCTGATTTCACTGGCACGCAGTCCCTCGCCATTGTGAAATTGTTCCAAAAGCTTTATCGCATGCACGACACTGTTTACGGTTTCCTGTGTGTTCATCGCTTACATTCTCCATTGACAATTTTTTTCATCCTCTTTATCATAGTTGCAATATATCATTACTGATACGATAGTGTCCATTATTGATACATAATTTTTGCAAGAAAGGGATAACGAGATGAAACGCGGCATTTTCCTTTTAGTCTTGGCAACCATTCTTTGGGGCGGCAACTATATTTGCGGACGGTTTTTGTCTCAGGAATTGCCTCCCACCCTGCTTAACACGATTCGTTGGGGCTTGTCCACCGTCTTGCTGTGGGGACTGCTGGCGATCAACAAAAAAAGCTTCCCCCTCCTCTCAAAGGCGAAGGAATTCTTCATTCTCGGTTTTTTTGGCGTGTTTGCCTTTTCCACGCTAAATTACGTCGGGCTCCGGTATTTGCACGCATCTGTCGCCGGGATGATTTCAGCCGGAATCCCGATTTTTATCCTGCTGCTCAGTCCGTTGTTTCTGAAAGAAAAAATCAGTGTGAAAGCATGGATCGGGACCGTGATCTCCATCGCCGGGGTCATTCTGCTGATTCAAGGCAAGCAGGCAGACGCTTCCGAAGGATCTCTGCTCGGTGAAATCGCCATTCTTTTGTCCTGTTTGGCATGGGGGTTGTACACCGTTTTGGGCAAACGATATGCCAAGGATACGGATCCGTTGACGCTGACAGCGGGCGCTGCCTTTTACGGAACGATTCTCAGCGGCATCAGCTGTATCGGAACCGTGGATGCGAGCATGATCCATTTGAGTACAACAGGTCTGCTCTGCATTCTGTACGTCAGTACGTGTGCTTCGGTCGGCGCCTATTTGGCATGGAATGCGGGGGTGAAAATCGTGGGAGCGGGAAAAGCGGCGCCCTATATCAACCTCCTGCCGGTTTGGACCGTAGTGTTTGGCGTGCCGCTTTTTGATGAACAGTTATCTTTCGTGACCTCGATCGGGGGCGTCATCACGATCACCGGTGCTGTCTTGGCCAGCTATAAGGGTGAGGAAAAGAAAAAAATGGAGCAGCTGCATTCGGCAGGAGGAAGATAGCGGGTTCATCGACAATCTGACATGCTTATATGAGCGTTGCCTCACACAAATGTGGGGGCTATGTATCGCTCCTCTATACCTTCTTCACGAACTCCGATTTTAATTTCATAGCGCCAAAACCATCAATTTTACAATCGATATCATGATCTCCATCAACCAAACGGATATTTTTCACCTTCGTCCCGATTTTGACGACCAACGAGCTTCCTTTCACTTTCAAGTCCTTGATGACCGTTACGGTGTCGCCATCCTGCAGGACGTTCCCATTTGCGTCTTTCACGATTTTGGCATCACCGCTGCTCTCGCCTCCAGCTTGCAGCGTCCACTCATGAGCACAGATGGGGCAAACCAGAAAACTTCCTTCTTCGTATGTGTATTCGGAATTACATTTTGGACAATTTGGCAAATGATTCAAAATGATGATACCTCCATTCTTTAACGTACATATTACCATAATCGATTCATAAAAGGGCCTTACCGTAAAGTACAACCTTAAAGACGATTGCAAAAAACCCTTCTTAGAGAACTTCTGAGAAGGGTTTTTGAAATGGCGGATGTTTTACTCAAGCAGTTGCTCTACGTATTTTTTTAGCTGCTCACCGTCTACCTGGATGACGGATGCTCCTTTAATGGTATTCTCTTTTAGTAAATCCATCGGGGGCAGCTGTGCGGAAACGATTGATTCTTTCGGTATTTTATAACCGAGCACAGCCAGTTTCAGCATTTTATCGACTTCCATATTGGTATGGATGTGGGGAGCCATCTGCTCCAGGATGTTGGGAAGCGCGATCAATGTGGATGTGGTTTGCATTTTTTCAGCCACAGCCATCAGGAACTTTCGTTGTCTTTCCGTCCGGCTGTAATCCGACAGGGCATCTTTGCGGAACCTGACATATTGCAGCGCCTTATTTCCGTCCAGATGCTGCATCCCTTCTTTCAGGTTGATCTGATATTCCGGTTTATCTGTCGGGTCGTAGTACTTCATATTTTTTTCAACGTAAAGATCTACGCCCCCGATCATGTCCACCAGGTCAATAAAACTATCCAAATTAATAAAAACGTAGTAATGGACTGGTAAGCCGACAAGATCGCTCGCTGTTTTCATCGCTAGGCTTGGACCGCCAAAGGCGAGTGCTGCATTGATTTTATTTTTCCCGTGGTCAGGAATATCCACATAGGTATCGCGTAAGATCGAAAAAAGATGCAGTTGCTTTTTTACCGGCTCAATGGACAGAAGCAGGATCGTATCAGAACGTCCAGGATCTTTTTCGTCTCTGCCATCTCCGCCCAGGATCAAGATATTTACTCTTTCTTTCCCTTCCCATTCAGGAACCTGATAAACAGCTTCCTCCTGTTCCTCTGATGGTTTGTCGACGTTTGTATAATCCGTTGCCGGTTTGCTGATATTCATGGCAAACTGCATCACAGAATAACCGTAGTAACCAACTACAAGCACGATTGCAGCCAGTAGCGTTAGCGAAATCCATCTTATTTTCATCGCCATTCTCTTTTACCACCCTTTTCCATTCAACTTGTAGATATGATAGAGCAGTTTTTTGTCGTATCATGACATAACATTGGCATTTTTGTCACAAATCCACAATTACATTTCCGTTACAAATCCCTATTTTTCTTTTTCTGGAGGATTTTCCAGCCCGATCGAGTACAATGAATAGGTACGTATTATGATCATGATCACGGATGATCTATCACTTTACTAACGAGGTCTGGTAAACATGTACAGGAAATGGAAGAAATCTGTAAACATTTTCCTCGCCATCGCCTTACTGGAGATTCTCTTTTTCCTCCCATCCTATTTTCAACAAAAAGGGTATGCCCTCAAAGACTTTATTCTGCCTCTTTACCGTCAAAGCTCTGCCGTGGATCAAACGTCTGAGAACTCTAAGGCTGAGGCTGAAGCTCCATTTACGGTCTATCAGGAAACCACTCTGGTCGGTTCGTTTGAGGATGCGAGGGAAGCCATCGCGATTGCCAAAGCGATGTCTCCTCAAATGAATGTAAAGGTACAAACACGCGAGAGCTTGATTTGGCGGAATTTTGAGGCAGAACCAAAGACACGCCAGCTCTCGATCGTACAAGCACCGCATATTAGTCAATTACCAGAATTGCCAAGGGGTTGTGAAGTGACAGCACTTGCGATGCTGCTGAATTACAACGGATATGCTGTGGATAAAATGCAATTGGCCAGTGAGCTGGTAAAAGACACGACCCCTCGTACGTCTGATGATAAAAACAATACGTGGTGGGGCAATCCTTACAAAGGGTTTGTAGGTAACATGTACGATGTGCGAGAGCCTGGTTTTGGCGTTTTTCACCCACCGATTGAAGCCCTTGCACGCACATATGCAGGTGAGCGAGTCGTCAATTTATCGACGCTGGATTTCGACGATATCCTGCAGTTTGTAGAGAGCGGATATCCCGTTTGGGTGATTGTTACGAGAACGTATCAGCATGACAATACTCGCAATCTGAACTGGATGACTCCCGATGGACCCATCCATACCACCAGAAATGAACACTCTGTCCTGCTCACAGGATACGACGGAAAATACGTCTATTTTCTAGACCCATTGAAACAGGGCGAGACATCCAAGAAAAGCAGAGTGTCCTTTGAAGCGGGATGGAAGCAATTGGGCAACCAAGCCATTACAATCTTATAAAGCAAGCAGCGTTTATCTACCTAACTGGAGTCTGATAATGATGGATATCATGAAAGAATTGATCGACCAATATGGCTATTTCGCCCTCTATTTCTTGCTGGCACTGGGGATTGTCGGCCTCCCTATTCCCGATGAAACGATCATGACCTTTGTTGGCTATTTAACATCGATTCAGATTTTTAATTTTTTTGCGGCGCTCACAGTCAGCTTTCTGGGAGCGATCAGCGGCATGATTTTCAGTTATTTTCTCGGCAGAAAATTTGGCAGACCGCTGCTGTTGAAATACGGTTGGTGGCTTCGGTTAACGCCTGCCAGGCTAAACAAAGCGGAGCGGTGGTTCGACCGATACGGATTGTGGGCGGTCTGCTTCGGCTATTTTATCCCGGGCGTGCGCCACTTTACCTGTTATTTGTCCGGCATCAGCGGTATCCGGTTCCGAAAATATCTCCTGTTTGCCGGCTTTGGCGCGCTCATCTGGTGCATTACGTTTATAACTGCCGGCTATTTTATCGGTGAAAGCATCAGTATCTTGTCCCAGTGATCGATCCGATGCCATGTCATTCACGCTACGGCTGACGTGTTGATGAACATTCCTCGGCAAAAGGCTCTTGATCACGCCGGGCGAACAAAAAGAAACCTTGAATGGCCAAAGCCAATCAAGGTTGTTACCTCATCACAACAGGAATTGTGCACAGACCAATCCACCCCAGTAAAAAGGGCAGATCACCACACCTCGGTATCTGCCCTGGTAGTCTTTAATTTTCATTAAAATTGCCTTTCTTATCGATCGTTCCCATTTTCCCATCTTTTTTAACGGTCGCTTTGCCGCCGGAAAACGAGGATGCGTAGGAGTATTCAATCGGAATTACCACTTGTCCGCTGCTGTTGATGTAACCGAATTGTCCATCCTTCTTCACGACAGCAAGACCGTCCGAGAACTTCGCGGCATGATCGAACTGGTAGGGAATCACGATCTCCTCTTCGCCGGATCGCTTGTACCCCCATTTTCCTCCCTTTTCTACAGGCACCAGCGCGATAACGGCTTCCTGTTTTACTGGTTGACTTGCAGCGGCTGGCGGCTTTTGAGGCGCCGCAGCGGTAGACTGAGCTGCTGGCTGCGCGGCCTCCGGTTTGACGTCTGGGGCTGGATTGCTCTGCGTTGACGGAGCCGTGTTCTTCGTTTCTGGTTTTGGATTCGCTGCCGGTTGCTTCGGTTTCTCTTTTCCTTTCGTGTCAGCAGGCTTGGGTGTTGACGATGCTGGCTTTTGTGCAGATGTCGAAGCGGGTTTTGAGGCTGCTGGTGTCTGTGCAGGCGTCGAAGCAGGTTTTGAGGCTGCTGGTGTCTGCGCGGATGTCGCAGCAGGCGTTGACGATGCCTGTGTCTGTTCAGGCGTCGGTGCCGATGCTGAAGTTGGTTCAGGTTGTGCATTTTCTTCCGCTGCAGTGGATGCTGCTGCTCGATCTGTCGCGGCAACTGCTTGGGATAAAGCACTCATGAACCCTGCTGCTACGGAACCTGGTTCCGTCGTTTGGACCCCTTCGCTCCCTTGGACGAAACTCTCTTCTGCTGCTGCTGCGGAGGATGGTGCTGATTCACCAGACTTTTCACCATCAGGGCCAGGTGTCCCCTCGGTTTGCAGCACAGCAGAGTTTGACGGAGGTTCTGATGCTGGTTCCGCTTGGTTGCCTGGATCGTTTGAAGCGGCCTGTACGGGTAATGACGCAGTCAGATCACCCTCTGCATTTTCATCGGAGGACAGGAACTGGCTTGCTCCATAAATACTGCCGGAGACCACCAATGTTGCCGCCAATGTTAAAAGCGCAATTCTGCCGAGTCTTTTGTCCATCACGACGGGATTTTTCTTTTTTACCGTCGCCTCCCGCTTGTCAATCGAGACAACCAACTCCGCCTTATGCCGCTCAAACTCAGCCGTGATCGTCATACTGCCTGCTTCTACGGCCGTGATTGTTCCCTCTTCATTGACCTTGCCAACCGTCGTGTGCTGCGATTGCCATTTGACTTTATGCGTAATCTCTTCATTGCGGCCATCCGTCAGCACTGCATATACCTTGATCTTCGACGTCTGACCGGCCTCCAGATAAAGCAGAGCCGGCTCTATTCGGATGTACATGATGTTTTTCCCGTCATCCTGGTCCTCCACATATGGAAACAGTTGTTTGATAGGCTGTAATGACATCGTTACACCTCCCTGTGGTTGTTTCACCCTTGCTACCAGGCCCTACAGGTTACACTTACCCTAGTTCTGTTCGACCACTTGCAATTCTTCCGCAGTTGCCTCTTTCATGTTTTTAGAAACGATCTTTTTCACAATCGCCGTCGTTTCATCACCATCTTCACCCGGGAAACGCAGATGATACTCTCGAATCAGGAGTGTGGCTTCCCCGCGGGATGGTTTGTCGCGAAAATCCTTCAAATCATTTGGATCATCAAAGACGAGTTTGATTTTATCGTAGGAATCCGGATCATCCGTAACCTTCATACGCGGAAATGAAGATGATGGGTCCACGGTAAACAACACATGCTGATCCAAATGCTCAAACCCCTGAGGATAGAATTCCATCGTCCCCTTTACCTCGACTTCACCTGCCAGGTCCAAATTGGCTTGATCTACGTAAAACTCCGCATCGGTACTAGGCAAGATGTCGGCCTTGGTTACCTTCATTCCGGCCACGACGTCCCCCACTTTCATCTCACGCGGATCAAATGGATTGGCATGCTCGTTTTGTGTTTGGATGGATGACGCAGAAGGCGTCTTTTCCGGGCTTTCCGGCGGTGTCAAAGCGTCCGAAGCAGGCTGCTCCTGCAAGTTTGCTTGCGGTGGCTCTTGTTTCTTTGCTTTTGTCTCAGCGCATCCTGATAGGACGGCAGTGCTGAGTAGAAACACGAGTAAGAGTGTTGCAAATGTTCCTCGCCGAAAATTGTTCATTGGTCCTTTCCTCCCTGTTCCATTCCTCTATGAACGCTGCTGTCACTCATTTACAAAGAACTTAATTTCCGGAACCCTTTTTCTCCCAAACGCTTGCTCGAGCGTTGTGTAATTGTAATTACTTGCACCTGCATTTTTGACTACCACACTTGCTGCAACATCTTTGGGATTAAAGGTTTCACCCTTCGCATAGGGGATCACTGGCGCAATATGCCCGTGATATCCGTTATTATTCTTCCAGGATGCGATCGTCGGAAAACCTTCGTTCGCCAACCTTTGCGCCTCTTCTGCCGTGACTTCCCGCCAACCTTTGTTTTTTGCCTCTTTCCCTTGGAGCCATCCGTATAAATCGTTTGCCAGCTTCTCGGGAAGGTAGGCTCCCATCTCCTTCATGACATGTCTGGAGAAAATATTACAGTAGGTATACTGATCCGGCAGGTAATGCTTGCTTACATCAAATTTCTCCATATCCAATACTTTTTGATAATTTTCCTTCGTCCGATTTGTGGACTTTTTGTCGTCCTTTTTCGGTGGTGTTGGAGTTTCCGACTTTGGCGGCTCCGGCTTCTTGGGTTCCGGATTTTTCAGCTCCGGCTTTGGCTGCTCTGTTTTTGGCGGTTCTGGCTTCTTCGGCTCCGGCTTTGGCGGCACTGGCTGGGATGGCTCTGGTTTCTTCGGCTCTGGCGTTGAAGGCGATTTTCCGGGTGTAACGGATGGACCGTTTCCGCCTGTTTGAATCCCGTTATTCTGGATTCCCTGTCCCGTAATGCCGGTGGATTGGGTCCCTTGTGGGTTGATTCCTTTTGGATTGATACCCTGTGAATTAATACCCTGTGGATTGATTTCCTGTCGGTTGATTCCTTCCTGATTGATCCCCTGTGGAGTAACCCCTTCTGAGTGAATTCCCTGTGATTGAATCCCCTTCGAATCAATTCCCTGTCCATTGATTCCCTGTGTCTTGATCCCTTCCGAATGAATTCCTTGCGAGTTGATTCCGTCTGCATTTATCCCTGTTGTATTGATTCCTTGAGCACTTGTCAATTCAAATGGAGAGGTGAACGCCGTCAGAAGCACAAGGATTGCGAAAACGCCCGCTCCCTTCTTTCCCCCCACTTGAAAATACTGGTTTCTCACAAAAATCTCTCCCTTTACCCAACACGGAAAATGTGGAAAACCCGAACCATTTCGAGCTATGCACTTGCGTTATTCATAGGTTTGATCCGCTTTGATTTCCTTAATGTACAGGTTGTCGTCCTGTGAAAGGACTGTATACACCTTCTTGATCTCTTTTGTTTTCGTCTCGTTTGCTTTCGTGATCTCCAGCTCTGTCTGCACGTCCACAAGATACTCGTTCGGTTGATTCGATTCCTTGATGTCTTCGATGCGCGAGTCAATCAGTTTGAGACTGACGCCTTTTTTCCCCAGGTCTTCAATCAGCTTTTCTTGTTCCTGATAAACCGGGCTGTCTGGAAGCAGGAAGTCTTTTACGTAGGAAAAATCCTTTTGGTTGATGGCACCAATGATCAAGTCTTCATAACCGGAAACGATGTTTTCTACATGAAAGGTGTCTGCCTTCGCATCGTCATTCTGTTCTCCGGAAGCTTCAGGTTTTTCTACAGACTGTTGCGACGCTTCCCCCGCCTGCGGACTTTCCTGGGAAGCTGCCTGGACATGATCTGTAACGCTTTGACCAGGCTGTGCATTTATTGTTGCTGTATCTGGCGCTGCACTCTCTTTCCCTCCACAACCTGTCAAGATCAGCGTAAAGGTCACGAGAAAAAGCATCTTTTTCATATGGGCTTCCCCTTTCTTTTTACAATCCTTTAAATACATAGTCTTTGCCGTACAGCATTTTTAAAGCAGCTTCGGGTTCCCTGATATTTAACCGTTCCCATACACCCATCTGTATGTCAGAAGAATTGCCCGAAAAATATTTCATATACTTCCCATGCACACCGTTCGTTTTGGCCTTTTGCGACAGCATTTGATTTTTCCCGCTGTCCACGACCTTGCCGCTTTCCTTGTAGACCGCTCGAATGATATCCTCATCTGTAGCTGTTGCCAGATCGAGGTTTTTCAACGCTTCTTTGAAAACCTTCGCCCCGCCTGCTCCCCCGTGTTGAACCGCCCTTGACCACAGGACGTCCTGCAGTGCAGCGCTTCTCTGACTGATGTCAAAGCCGATGTCCTTCTGCAAGGCGCGATCCACGACATCATAGTATTTCTCCTTTGTATACAGATGTTGCAGTTCCAGGAATCTGTCCGAATCATTGGCAGCGACCTCTTTAAACTTTTGATCAAAGCTTGATCCGATCTTTTTCCCATCCGCATTAAACCCTGCTAATAACTGGTTATAGATGTCCTTATCTTTCCCTTCCAACCATCGAAAAAAATGATCAATGACCTTGTCTTTTGAATTAAATTGATAAGCGCCATACGACTTTCCGCCGATATCTCCCTTTCCTGTGGAAATGGTGCCTGGATTGCCGTTTGATTCATAGGCGGCTGATAAGGAACCCAGCTTTGTCCCGGCATTTGGCTGATTTTTATCTTTGGAAGGCGGCGGGCTTTGATTGTCTTTTTTGTCGGTGCCAGGCTTCGTATCTTTCGGTTTTGTTTCATTTGGCTTTGTTTCGGTCTTTGGTTTTGTATCCTGATTTGGTTTGGGCGAAGCCGACGTATTGTCCTTCGGTTTTGTAGGAGCCGGCGTTTCTTTTTGGCCATTCCCGTTTTTGTTCGGATCTGAAGCCGGATTCTGGGAGGGCTGACCGCCTCCATTCTTGATCCCTCCGGGGTTGATTCCTCCATTCTGAATCCCATCGGCTTTTATACCGTCTGGGGAAACCCCGTTATTTTTTATCCCCGTTGCATTGATCTCATTGGCCTGAATTCCCTTGGCATTGATTCCATCCGGATTGATACCTTTGTTGTTGATTCCTTCTGCATTCACCCCGTCCGGACTGATCCCTTTGGCGTCAATTCCTTGCTTATTAATTCCTTGTGTGCCGATTCCTTGTGTACTAATTCCCTGTGTTTGAATCCCTTGCGTGTTGATTCCATCGGCATGGATTCCCTGTGCATGAATTCCTTCTGCTTTAACCGCATGAAACGTTTGTGTAAGTGAAATCAGCGCTGTTAACGTAATTACGGTCGCTTTTGCAAAGAAAAAGCGTTGCATATTCACGAAACCCCCCGTCAATCACATCAGCGATATTGGTCCTTATCCACTTGCAGAAAAAATACTGGTATCTGCTTTCTCGTCAGTTGCCCGTGTATTTCGACTCGATTTCCGCCCTCATTTCCTCGTAGGACGACGCCGATAAATGAAACAAGTACTCGATCAACTCTTTCTCCGACGCGGCAACAAACCTCTCCCGCTCCTCCCTTTGCTGGGTAAAGTACGTTCTCCCTTTTTGCCCGATTTTTCCAGATGCCGCCAAATGGTCAATCGCTGCGCCAAGGTTCAGACTTTCCCGCCAATTCTTGTCGTACCAATCACGCTGATAGAGCTCGATCCATTTGGCTCGGTCGACCCATACCTCGTCAATTTCAGCCAAGGCATTTTGCTTCCAGAGCTCCCATTTTTCAGCGATTTCTCGGGCCCGCTCCAGTTCCTGCTTGAATTGCTCCTTGTTCGTAACGTTGGCGTACAATCCTTCGGAAGCTTTGGCGATTTCCTTGAGCTGCTTCTGTCCCTCTGCATTGACATCAAAGCCGATGACATTGAGGAGCGGTGTAAAATCGGAGGCCGCCAGCTCCTTGGCCACCTGTACCGGATTGCCATCACAGGTTTCGATTCCATCGCTCACCAGGTAAATGATGTTTGTATTGGTTGCGGCGTCAAACTCGGCCATATCCTGCTGCGCCAGCCTCAAAGAGTTTGCAATCGGCGTCCATCCCGTCGGCTCGAACCGGTTTAAGGCATTCTCCAGCATTTCCGCATGATAGGGCTGGAAAGGATAGACCAGCTCACTGCTGCCGCAGGAAAGCTGTTTATGTTGGTCGGCACTGCTGCCCCTATGACCGTAGACGCGAAGAGAAACACGCGCTCCCTCCGGCAGACTGGCCGCAAACTCTTTAATCGCTTCCTTTGCCAACTGCATCTTGGTAGACTCACCAATTTTTCCATTCATGCTTCCGCTTGCATCCAGGATGATTTCTACATTGAAGTTCTCTTTAAACTGCAGACGGGCATCCTCCATATCCGGGCTGCCGTATGAGGCAACCCGCCAACGATCCACCACCATCTGAGGGCTTAGGTAATCTTCCGCAAACAAACGAAGCAACTGAGCCCAGTAGGTCTTCATCCCTTCCTCATCTGTGTCATCAGCTAATCTCGGAAACCGGTCGAGAACGTTTTGAATAGGTTCAAGATTTTCATTTTCCTCTTGGTAAAAATGAGTCCCAGCCAAGGGCCCTGGCTCCATCGCGATCAATTCGGAAGTGGATACAGGGATTTGAGGAACTGCTGAAGGCGCACCGCTTCCCGAAGCCTGATGGGAACAGCTGCTCAATAGGAACATGAGAATGCTATATATGAGTGCAAGCAGCGTTTTTTTCGAGATGCACATTTTAGCCTTTGCCTCCTTGTGCCGAAAACATTGTGACGATTAAAGCGCCCGTAAAAACCCGATTCTCCTGCTCTCGCCGGTCTGGACAATTTTTTCCGAGTAATTGGGGAAAAAGTCCAGACCAAGCTTATCCACTCGGTATTGGATGGATGCTTCCACCTCGATTCGATCATCGCCATTAAATGTCGTCACGTATTCCAGTGATGCGTTGTTTTCCCCCAGTATGTAGGCGACCACTCCCGGTATTTCAGCTTTCGCTCTCGCCAGCCCAGCCATTACGAAGGAGGCGAGCATCGGCCTTGATCCCAGTTGTTCAGTGAAGATCTGATCGATAGCCGTATAGCGGACTTCGCTGCTTGCCCAGTCCCGATTTGCTGACCGTAAAGCACGCTCCCTTTCGTCGACGTCCGGGCTGATCGGCGGCACAAAATTGACACTTGCCCACGCATCATAGGCGAGGATGGCTTCTTCCATCGCGTCATATACACTCTTGATCGCCCCGATGCTTGCCTGCTGGGCGCTGTTCATGGCTTTGTCTTTCCCGACGAAGACCGTGGAAAAATTATAGACAGCGGCAAACATGACCAGCAGCATGAAGGTAAAGATCGTCAGGGAAAACACCAGCATATTGCCTCGCTCTTCTTTTAATACAGAGAACACCCTGTTTTTCATCTAGCGAATCACCCGACCTGTCATTTCCCGGTGAAACGTGATAACCCTGTCTTTGGGGTCCATATTGTCGCGGATCAGACTGGGAATGAAAATGAGGTCAATCTGTACTTGTATGTCAGCCGTAAAATAGTTGCCGTGTGAGATATTACCGGACACATAGCCGATTCCTCCGCCCGCAGCCGATACCACGTTCTTCGCCGCGTTCAGCGCCTCGGAGGAATTCCCTGTGATCGCATATACTTTCGCTGCTTCATTGGCCGCCGCTTGTGCTGTAATGACAGCGTAAGCCCCAATTAAAAACTGCCAGCAGATCATCAAAATCACAAAGACCAGCGGAAGAACAGCGAGAAATTCAACTGTCATCGAGCCTTTTTCATTGCGAATCATCTGCTTCAGCCGCATATCTACTCCGCTCCTCCCTTATAGCCACTTTCCCCAATTTGCCAAAACGGACGGTGCTCAAAAAATGTCGCCCGGAATGCCCATCCGATTCAGATCCTTTCTTGGCGCATGTTCCCGGGTATACATGGAAAAGAGCACCGCGATAAAAGGAAACAGAACGACATTTAACAACAGTTGTGTAAAGAATCCAACTCCGTAGCTCGTGGTGACAAGCGTCAGCAACCAGATCCCCAGCATGGAAACACCGAATTGGCTGATGCTCACAGCCAGGATGAGCCCGAGAATCTTGAAAAAATGCGTTTTGCCCATCTCCACAACCGCCCGCCAACACTTCCACGCTGATTGCTGCTTGATCACCATGAGGTACGGAGTCACATAAAACAAGATGAAAAGAATCAATCCGGGAATAACCAGAAGAAGCATGCCCGTCGTCACTGCCAGCGCATATGCGATCCCGAAGAGAAAAATCGTAAAACCGTGTTCAGCAAATGCGTACAGTGCTTTCCCGAGGGGCCTTTCTTCGCCGTCCAAGCGATTTTGAACAAATTGGGCAAAGGGCAGCTGGATGACCGTAAAGATGAGCAGCAGGAGAAACATGTTCACAAAACCAGAGACCAGTTTGACCCCGGTGATGGTGGTCAGGAGATTGAGATAATTCATGATGATGTTGTATAGAAGCAAAGGGGGAAACACCGCAAGAACAGACAGCAGCAAGAGCTGCCTGATGTTTTGTGCATAGAATTGCAAACTCGCTTGGAAAAGGGCCATTTTTTTCACCCGCCTTTGACTAAGGATTCCGTAGTAACGGAATTCCTTCTTTAGATTCCTAATCTGTCATTGAAGTCGGTTCCAATGTCATTTTTATTTCCTCACACTTTGATCGTATAGTTTGTTAATGGTTTCAACCGCTTCCTCGTACGTTTTGTCGTTTAAGGAGTTAAGCATGGTGTCTAGCTCATCCTCATGTTGATTACTCAATTCCCATCGTTTTTTTCTCAACTGGTTTAACGCTTCCGTTATTTCCGTTGAAACAATTTGATCGTACTCCAACCGACTGATTGATGAATAAATACGGTTATCCTCTCGAATAGACTTTTGTGCCCACTCCAGACTAAATTTCAGAATACTTTTATCCCTTTTTAGCAAATTTGAAAATGCTTCCCTTTCCGATTTGCTTTTCCACCGCCACCATTTTTCGGCTATTTCTTTCGTTTGCTCGAACTCCATTTGCAGCTCTTCCTGATTTTGAATCAACACAAAGCGACCGCCCGCTACAAGGCAAGATAATATAAGTGGATGATCTCTTCATTAGGATTTTCAATGTTTGGGAATTTACGAAGTTGCTTTTCAAGCTCTTCTTTGTATTCATCGTTATAATCCATTCCTGAAAAAATGCCGGGTAGGAACTGAGCAAATTCCATTGCTGTTTCAGGAATTTTGGATACTCCCTGAGGCACCATTGCCTTTAGTTGCTCTATTTTTTCTTCCCTGCTTGTTTGTGCCGGCTGATTGGTATTGCCATTTGAATCTGTCTCTGCTGTTGTGGTTTCAACTTCTTTGCCTGTATGCAGAGTATCCGGATCAGGAGACGCGACTGAATTTTCGCTACCCGCCTCCGTCCCGGGAGGCTGTCCCCCTCTTGTGGACTACAAGCAGACATAATCAGAAAACAAATTATCATTCCAGTAGTTGCTATTTCCCCCACCATTTTCATCCAACCGTACCCTCCGCGTGACTAAATAGCTGAAAGGTCTGTATGATTCATTGCCAATCATCTGCTTTAATCGCATACTGCTCATACCCCTTTTGGAGATCTTCCTAGTTACATAAACGGTTATTTCCACCGTAATGTTCCTAAAATAGAAATATTCACCTACTACAGAACTCGCGGCGGGAATGCGATACTCCGGTGATGGTGGTAATCATCTTTCTCCTTGACTACGTATTTCGTAACAGCGGAACTCCTTCTATCAGGAACGCTTGTTCATTCGCTTTTGAGTAAACTTCTTTAAAATGTTCAGCAGATTGGAATACGACACGTTTGCTTGTCTGACTCGTTTCAAAGCTTGTAATGGAGGTTTCCAAAATTGCCCGTAAGTCTTTTTTGTTATAATCCTCCAGTAAACCAAGAAGTTTCGTTCTCTTCTTCTTAAGCTCTGTCGTCAGCTCAGCTTTCGTATGGCTGAAGAAATCAATCAGTCTATCGATGGTCTCCCAGATCTCTTGCATACGTAATCCTTCATATACAATGAAATCCGATTCGTACAAACAATCAAATAAGAAAAATTCGTCTCCTGGAATCACGTATCCACGTTCCATTATTTCATGATGTCTTGCAATTCCTCTGTCGTATATTTTTCTTAATTTCTCTCTGCTCTGGGTTATATACAGACATACCTCCATAAGCTCCTGAACATCCTGTCTTATGCTTTCATTCATCTGTTTTTCATAAGAGGAATGAAGTGCCTGCAGATATTCATACTTGTGCTCGAACATCCAAACAGGCTTCTCCTTATCCCTGGCGAGGTTATCCACTAAACGATGGGCAGCAATATTACGCAACGTAAACAGTCTCATGACTGGAATCGCTTCTTGGCGTGGAACCAATTGCCCATCCGGACGCATGATCAAATATCCGACTGCGTCTTTTTTGCCCCATCTCCAGTACTGTACTTTGTAATAAAATTGGCCATTTATCTTCGCTGAATAGTTAAAAATAACCGTTTTTTCGAAAAAACGTTTGAATCTTTGTATTTGCTTCTTGACTGCTGTAGATTGGACCACTTTCATCACTAGAATCCTCCGTTATCCAAATAGCGATTTTACAAAACCAACGGCACCTTTCACAAAGGATCGGACTCCACGGGTAATTGCACCACCAGAGAGCTTGTCGCCATATTTGACGCCACGGCTGATCAACCATAAGGCAGCTCCAGCTATGAATAAACCAGCAGCGATGGGCTGCGCTACCGGGATGACCGATGCAAATACTGCCGCATCCATCAATACACCGCCTACACTGCCTACACCATCCACAAATTTTTCATTTTGCTCCGCTTCGCTCTTACTCGAGGTAAAGGCATCACTGAAGTTCCTATAGGTATCTATCCCGTCAAAGACGAGACTTATGCCTGCAGTCGCAACATTGAAACCCTTGTATAAGCCTGTCATTTGAAGCGTTGGTGGATTTGAACTAAGAGCATAGCTGTTAATAGAACCGGATATTCCGGAAATTGGGCCCCTCTGTCTCACAAACTTATAGCTATCGTAACCACTCATCGCATCAAACACATCAATGCCCAGACCGGATACCGTCCCTACACCATCTTTATCTCCAAAGACAAATCCCAAACCTCTGATTCCTAGTTCGGATAAAAACAGGCCTCTCCCTTTTATACCACTTGATAAATCAATTTCGCCTTGTGCTAACAGTCCGGCTGTATACCCTAACGTTCCACCCACCACATCTTTGAATGTAAACGATAAAGCATTGTACAACTGACCTTCTTTTTTTGAACTCCTGCCATCAGTGCCTGCGGGGTTAATTCCGTCTTTATTGATTCCATTTGTTTGAATACCGCTTGCATCAATCTCCTCGGTCTGGTTCCCCTCCGGCTTGGTTGCCTCCGCATTGATTCCTTCTGTCTTTATACCGCTGTTGTCAATCCCCTTGGTTTGAATTCCCTCTGGCTTGGTTACTTCAGCGCTGATTCCTTCTGTTTGAATGCCTTGGGTATTCATCCCTTTGGGGTTTATTCCCTGCGGATTTATTCCTTTTGTATTGATTCCTTCCGTATGGATGCCTTCCACCTGGATACCATCAGCATTGATGCCTTCCACATTAATGCCTTCAGCCTTTACTAAAAATGGCTGGCCTATGAATACCATTAGAAACAGGAGGATGAAAATAAATGCGTTAGACCCCTTGATCGCTCTCACGAAAAATGGTTGCTTCCCCACAAAAGTCCCTCCTTTCGTTACCTAATCCCAGTATGAGGTGTGATTTTTTGCCATCCCCCTGCATTTAATAAGGCAGATTACCTCTATTCGTAACCCGCCATTGAAGTGGTTCCTTCTATTGCTTTACATTTTGCTTGTATAGGTTATCTATGGTTTCAATCGCTTCTTTGTATGTTTTGTTATTTAAGGAATTCAGGAAGTTTTCCAGTTCCTCTCCATGTCTGTTAACTAATTTGTTACGTTCCTGATATTTTTTCGTTAATGCGGCAATTGTTTCTTCTGATAAGGTATTCCTGTAGCTTAATTCATTTAACGCACTAAAAATGTTGTAATCTTCATTATTTGATTTGGATGACCAATCCAGGCCAAATCTCAGAATACTGATTTCCTGATCGAGATGGATTTGGAAATTTTCATAGGAGGAATCAAATTGCCATCGCCACCATTTATCAGCCATTTCTTTTGCTTGATCTAATTCTCTTTGCAGTTCTTCCTGATTTTGAATCAGCACAAATCGGCCACCTGCTGCCTCAGCCACCGCTTCTAGCTGTTGCTGTCCTTTTCTATCCGTTCCGAATCCAATGACATTGACAATCGGGGTGATGTCTGAAGAAGCCAGCTCTTTTGCTACTTTCACGGGATCTCCGTCACACGTCTCAATACCATCACTGACCAAGTAGATAATGTTGGTGTTTTTCACTCCAGGTAAGCCACCGAAATCTTTCATTGCTTCCTGAAGCGCATAGGCAATCGGTGTATATCCAGTCGGCCGGAATTTGGAAAGAGCATCTTGCATTTTACTTGCATCGTATGGCTCCATCCCGTATACCAGCTCACTGCTTCCGCATGAAAGCGCTTTGTCCGATGCCTTGCCGCTGCCCTTGTGGCCATATACCCTGAGTGCCACATTGGCCTCTTTGGGTAATGATTCGGCAAACGACATGATCGCGTCTTTGGCCGCTTCCATTCTCGTCTTCCCGCCAGCCCTTTCCGCCATGCTGCCGCTCGCATCCAGAATGATTTGCACATTATAGTTTTGCTTTACTGCGAAGCGTGGATCATCAATTTCTGGACTGCCGAAGGAGGCAACCTTAATCTGATCTATGATATCCAAAGGATCAGGATAATCCTCGGCAAAGAGACCCAGTAAGGCCAAAAAATATAGATTGATCGTTTCCTGATCCGGATTTTCAATGTCTGGGAATTGATTTAGCAACTTTTCAATTTCCTCTTTATCCTCATCACTCAGTTTCCGACCAGCATAAATACCTGTCGGGAATTGAGCAAACTCTTCAACTGTTGTTGGAATTTTTGCTACTCCTTCAGGGATCATGTTCTGCAATTGTTTTATTTTTTCTTCCCTGTTTGTTTGCACAGGTTCTGTTTGATTCGGATTTGAATTTGTCTGTGGAGACGCGATTGGATTTTCGTTACCCGTCTCCGTCCCGGGAGGCTGTCCCCCCTCTTGTGGACTACAAGCTGACATAACCAGAAAACAAATTAGTATTCCGGCAGTTGCTATTCTTCCCGTCATTTTCATCCGCCCGTACCCTCCGCGTGACTAAATAGCTGAAATGTTCTTTTAGAGTTGGATGGTGGAGGAATATCTCCACCATCCAACTGCTTTGCAATGTATGATTTTAAGAATCACCTTTGATCCCTTTAATGATGTTGGAAAGTGTCTTTGACACTGCTTTTCCAACTGCCGTGTCTCCGCCGTCTTTAAAAACACCCTGAATCGCACCCAGAATCACAATAACCACCCCAGCCAGTGCGATCCACTCTACAGCCTGGGCACCTTTCTCGTTCTGCAGAGCACCCGTTACCTTTACATACAGCTTTTGCATCATCGTTTTCATACTTTTTACTCCCTTCTATTTTTGATTTCATGAAGAAAATATGAATGACCTGCGGCAAGCACCCGGCACCGAGACACTTCCCCTCCCCCTCTTCCTGACATCACCCCTTTCACATCGACATCCTGTTCCCGCACATGTACTGCCATTTCTTCAAGAAAAGACTTTCGCATACCCCAAGATGTTTAATACCATCAACCCGCCGATCATAATGACAGCCGTCGGAGCGACAACAAATGTGGTAATCAGCGTAATTTTCGGCGAGGCCTTGGCTGCCTTTTCCTTCACCAGTTCTTTACGCATTTTGCGCATATTTTCAGCCTGGAGCTTAAACGTGACAGCGATCGGCACTCCCAGCTTCATGCCCTGAATCAAGGCCTTGATCAAAAGCTGAAATTCAGGATTGTCATTTCGTTTCAGCAATTGCTCATAGGCTTGTTCTCGTTGGACCCCAAGCTCGATCTCCTGCATGAATCGGGAAAACTCCTCTCGAATCGGGCCGGTAAAGTGGCGAACCACTTCCCGCAAGGCGTGATCCAGGCCGACTCCTGCTTGCAGGGTAACGCTGACTGTATCCAAAAACTCAGGCAGGTCGTAGCGAAGCTGTTGCTGCCGCTCCTTTCCCTTTTTCTTGATCAGGAAAATGGGGAGGAAGTACCCGATCAATGGCCAGAACACCAAGCCAAACTGAGAGAGGGGAAATCCGAGGACAAAAAATACGCTTCCCGCAAAAAAGCCCAGCAACGTGAGGACGATTTTGACTCCCTGAAAACGGGCCACCGTCAAATCAAGCGGACTGCCTGCCTTTAATAGCCAATCCTCTACTTCATGGGCCTCACTGAAAAAATTGACCCGTTGACCCAGCGCCGCATAATCATCGCCATATTTTAAAATCCGCTTCATCAATCGCTTGGCGACGTTTTCCTGCTTCTGGGTCCGCGCGTTTTGGTATCCGGTAATCTCCGAGACACGCTCGACCAGCAGTCTTCTTTGTGTCAAATATTGGTACCACATTCTGAGAGATATGACAAATAACGGAAGTGAAACGAACAAACATGTCAGTATCAGGTCATCCATGGAATCACACCTTTATGTTTGTCACTTTTTTTACAAGCACAAATGACAAGACTGTACCGGTCAGAAACAAACCTAATAGGATGTAGCCCACCGGCGTAAACAACGGATCGATAAAGCCCTTGTTCATCATGTTCATCATAAACAACAGGACAATCGGCATGATCGGCACCAGAATCGATACATAGCGCTGTTCCGCTGTCATCGTCTTGATCTCCTGAGCCACCAATCTGCGTTCTTCCAGCGTTTCGGCCATCTCGTACAAAACCTCGCTCAGATTGCCTCCCGCTCGCCTTTGGATGAGAAGGGTAGCGGAAAAGATGCGAAAATCCCGTGTTGGGATGCGCTGCTCCATGTCCGCGATGGCCCTTTCAAAGTTAACCCCCAGTTGCAATTCCCGGGACATTTTCCCGAACTCTTCCTTTACCGGGTCCATCATCTCTTTGGCGACCAGTTCGATTCCCTGTGTCAGCGTAAGTCCCGCCCGCAAGGAGTTTGCCAGCATGCGGCATACCTCGGAGAGCTGGTCATTCAGCCGCTCCTGGTACTTGTTGCGCCTGATGAGGAACAGCAGCTTTTGAATCGCGTAAATCACGGCAATACTCAGCACGATATGATAGGGGGAGCCAATCCCTACGATATTGCCCAACAGGTAGGCGATACCGATCACACCGACGATCATTCCTGCGTAAAACTCTGAGGGGGCTAGCGGAATATTGGCCTTTTTCAGTTTCTTCCGCATCTCCTGGGCACGCGCAGTCTGGTCGAAGCGGTCTCCCCATACGAGCAGGACACTTTTCCGCCTTGCCCCGGCGCCGTACCATTCTTCTGCTTTCTTTTTCCACCCGCTCTTTTTCGAGCGATAGCCCAGAAGTTCGTACATCCCCCATATCCCCACCAGTACGGAAAGACTAACGGTCATAAAAATAGCCACGCGTCCTCACCTCATTCCCGGAACAGCGATTCATCCATATCAATCCCAAATACTTGCAAGCGCTCCAGACAGTGGGGGATCACCCCTGTTGGCCTGTAATATCCCAACACTTCCCCGCGGCTGCCCATACCCGTTCGTTTGAAGTGGAAAATCTCATTGACTTCCACCTTTTTATCCTTGGTCGTCACCACCTCGGAGATGGACATCATTTTGCGCGTTCCGTCGGTGAGACGCATCACCTGTACGATAATGTCCAGGGCGCTGACGATGTATTCGCGGATGATTGAGGACGGCAAATCCATCCCGGCCATCACGACCATCCCCTCCAGCCGGTTAAACGCATCATTCGGCGAGTTGGCGTGAACCGTGGTCAATGAGCCCTCGTGACCGGTATTCATTGCCTGCAGCATATCGAACGCCTCGGCGCCGCGAACCTCACCCACAATAATCCGGTCCGGCCTCATCCGCAGCGAGTTGCGGACCAGATTGCGGATGGTGATTTCACCTTTGCCCTCCATATTGGGCGGCCGTGCTTCCATCCCGACCACGCCAGGGCGGTCCAGCTTCAGCTCGGCGGAGTCCTCGATCGTGACGACGCGCTCGTAGTGCGGGATCGCTCTCGACAGAGCGTTGAGCAGGGTTGTTTTCCCGCTACCCGTACCGCCGGAGATCAGTACGTTCAGTTTGGCCTGGACGACCGCTTGCAAAAATCTGGACATCCTTTCGTCAAAGGAGCCGAATTGCATCAAATCATTCATCGAGTACGGATCTTTGCGGAATTTCCGAATCGAGACAAGCGTTCCATTCAAGCTGATGGGCGGAATCACGGCATTCACACGGCTGCCATCCTTCAGGCGGGCATCCACCATCGGGGAGCTTTCGTCAATCCGCCGACCCAGCGGCGCTACGATCCGGTCCACGATATGGCGCAAATGCTCCTCATCGCGAAATTTGAGTCCGGTCAATTCCAGGCGACCCTTTTTCTCGATGTAAACTTCCCTATGCCCGTTGATGGAAATCTCTGTGATCTCAGCGTCTGCCAAGAGCGGCTCCAGAGGTCCCAGCCCCACCGATTCGTTGATCAGACGTGTGAGCAACAGCTCTTTTTCGCTGCGCGGAATGACCACCTTTTCTTCCGACATGTACTTGGACACGATCCGCTCGATCGCTTGCCGCAGCTCTGCTGCATCCAGGCTGGTCAACCGCTCCAGATTCTTCTCCCGCAACAGCCTTGCTTTATAGTGGTCAGCCAATTGATCAATATAGGGATTTTGCTGAACAGGGGCTGGTGCCACCGCAAGCGTCTTCGTCGCCTGGTCTTTGAGTTTGTTTAATTCTTGCTTACGTGAAAACAAGCCCATCGCTCATCCCTCCTACGTTAATTTGCTCAGTACCCATTTGCGGATATCTTTGGCCACAGGGCCCAGCTTCTTTTCATTGGCCGTCTTTTGCAGCGGTACACCCTGGTTGACAGCCGCTTGAACCTCCCGTTGATCCATGCCAATCTGGGCGGCAATCGGGACGGGGATCAAGCCCTTTAAATCGGCGACCGAAAATTCATTGTGTTTGCTTACCATGTTTACCACGATTTCGAGACGTCCCTCGGTATCAATGCCAAGTTGTCTAAAGAGATTTCCTACAAGGCGGAAGCCCTGAACAGACGGGGTATCCAGAGTCATTACGTAATAAATCTGATCAGACTCCTCGAGTGCCGTATAGGTCAGCTCATCCATGTGGGTCGGCAGATCAATAATCACGTAGTCGTAGCTGCGCCGGCTGGCGCGAATCAGGCGGCTGATAAACTCTTCGGTCATCTGTTCCGCTGTTTCGGCATCGCGCGGACTCAGCATTACTTCCAGCTTGGAATGAAGCTCACGCTGCGTGACGTTGCGAATATGGTTTTCGTTCATCTCATGCAGGACGGGAACCAGATCAGCTAGGGTCCGGTTGGTGTCCAGCGATAAAAATGTCTCCACACCGCCGTATTGCAGATTCAGATCGATCAACAGCACACGGTTCGCTGATTCGAGCTTTAGCGCCTGTGCATAGCCGGACGACAGCTGCGTGCGGCCGCTCCCGCCTTTTCCGCTGTAAAAGGAGATCACCTTTCCTCTCCCGCGAGCAAATGGCTGCCCCGATAACGAGGCTTCCTGCTTTCGCTGCTGTTGATGCATCAGCTCTGCGATTTTCTCCATGCGGTCGTTTAATAAATTCAGTTCGTCCGGCAGAAGGATATACTCTACCGCACCCGCCCGGACAACATCCCGCAGCAGGACAAAATCCTGCTTTTCGGTTAAAAAGATGATGATCGCTTGCGGAAGCTCGTTTTGAATGTATTGGATCAACTCAATGCCCGAGCCGTCTTCCGGCTGCACCAGCAGTACTGCGTCAGGCCCGATGCGGTCAATTTCCAGTTTTACTTCACGCGATGTCGTGAATTGGACATCGTATTGTGCCAGTGTTTCACTCAGCAGATCCTTGACAGAATCGTAATCGACGACGACGAGTATTTTGGCCGTATCCATGCTCATGGCTGCGCAGCCTCCGTTTGCGGGATTGCTAAGGGCTGCTGCATGGGTTGCTGCACGGGCTGCTGCCCTGCCCTGATTCTGCCAGCAGGATCTGACAGAGACGCTCCCGGCTCTCTCGGCCTCGTTCGGAAGGGTTCTGGGATCACCAGGTTCCCTTTGCCTACATTGGCCTTTAAGATGCGCATGACGGATACATAATGCTGCTGGTGGATGAACGCGGGTACCTTGTCAAAAGGCAGTTCCAACGCTGCACCTTTAAATTCATTTTCCGACTTTGAAACCATCGCGACTGGTACGTCAACCATGAATACCTCTGTCACAGGCAGGTCATTTACCTCGTACGAAACGATAATATCGACACGATCCAAAGCCTCCAGCTGCTGGTCAAAAATGACTCGATCCGAAGCGTATACCGTAACGAGGCGATTGTTTTCTTCCCGGAGCTGGGCTGTAGGCTTGATCATGTTTTTCGTGATGATATCCCCTTCCGATAAAGGAACAACCGTGACCTGACCCTGCAAGGCTGCTTTGTCTGTTATGTATGAATTGTCCACGAACTTTTTCGGAATTTGCTTGGCCCTCACCTGTTCCGGAGAGATAGGAGCGCGCGACGCAATGTCGGTATTCGCTACATAAATATCTACCATCTGTCCAAGCTGTTCATTCATCTCATTGATCTTGTTCACAATGAGAAAACCGGCAGTCACTGCAAGTAAAAAAGATAAGGAAAGAAAGAGAATTGCTCTTCGTTTTGACTCCAGCATCAGAAGGATACCTCTCCTTGTTTGAATGTTCTGTCCACTGGCTGCTCAATCTGGTGAATGAGAGATGCCTTAGCCAAGGGACAGCAAAAGCAAAGCCGTCGTTCCCCCTGCAATGAAAGGGGCCATTGGCAGCGCCTGGGATCCTCCCGTCTTTCGAGAAAATTTGCTGGCAATCCAGATCGGTATGGCGACAAGACAAGCAAGGATATACGTAAAAACAAGTGCATAGATTCCTGCCTGCCATCCCACTGCTGCTCCCACCAGCGCGAGGAGCTTGATGTCCCCTCCGCCCAGTTGTCCTCGGCTGACAATGGCCATCAGCAAGCTGATTCCCCCCAAAAGGAGCATACCGAGCATATACGTGAACCATTGTCCGGGGTGTAAAATGGCATGAACAATTAAAAAATAGGCGATGCCCGGCAAAGTAAGCCAGTTATAGATCATGCGTCGGCGTATGTCCGTGATGGTGGCAATGACCATGATCAGGCACATCGGGATGACGATGAGTACCCATTCCAAAAAGTGACTCCCCTCCTTCCGGTAAGGCTTCTTTCCTATCTAAACGGATGGATTTGGTAAAATGTTGCTGAATTTGGGAATTTTTTTCGCAGGCCTGATGACTTTTCGCAGGCAGAAAGTCTTCCGCCCTACAAACTGCTCATTTTTGTCGGTGCAAAAATCGCCTGGACATAGGGAATATGAGACGGCAGTGTCTGATTCTCCAGATCGACGACGATATCACTGCCTGGCAGGTCGACTGTCACACCCTTCCGCACGACCCATACCTGCTTCCCCTCTGTCTTGGCCGCCAGTATTTGCTGCCACAATTCGGATAGCTCTCCTGTTTTATGTACCTTCAGCTTCCCGTCTTCCTGCGTATAGACCTGTTTAAATGTTGCCTTGGCAGGTGGTTTGTACATGCTCCGATGCTTTTTTACAACAGCAAAGGGGCCCACCTCAGCAACAAAGCTCCATGGCGTGCAACGGCTTTTGAAATACTGCGTATGAATGAGAATTTTTTCATACGTCAAATGCTGTTCTTGCTTTTCAAGCCACTCCGTCAACGTATGGATCAAATAAATCAGCTCTGCTTTGTTGCCTTTTGTTGCATCAAACGGGATCGGAATCAGTCTGAGGTCTGGCGTGAGGAGATTGCGAACGCGGTTCAGATTCTGAATGGACGTATAAGCGGGGTCATAGAAGTGTAAGATCATCTGTGTTTGCTTCGCAGCATCCTGAAAAAAGGCAAGCTCTTCGGAAAGGGAGTAGGGCTCTAGAGGCACTGCTGTTGAAAAAAAACCAGGCTTCGTTTTTTCGATGAACTCCCGAAGCGTATGCTCCTTTTTTAAGACAGTTGGCTTGATCTTGAGCCTGCCTTGTAAAAATGGGAGTTCTGTAATGCCGAATAGCTCCTCCAATACAATTCGCATACCTCATTAACTCCTATTCTGTTGACGTATATTTTTTCGTAGTACAAAGGGAATGATCTGTAAATCAACCATTTTTAACCACAAAGCTACCAATAATACGGGAATTCGTAAACAGCCAAGCTAAAAAACCGTTCCCAAGGCTTGGTTTCTTTTTTTCTCTATAGTCTGAATGTCTTATCCCTTCCTCCTTCGTCCTGAATACGAAAGGGAAACCAGGATAAAGGCCCCTCACCTCCGCCATTCCCTTGTTCCTAAACATAAACAAAATTCAAATTGCATGTAGATAACATGAGCGACGCGTGATGGATGCGCAACCTCTCCTGTACAAATCTTCCGGCAACCCGGGATGACATGAAGAAGGGAAAAGGCGCATCGCTGAACGCAAAAAAAACGCGGAACATACATCCGCGTTTGACGAGGGAATTACTCTACTTTGGTTATATTTCACACTCATGGCCCGGTAATCGTGTAAACGTTAGCGCTTCCTTCCGGCGCTACGTTGAAATAGGTATGGTTGGCGATCTCCCCGGGAAACTTGACGCCGTATGTGATTCCTCCTACACCATCTTTTACACCGACAATTTCCACAACACTGGGAACGGGAATATCGATGGCGGCTGGTTTGCGAAGAAGCCCCACATTTTCTGCAATGATGTTTCCATCCACCTTCACGGTGACAATATCCCCATCTTCAGCCGCAAAATCCCAAATCAGCATACGGCTTGTAGTCTTTCCTTCCTTCATTTTAACCGTGAAATTCCTGGGCTCCATGTCTACGTCCGAGTCAAAGTTGGCAAGTGTAGTCCCGGCTGCCATGCCAATCCCGGTCTGCGAGTCGACAAACTCGATCTTATCCCTATCAAAAAACAGACCGTACGATGTCAATACTAATGCGATAATTCCGATCCAAAATACGTGCTTATTCTTCCGTTTTACAGGCTGCTGCTCTGATTCTTCACTTCCCCCCGGTGGTTCGGGATTCGGCCCTTCTTCTTCTGACTCCTGTTGTTCACTATATAGTTCCGTCTCTTCTGACTCCTGTTGTTCACTATACAGTTCCGTCTCTTCTGACTCCTGTTGTTCCGTATACAGGTCTGCCTCTTCGGACTCTCGTCGTTCCGTAGGTTTGTATTTCTTATCTCTCTTGCCTAATTCTGAATGTCTCGGGTTATCTTGCAAGCGACACTACCTCCCAATGACCCTGTCCGTCTGATGAGGGCTTTGAACTAGCGGGTATTTCCAATAAAATAACGACATCAGCAATCGAACCCCAAGAATCGCAAGGATCGCCAACACGACAGCGACCCACTTGGAATAATATGCCTGGTCGGCCCAGCCGTTTAGGGCGAGGATACCTACATTTAGAGCCAAGGACGTATACAAGCACATCTGCAACAAGGGGAGCAGCATCGTCAACTTTCGGTACGGAAACCCATAAAATCTGCTTTTCATCGCAATATAGAGCCAGAAGGCCTGCAATCCCAGGATAAAAAATGGAAAATGATATGCCGGCACCCCGTTCGTGAGAATCTCACCAATATTTGGAAAGAGTAACAGCGGTTGAAGCAAAAGAGACAACATAAAGAAAAGCATGAGGGGATGATAGACGACGATGGCAAACAACCATTTCAAAATCGTGATCAAGACCGTTTTCATGGAGTTTTCTCCTTTTACCCTTCAAAATCTTCCGGCATCAGCATAGATAGCTCCTCGGTTGTCGCATTGGCCTTCTTGCTTATGCGCAGCGCATGGCTTCGAAACGCCTTTTCGATCATGTTCCGTACGAGTCGCCCATTCCCTGCCGTCGTATCTGATTCGTAGCTCCTGAATAAGGAAAGCAGTTTCTCCTCCGCCTCGGGCACTAAAATGTATCCCTGTTTCTCTACCAATACTTGCGCGATTTGCAGCATCTCCTCCGCCGAATAGTCAGGGAACGTGATGATGTTGGGAAATCTGGACCGAAGTCCCGCGTTCCGATCGAGGAAACGCTCCATGTCTTGATCGTAGCCGGCCAAAATCACGATGAGCCGATCGCGATAATCATCCATCGCCTTCACGAGCGTATCGATTGCTTCCTGACCGAACTGATCTCCCTCTGCCAGCGCATACGCCTCATCGACAAACAAGACACCGCCGAGGGCTCGTTCGATCACTTCCCGCGTTTTCAGCGCAGTCTGGCCAACATAGCCAGCGACCAGTCCAGAGCGATCCGTTTCGACTAGTGTATCGGCTTTGATCACGCCCAAATCTTTGAAATGGCGGGCCAAAATGCGGGCAATCGTTGTTTTTCCGGTTCCAGGGTTTCCTTTAAACACCATGTGGAGGGTCTGAGCGGTAGCCCTTGGCAGACCAAGCTCCTCCCGCCGCTTCGCCACTTCGATCTGGGCTGAAATGCTTCTGACAAAATCCTTGACTGCATCAAGACCAATAATGGTATCCAGTTCACCAAGTGCATTCACGCTGGGGCTGGCTCCTTCTCCTGTAGTCGATAAACCAAAATCCTCTGCGATCAGCTCATTCAGTTTATCCGTCTCAATCTCGGGATGATCAGCCAACCGCTCCGCCTGCATCCGAATTGCCTCTTCGATCGTATTGCGGACAAGCCGTCCATTTCCAACGTCCTTTTTGCCGGGAATTTGCTTTTTGTCAAAATACCCTCGCAGCTGTTCGGCTACTCCTTCCGCCATGGTAAATCCGCGCGCCTTTACCATAATGGTGGAAATCAGCTCCATTTCCTCGGCTGTGTAATCCGGAAATTCAATGTGCAGCGGAAAACGGGATGACATCCCCGGATTGACCTGGAGAAACTTTTCCATATCTTCCGTATAGCCAGCCAAGATCACGACCAGATTGTTTTTGTGCAGCTCGATCAAGCGAACGAGCATATCGATCGCTTCTTTGCCAAAGCCCCCTCCGCCATCCTGGGCAAGGGCATATGCCTCGTCGATGAACAAGACGCCGCCGAGGGCCGATTCTACGACCTGCTTGGTTTTCGCTGCCGTCTGTCCGCTGTATTCCGCCACCAAATCAGAGCGATCCACCTCAACCAGATGCCCTTTTTTCAAATACCCCATCGAGCGGAACATGCTCGCCAAAAGACGGGCCATCGTCGTTTTCCCTGTGCCAGGATTTCCGGAAAAGATCATGTTGATCATCTGCCCCGTATCTACCTGGATACCGGCTTCCTTTCTCCTGCGATCCACAATCATTTGTTTTTCCAGCGTTCTGACGAAGGCTTTGATCTTGTCCAGTCCAACGATGCCAGCAAGCTCTCCCTCCAGATTGAACGCAGCCCGCTCGCCAATCCCGAAATCTGCTCCCGTGAGCAGTTGCAGATCTGCATCTTCTTCGGAAGAGGATTCGACCAGTCGCGTGGCTTGCTTGCGGACAGCCTCCTCGAACAAATTGCGGACAAGCCGCCCGTTTCCACTGTCATTACGGCCAGGAATTTGTTTCTGATCAAATAGCTCCGTCAGCCCGTCGTAAATGTCCGGATCAATCCGGAAGCCCTTGGCATTTGCCATCCGGAGCATAATCTCCAGCATGTCAGCAGGCTTGTAATCGGGGAATTCCACGATGAAGGGAAATCTCGAGCGCAAACCGGGGTTTGTGCGCAGAAAGCCTTCCATCTCTTGTGTATATCCAGCCAAGACAACCACCAGATTGTCGCGATGATCTTCCATGGCTTTGACGATCGTGTCGATCGCTTCCAGACCAAATGTATCGTGATCACTGCGGGCAAGCGTATAGGCCTCGTCGATAAACAGTACGCCGCCCAATGCTTCGTTCACCTTTGCCATCGTTTTGGGTGCGGTTGAGCCCACGTACTGTCCGACAAGATCCTGTCTGGATACCTCGACAAGCTGTCCCTGCGGAAGCAGCTCCATTGCCTTGAGGATGCGGGCGATGAGACGGGCTACTGTCGTTTTGCCTGTCCCTGGATTTCCGGTGTACACCATATGCAGCGCCATCGCTACAGAACTTCCGCCATCTCTTGCCCGAATCTTGTTCACCTGGACCGTTTTGATCAGCTCTTTCACGAACATTTTCACGGATTCCAAGCCGGTCAGCTCATTCAGCTCGGCCAGGACATCATCAACGGACTCTTTGCGGGCGAAGGAAAGAGCCCTGATCGGCACCTCGATAGACCGTGTCTCCACACAAAAAGAATCGTTCTCGAACTTGATCTTTACCTTGTCGTTCCGGCGAATCTCGTTTCGCGCACGAAGATTTGATACAACTGCAATCAATTCCTTTTCAATCCAGTGATGGACAGCTTCTCCGAAAGTTTTATTGGTCGTGGCCATCCCAGCGAGCACTTCATACACCCTCGGGCTGACGACAAACGTCGTTTGCGTGTCAGTGGCAAGGTCTAAAAGTGCCTTGTCCAACAAATTTTTGGCGATTTGCTGCATCGTTTCCTTATCAACCGTGGAAGAGATTGCCGCTGCTTGAATGCCTTGCAGGATCGGGATGGGCACCTGACTCGCAAGCTCAGCAGGAATCTGTCCATACTCGCTGCCCCCTGTGACAGCATGATCGAGATAAAAGACTAGGAAGTAGCCCGATGCGCTGACCCGCACCCCTTCTTTGGTTCGAAAGCTGCCTTCTGTCACAAGCTGTGAGACTAAGCTGAGTATAGAGGAGTCTGCCTCCTTGATCCCGCGAAACATGACCGTGCCCTCCAGCTCTTGAAAAGCCGAGGCCATATCGAGAATAAAATTGCCCGAGATCTCATCCTCTTCGTAGCGGCTGAGATCAATATCCGCCACGATCGGCGAAGCTGTCAGTTTGTGAATAAACATCTCTGTTACCAGAGCGTCAAGCGCAGTCTTCTTTCCGGTGCCCGCAGCTCCTGCCAGCAAAATCACATTTCGCGGCTTATCCTTGCGTCCGTTGATGAATCCTTGCTTAAATGCCGCCATCAAATCGGTAATAAAAGGCTTTTGTCCAATGACATAGCGATTTACTTCATTCTCTGCATCCTGGAATATTTGATCCAGTTCTTTTGCTGACCAAGTGGCATCTTTGATCAAGTACTGAGGAGTATTCCCGGCATTCCGTTTTTTACGGGATTGTCTGCTGGAGGATGGAGTAGATAGCGTACTTTGTTTGATAGTCTCCGCAGTAACGGAGCCCTCAAACGTACTGTTATCCGCTTGATCGGAAGGTCCCGCTGCCTTTTGAGTCTGCGATGATTGAACCGATTTCACCGATTTTTGCGCCTTCGGTGGTTTGACGACGGGCTCCTTCTTCGCAAAAAACCCTTCTTGTCGAACCAAGCTAAATAATTGCGTTTCCGGGAAGAGAAACTTGATTGCTTTCATGATTGATTGTTTTTGGATCTCCATGCTTCCCCGCTACCCCTCCTGAAGCTACCAGATAGCTCTTTCATTTTATGTAATATTGTACCATATCCTCTGGCATGCAACTGCTTATTCTCCATGATAGCAAGGGACAAAATCACTATTTTTACTGCATGGCTTCCCACTTGGAGACTTCCTCCCGAACAAGCGGCGCTACCTTCGTCCCCAACAGCTCAATCGCTTTCATAACCTGATCATGCGGCATGGTTCCAACTGGCACGTGGAGCATGAAGCGAGTAATCCCGACGTGCTGGCGAAGGTGAATGATTTTCTTCGCGACGGTTTCCGGGTCGCCAACGTACAGCGCTCCTTCAAAGCTTCGGGCAGCGTCAAAGCTGTGTCGGTCGTAATGCCCCCATCCCCGCTCTCGCCCAATCACATTCATCACCTGCTGGGTTGAAGGGAAAAATTGATCCGCGGCCAACTGCGCGTCCTCCGCGATAAAGCCATGGGAATGCGATGCCACCGACAGCTTCGATACGTCATGGCCGGCCTGCGCTGCCGCTCTCTTATAAAGCTGTACAAGCGGCGCAAACTGCAGCGGCCTGCCTCCAATAATCGCCAAAACGAGCGGCAATCCAAGCAGACCTGCGCGAATTGCCGATTCCGGCGTACCGCCGCTGCCGATCCACACAGGCAAAGGATTCTGCACCGGGCGGGGGTACACCCCGAGATTGTGAATCGCCGGCCGATGCTTGCCGCTCCAGCTCACTTTCTCCGATATGCAAAGCTTCAACAACAGCTCCAGCTTCTCATCAAACAGCTCATCGTAGTCTTGCAGATCGTAGCCAAACAGGGGAAAAGACTCGATGAAAGACCCGCGGCCTGCCATAATCTCGGCCCGTCCGTTCGAAATGCCGTCCAGCGTCGCAAAATCCTGAAATACGCGTACGGGATCGGCGGATGAGAGCACCGTGACCGCACTTGTCAGCCGGATTCGTTTCGTCTGCGATGCAGCTGCGGCCAGTACCACAGCCGGAGAAGATGCCGCATAATCTTTGCGATGATGCTCGCCTACACCAAACACATCCAGCCCTACCTGGTCCGCCAGCACGATTTCCTCCACCACTTCACGCAAACGCTGTGCATGACTGATCACCTCGCCTGTTTTCACATCCGGCGTCGTTTCTACAAACGTACTGATTCCGATCTCCACTGATCATTCCTCCTGTTTGGCTCATTTACCTTCAACACTTCCTATTTGGGAAGGAGCATGCTATCCATATATCATCTCTCTATTTTGAGACTTTTCTCTGTACATTTCAATTTTCCCGGAGGGGATAACTGTATCAAACTGCACGGCAAGACTCGCGTTCGATCCATTCTCTTTTCAAACGCAAAACCCATACTTTTGTCCTCCCCAGGAACTCCGTCTCCCAAGCAAAGAAAAAAGACTACTCCCTTTTTCGTAAACGAAAGGAATTAGTCTTTCATCGATATGAGAATCCTGTACCAGGAAAACTACGTCTCCATCGCAGTTTCGGAAACAGCGAAACAGCTTCCATCCGCTCAGGAGCTTTTCAACGTACGTTTGAGGAATTCCCTTGTCCTCTCTTGTGTGGGATGATTGAAAATTTGCTCCGGGGGTCCTTCTTCCGCAATGACCCCTTTGTCCATGAATACCACGCGGTCCGATACTTCCTTGGCAAATTCCATCTCATGCGTGACGATGAGCATGGTCAATCCTGACTCGGCCAGCTCCTTCATCACTTTCAGAACCTCTCCCACCATCTCCGGGTCGAGCGCGGATGTCGGCTCGTCAAACAGCACCACATCCGGCTCCATGGAAAGCGCCCTGGCAATCGCCACACGTTGTTTTTGCCCGCCCGATAATTGATTGGGTTTGGCGTTGATATATTTGTCCATCCCCACGATTTTCAAAAACTTCATGGCTACTTTTTCCGCTTCTTCCCGGGAACGTTTCAAGACTTTTACCTGCCCGACCACACAATTGCTTAAAACGTCGTGATTATAAAACAGGTTAAATTGCTGGAAAACCATGCCGAGATGGCGGCGGTATGCGAAAATGTCATGCTTGTCGTCGAGAATATTTTCTCCCTTATAGATGATTTCCCCGCCGCTTGGCTTTTCCAACAGATTGATGCAACGAAGAAGAGTCGATTTACCCGAGCCCGAGGAACCAATGATCGTCACGACCTCTCCTTTTTTCACGGAAAAATCGATGTCCTTCAATACTTCATGAGCCCCATAGGATTTGTGTACATGCTTAATCTCAATGATCGTGTCCATACGCTCTCCTCCTTCTTCGATTATTTCTTCCCTTCTGTCTGCACGTGATTCGGCATCATCGTGTAATTGGCGGGACCCTCCAGCTTTCTTTCGAAATAGCGCAAGATCCTGGTGACGATCAGGGTCATGATAAAGTACATCACGCACGCAACAAAGAAGGATTCAAAATAGCGGAAGTTATTGCCGGCAATCGATTTGGTTGTGAAATAGAGCTCGGTAACCGAAATGACGTTGAGTACGGAGGTATCCTTGATATTGATGACAAATTGATTTCCCGTAGCAGGCAGAATATTGCGAATCACTTGTGGCAATACGACATTCAGCATCGTTTGCACGTGATTCATCCCAATCGCATGAGCAGCTTCAAATTGTCCTTTTTCAATGGAAATGATCCCGCCGCGAACAATTTCGGCCATGTACGCACCTGTATTGATGGAAACGATAAAGACGGCTGCCAAAATCCGGTCCATATCCACGCCAAATGCCAAAGCCGAACCGTAATAGATGACCATCGCCTGGACAATCATCGGCGTTCCCCGGAAAAATTCGATATACACGGAAAGCAGGGCGTTTACTACTTTGAGAATCGCTTTTTTTACTCCACGTTCCGGCACGGGTATCGTGCGGATCAGTCCGATCAGCAGTCCAATCAAAGCACCCAGCATTGTTCCGACTAAAGCAATGAGCAGGGTCATTCCCGCTCCGCGAAGGAACATGGGCCAGTTTTCGGAAATGATTTTTACAACCCAGTCAACGCTCATCATTTTCCTCCATTCGCTCTGCCTGTTTACAGTCATAAAACCGACTGCATACAAGATGCAGCCGGTTTTCCGATCCGATTAATTTGCTGCTGGTTGATTTTTGATAGCAGCATCCATGATGTTCGTACGTTCTTCCTCAGAAATCCCTTTCAAAATTTCATTGATTTTTTGTGTATATTCACTGTCTTTTTTCAGGCCAACCGCAATGGCGGTGTCATCTTCTGAGGTCGTGAAGCCATCCGTAAACTCGACCATGGCAAAGTTCGGGTTGGCAGAAGAAGCACTGACGGCTTCCGGACGCTCGGAGACGTATCCATCAATCATGCCGGACTCGAGCGCCACGCGCATTGCCGGGAAGTTGTCCATCGCCGGCTCCTGGACGACACCTTGAATCTGATTGATGACAGAGTAATGGAAGGTGTTCAGTTGAGCCGTTACTTTTGCGCCTTTGAAATCCTGGATCGACGTCGCGCCTTCGTATTTTCCGCCTTTTTTCACGACCATGACCAGGTTGGATTTATAGTAGTTGTCAGAGAAATCGATGGTTTGTTTCCGTTCTGCGGTTGGTGACATCCCGGCGATGATCGCATCAATTTTGCCGGAAGTGAGTGCAGGGACGAGTCCATCCCATTCCGTTTTCACGATCACCAATTTTTTGCCGAGACCTTCAGCCAGTTTCTTCGCGATTTCTACATCGTAACCGCCTGCATATTCGGCATTGCCGTCGATTTTCACAGCACCGTTGGCATCATTCATTTGCGTCCAGTTGAATGGAGCATATCCTGCTTCCATCCCCACCTTAAAGGTTCCTTCGTCTGTTGCAGCGGATTGTGTTGGGTTGCTTGTCCCACAGCCAGCGACCAACAGCATGGCAGATAGGAACAGAGCGATAAAGGGTGAATGTTTTTTCATATTACTTATCTCCTTTTGTTTTGTCGTTTTTGGGAGCTTTATGAAAGCAAAAAGCGACCTGAGATAAACTCAGGTCGCACTAATTACATAGTTGCCCAACATACCTCTCTTTTCCCATATGAGATAGCACAACTCAATAAATCAGGTCATTTATTGAGACAGTCCTGCAGCTCTTAACTGCAGACCCAGCAAGTAATACCGAGAAATATTACAAGCTTCGGCGACATTTCCTTCTCCTTAGCATCACTGCCTTCTCAAACTCCGTCTAAGGACTGTTAAATATCGCACCTCTACCTCACTGTTTCAAGTGAGGTCTTATTCAATTCTGTTTTTGAGTTTACAATGTTATGTTAATTCTGTCAACCTGGGACTATTTTCACGGCTGTCAATTCTATCATTTCTGCTTTGAAACCAGACATCCTTAAACGGCACCCAGCCGAGCGCATTGAGCGTCACGCCGCTTAGCGCGGGATGATACGTTGCGCTTTCATGCCGATGGTACAGGAAATAGACGGCGCTCTCCTGTTTGAGCTGATCCTCCAAGGCGAGGAGGCGGGCAATCCGCTTCTCCGCTGCCGCCTCTTGCATAATGCCGGGCATCTGCTGGCGCACAGTCTCACACAACTCTGTTGACAAGTATCGGCTCAGCAGACTCTTCGGTGAGAGATACATCTCATGCAGAAACAGCTCCCGATTGTCATCTGTCACCTGGTAATAAAGGATCAGGTCAGCCTTCTCCAGATAGGCGGCGGAAGCAAACTCTTGAACGGGCAGAATATTCACCTCTACCTTGACACCCGCCTCTTCCCACTGCCGTGCAAGCCAACGGGCTTCCTGCTCATTCTGTTGAAACGTGTATGAGTATAGCTGCAATCCTTCGCCATTGTACCCGGCTTCCCGAAGCAACGCTGCTACATCTTGCTTTTGTTCCGGATCGCTGCTCTTCTTCAGATCAGCAAGAATGTTGGTTGCCGGGCTTACATCCCCACTCCCGACCGTTTCAAGGAAGGCCTCCCGGTCGATTGCCGCACAGAGGGCTTGCCGCAAAGCGCTGTTTTGCAGCAAACCCGATTTTTTCAGATTCAACAACAGCATCTTGCAGCCAACCGCCTGTCTGGAGACAGACTTCCAATCCGTTTCCTCCGCGGTCTTGGGCCCCCAGCGAAGATCATAGCCATCCATATGGACCGTTTTCCCCTCGATTTCATTTTCTGCCACCACCCATAACTCGATTTGATCAAGATGGGCGCGTCCCTGAAAATACGTGTGATGCGCACGCAAAACCAGCAGTTTGCATTCATTGCGCTCCACTTGAAAGGGACCTGTTCCCAGCGGCTCCAGAGCAAAGCGATCGTTCATTTCCTCGCAGATGCCCTCCGGGATGATGGAGGCGCGTTCAGAGGCCAAATAATGAATGAATCCATGATTGGGCGCATCCAGTACAATCTCAAACGAATACTCCTCGGAACACGTAACCGTGCCGATCTGCTTAAACATCCACAAGTCAGGGATGGTTTCCGAAAGCTGTCTTAATCGGAGCAGTGTATAGGCTGCATCGCGCGCGTTCATTTCCTTTCCATGATGAAAGAAGACTCCTTTTCGCAAAAAAAATCTCCATATCCTCCCGTCATGACTCACATCCCAGTAATGGGCCAGTGCGGGTTCCATCCGCTGTTTTTCGCTGTCGTAGCGAACCAACCCGTCAAACAGTTGCTTGACGATATGCCTCTGGAACGAATATTGAATCTGTGCAGGATCCAGACAAAAGAAAGGATAGGGAAAGAAAAGGCGCAGTTTTTCTACCCGTTGGTTATTGATAAACAGCGGTTGGTAGCCGAATTGTTTGCCTAGCCACTCGTGGAAGCGCGCTTTCTCCCAGGAGGAGACCGCATAGGTTTCCACAAAGCTGATGGCTTCCTTCATTTCTCCTTTATCGACGAGATGTTGGCCCACCTGGAGCAAAATACTTTCCCGGCTTGCGAGAAAAGACAGCAGAGAACGATTCCCTCTCCCCCGCCCCGGTATCCAGGTGATCCAGCCTGCACCCACCAGCTTTTGCAGCAGAATTTGGCAATTCCTGTTCGTACAGACAAAGATGTCGGTGAGCTGCGCTAACGTAACAGTGGTCTCTTCCCCTTCCGACACGTCCGCCAAAGCGGTACGCAATCGCAGGTAGTACTCGGCAAGCTGCATACCAGCCACCCCTTTAAAAGACGAAATATTTATAAAAACTGTACTCTTTTTCCAGCTGCGTTTCCAGATGAAAATTAAATAATGAGATCGAAAATAAGGGGGAGCTCATAATGAAAAAGCTGCACAAACTCGTGCTTGCCTCCTGTCTGGCAAGCAGCATGGTAACCGTTGCCTGCGGTGCTGGTGTAGAGACTGCTTCACAGCAAACGCCACAGACCGAAACACCAGCCACGCCGCCCGCCACAACCCAAACATCGGCCCCGCCAGCACAAACGACGGCTGCCACAGAGCCGGCCAGTCAGCCCGCCAAACCCAAATTGCCAAACAGCATCGTGTATACCATAGACGGGATGGAAAACGTCCAGGTAAAGGAAAATCAGACCTACAAGACCTTACCGGACGGAGACGATCTCATGCTCGATGTCTATCTGCCCGAGGATGCGGTCAAAGAGAAAACGTATCCTACCGTCATCATCGTTCACGGGCGCGGGAGAAATCCCGTCAATTTGAAAAGCCGCGGCCAATACATTACCTGGGGACAGCTGATCGCCAAATCAGGGATGGCGGCCGTCACATTCAACTACCGACTATCCACCTTTGATAGAACGGCAGAATCCTATGAGGATATCAAGGATTTGGTCTCCTATGTCCGCCAGCATGCCGACTCCCTCCAGATCGACAAAGACCGGATGGCGATCATCACGTACTCGGCTTCCGGAGCGGCCGGATTGTATATGCCGCTGAAAGAACGGCCGCCCTTCATCAAGGCGATGGTCTCCTATTACAACTGGCTGGATTTGGAGCATATGCGAGAATTTACGGAGCCGGCTGACTTTGACAAGCTGAACGAGTTTGCCCCGATCACACAGCTTCAGCGGGAACCGCAAAAAATTGCTCCCATGCTGGTCGTCAAAGCGGGTAAAGACAGCGAGCAAATCAACACGTCGATCGACAACTTCATGAAAACAGCGAAAGAAAAACAGGCAAACGTACAGCTTCTCGAACACCCGGACGGCGATCACGGCTTTGATTTTGAAAATGATAACGATACCTCCCGAGAGATCATTAAACAAACGGTGGAATTTTTGAAAGAGCATTTATTGGAGAAATAAAAGAGTAGTGAAAACAGAAAATCTCCTGCCAAAGGAACTTCCGTTCATTTTCCTTGGCCAGGGGATTTTTTTATTTCTTCCAAAGCTATCCCTTTGCCGCACAATCAGCATTTTACAAAAAACCCGCATAATGTTAATATTTGGATAAATCAACCGATATAAAAGAGAGTGAACAAAAATAAAGCATCGATCTGATTGGAAGGTGAAGGCCTATGGAGGCAACTGTAAGGACTCTTCGATTTACGACCATCGGTGATGTCATAAAAAGATATAGAGAACAGTCAAGCTTAAGCATTTCACATCTGGCGAAAGTGACCGGGGTTCACAAAGGAGTGATTGCGAAGATCGAAAATGGCGGTACCAAGCGCCCGGAATTAAAAACGATCATGCCGATCGCGAAAACCCTGGACATTCCCACTGCCGATATCATTGAACACTACATCGAGATTGACAGCCGTCCGGAAGTCCTGTTTGAACTGATCAATGAGGCCATTCATTTGTCCAATATACCGCTCGTTGCAAAAGTTGCATTGCGTTTTCTGCAGACTCCCTATAAAGAAAGTCATACCTTGATGGAACGACTCTATGATTTTGTCGGTTCCCTGAAAGAGAAAAGCGTCCAGCTTCCTTTGTACGACGTCATCATTAAATACGCAAGGGAACGCGGCATGCAGCGATACCTGGCCAAGGGATTAATGCAGAAATTTCTCATCGAAATGCATGATTTAAATCTGCTGGAAGAATCCTTTCGGCTCGGGGAAGAGGTTCTTCATTACACGGATTTCCTGGATCAAGAAGAAAGAATCCATTTTTACTATCAGATGGCTTTTCAGGCGCATGATCTGAAGAAATATGAGAAGTGTATTGAGCTTGGAAAAATGGGACATGCCGAGGATGCGACGGTTAATGAGACCAAGGAAAGGGTGGCCTGGGCGATCTGCAATTCATACTATCGGATGGATGATATTGCAGGTTTGGAAGAACATCTGAAACTATACGAAGAATTAGAATACCGCTTTGTTACTCGAAGATTAAAGTATTATCGAGCAATCATCCTTTCTAAAAACGGACATTATGACGAAGCAATCCCCTTGTTAAAAGAGTGTTTGGAGGAAGCAACCAAAATCAATCGATTGCATCGGGTAAATATTTTATTGGAGACACTCCTCAAAAAAAACGACGTAAATGCTATCCAACAGCTTTTGGAACAAGAGGAGAAAAATCTTGCAACTGAATTTACCACTCCCTACTATTTTTCTGAGATAGGGAGGTACTTTAAACAAAAAGGAACATTCCTTATTGGCCAAGGTGCTTTTTCTGATGGAATTGAAGCTTTTCTACAAGCCATGCGTTTTTTCGGTAGAATCAATGCCCGGAAAGACATGATGGAATGTTCGGAGCATATCTATACCTTTCACTATGATCAAGGAAAAGAAATAAAATTAGATCTTCTAGGAAAACTAAAAGTAGTGTATAATAATGTCAATAATGGCAATATTAAGGAGGAATACAAATGAAGAAAAAGTTCACTATTCTTACAGCGTTATCGTTGACACTGGCTTGCTCTCTACTCTTTGCACCAAATTTCGGAGCCCAAGATAACCAACTAGCTTTGTCACAGGCGACAAAAATCAAAGTAAATACTGACGACCCACGAGGTTAATTTGTGCAGAATAACAAAAGCATCCCTTTCCTCATTAACAGGAAAGGGATGCTTTTTTATATCCATATACTCGAATTTGGTCGAATTTTGTAAAACGTCTGCTGCTTTTTATTGTCAAAAAAATTTTGAGACATATTTTACCATGTAGTTACAGGTTCTGATATGAGCCTACATGAAATGCGTTTCATAGATCAAATGAATGCCGATGTTACGCGAAAAGAGGCATTTCCTGGCCTCTCTTTATAGAATGGAAAAAATTTTTCAGAGGGAATCTACGGCAGTACGGACCCTACTATATGATTGTGGAGGAATTATATTGGAGGAAGATAAACTGAAACTCACGATTGAACAGCTGCGTCTGCAATTATGCAAGATGGTCAAAGAGAAAGGAATCTCAGATACTTCCGTCTTGGCCTTGAGCCAAGAACTGGACATCTATATTGTTCAATATCAGCGCAGACATGCAAGAATGAAAAATAGCCCCGTTTTGGAGCTATCATTGGTGAATTGAGAGTTATCTCTCAGCGCGTGATCACAAGTTCTGCTTCGCGTAGATTCTCGCAGAGCACTCCATCGAGATCCAAGAAATGGAGAGAGCCAGTAGACCCAGGAACAACACTTGAACGACTCCAGGTAAAGGAAGCAGATTTTGCAGTCCGATCTGTTGGAATTGCATGGCTCTGATCATCTGTGGAAATACGAATGGGAATAAAAAGATCAGAAACATAAAGATATACTTGGATTTTTCATAACCGAAGCGATACTGGACAGGGATCATCACCCCGAAAACAGCTGCCATGACGAGGATGGACACGCCAACCTCTGACAAACTCAGCATTTCCATCTTGGCCGGAATCAGCAGGCTTGCAAAGGAATATAAAAGATAGCAGCCCGCAAAAATGGCGAGGAGAAAGAAGTATTTTGCGATCACGATGGTCCTTCTTGTATATGGTGTTGCGCAAAGAAGGGCTGAGCCTTTGCTTTTATACTCAATCATCGACACGGTATTGAACAGCAAATATTGAATAAAAAGAGTGCTGAGAAAAAATGCGAGAAAACCTCCCGGCATAAAATCGACTTTGCTCTTGATAAAAATCGGCAGCACCAATCCGGCGATTAACATGACGGTCCAATACTTTTTGGCGAGAAGGAAATCCTTTTTGACCAGATGATATACCATCTACATTACCTCCTGATGTACGCCAACATGACGTCTTCAATGGCGGGTCTTTCCACAATCACGTTTCCCATCTGCTGGCGAACAGCCGTTTTATTGTCTGTCAAACCGGAAAAGCCGTAGTCGGTTTCATGAAGAGTCAAAAACAATCCCCGCGTATGTTCATTCAGTTCTTTTCGATCTCCTTTCACCAGACAGTGTCTGTCTAACAGAACATCTTTTTCTTCACTTAAGATGATTCGGCCATTCTCGATGAAAATCAGCATGTCTGCCACTTTGTCCAAGTCAGAGGTAATATGGGATGAAAAGAAAACACTTTTTCCCTCTTGCTTGATAAAAGCAAGCAGGATATCCATCAATTCCATTCTCACTTGAGGATCGAGTCCGCTTGTCGGTTCATCCATGATCAACAAGTCTGGATGATGGGACATGGCCAGTGCGATCGCGTATTTCATGCGCATGCCTTTGGACAACGTGCTGATTTGCTGACCGGCTGGCAGGTCGAAGTCCTTCATATACTTCTGAAAGAGCGCTTCGTCCCAATGGGCGTATGCTGGAGCCATAATCCTTTTCATATCCAGCAACGTGAGATCTTCATAGAAATACCCTTCATCCAATACGATCCCGATGCGGTTTTTGAAATCTCGCTCCACGGATTCAATCTCTTTGCCGTAAAAGAGAATCTCTCCGGCGTCCTTTCCGATTAATCCGAGAATCGATTTGATCGTCGTCGTTTTTCCAGCACCGTTGACACCGATAAATCCGGTAATGCAGCCTTCAAGCAAGGAAAAGCTAACGTCCTTCAAGGCGAAAGCACCCAAGTCCTTCTTCAATCCTTTTACCTCTAGAACCGGCTTCATTCCTCTCCCTCCTCAAAAAGTACATCCATCATGGCATACAACTCGTTTTTGCCAATCCCAAGCGTACGTGCAGTATTCCACGCCTCCATCAGTTTTACTTCCACCATATGTCGTTTCGATTCCAGCAGCAGTTCCAGGTTTTCTTTGGCTACAAATGACCCCTTCCCCGCTCTGGTTGTAATAAAGCCTTCCGATTCAAGCTCGTCGTAGACTCTTCGGGTAGTCAGAACACTCACACGCAGATCATTTGCCAATGCGCGTATGGATGGAAGCATCTCTCCTTCTTCCAGTTCACCGCGCAGGATTGCATCCTTTATCTGATTTTTGATCTGCTGATAGATAGGCAGATCGGACACGTTGGAAATGATAATTTTCATTTACCCTCCAGATAACTGTGTATTAACGACATACACAGAATACACAAACGATACACTATCTGTCAATACACACATGCCTATTCCTTCGTTGCCAAGAAGGTCAATAAGCAAAACCTTCTTACATGAGCGTGTGTAAGAAGGTCTTGCTTTTCTCTCTATGCTTTTTTTCACGCCTGTGGTTTCACCGGCCTTCTGAGACAGAAATAACCTCCTACGCACAAGATGGTGTTATGCCAAAAAAGACTACTCCTGTTTTATCGTATTTAGCCGAGAAGACGCCTACTTCCAATTCTTACCCAGTTTGACAAAGTGGGGGTATGTTCAACCAAACTTGTTCAATGCCGCCTCGGCGGTGAGTATGGCAGAGAGATGACTATCCCCGTAGCGATCCTGTCTCCCTCGAAAATAAAGACTGCGCAGAAAGTTCTTGCTGTTCACCCGGGCGATAGCCTGACTTCGGCTTCTCGGCCAACTGCCGCACTGTGCCAAACCGGTAATCCAATCGGCGATCTCCTGCTGCGGCAGCAGGGCTTGGTCAATCATCGTATCTACGATAGTAGCGATCCGCTCATCCTCTTCCTCACTGAATATCTGTTTCCCGTTTTGCAGCATCCCCGAAATAGCGGCAAGAACCTCATGCTGCAGCGCCGCATCGCTCTCCGGGCACTGTACTACGCGCATGTTTTTGTATGACGTTGAGTTTCAACGTGTCCTTTCCTGTTTATTTTTGCGAAAAACCGCTAAACACCAGATTTCTATGTGTTCAGCGGTTTTTGGGGGCATGTCGTACTCACTTCAAACGTGCTTGCACGTTGGGGAACGAAGGAAACGGAAGCCAGTTTGTTCCGGCTGCCATCGATTATAACTTGAACCTTTCCACAACTTCTCGCAATATATGGGCAGAATCGGCATTCTTTTGAGAAATGGCGGCAACTTGATCGTTATTATCCGCAATGAACCCTGACTGCTTGGATATGGTTTCAATTTGCTCGGCATTCATGCTGACAGAGTTCGTGATCTGCTCTACGGCAGCAACGGTATTGGTGATGGAGGCATTCAATTCTTCGAATGCAGCGCTGAATTCGGAGAGCAGTGTGCCAAAATAGTTTGCGTCCCCATCATATTGTTCGGAAATGTCGATGAGACTGCCATAATCCGCCTGAACCTTACGATCAATAAAATCCAAGACTTTCGACGAACTGCTGGATAGATTGTCCACCGATTCCCGTGCAATTTCAATAACACCTTGTATATTCCCAACTAAATTGGATGACTGAGTAGCCAGTTTTCGAATCTCATCGGCGACGACTGAAAAACCTTTGCCGCTTTCCCCGGCGCGGGCCGCTTCAATCGCGGCATTCAAGGCCAGCAGATTCGTTTGCTGCGAGATATTCAAGATCGCGTCAACCAATAAATGGATTTGTTCCATCGATGCGGTAGATTGCTCGATTGCCGTTTCCACTTGTTGTTTTACTTCTTGATAAATTTGATCCGCGGTTTCTCTGGCAGCAGTGGCAGTCTGCTTCATGTTTTCAGCCCGGGAGCTGACTTCTTGCGACGCGGAAGCCGCCTCGGCGGTTTGCATGGAAACAGATTGGATGACCGCTTGAATGTCGTTTAACGTTGCGTTCATTTCCTCCGTAGTGGCCATGGTTTCCTGCACATGCTTTAACAATACTTGGGCTGCCTTCGCCGTTTCCTTCGATTGATCGCTCACCTGGGCCGTAGAGGTTTGGATGGTTTGCGCATTATCGGCAAGAGAATGCGAGGCTGAAACCAGCTTCTGAGCGACCTCGTGCAATTGTTCCCGCATGGTGAGGATCGAACGGGCCATGAACCCTATTTCATCTTGTGTTTGTACCTTTTGCGAAGCGCCGTCCCGCAAATCAAATTGGGCCGTTCTTTCAACCAGGTGTTTCATACGGACGATCGGACCCGTGATCAAGCGGCTGATGGCAAACGAGATTGCGATCGCCGCCGCGACAGCCACGGATATTTTTATGACGGCACCCGTCAGCTTGTTGGAAAGCAGTTCATTGAGTTCGGTATTATCAAAGACGATTTCAATGACCCTGGATCGGCTAAGGTCGCTCGACTTTTCATCCAATCGATACGGGGAAAAGCGATGCACCAGCTCCTGTCCGTCCACCGTTTCTGTATACTCCCTGATCTCCTGGGTTTGGTACGCTTCGGTAAAAGCAGGCTTGAGATGTTCAGCAAGCGTCAATGCTTTGCCGTTTTCCCCCTGTTTTCCGAGCGCGTACCCATCGTGGGAATAGACCGTAATCTCTTTTACGATATCGTATTTCTTGAGGATCTCCTCAGAAACATCAAGGAAATTAAAAGCTTTAAACAGGCTGCTGTCCTGAAGATTGATGCCTACCTCAAGCAAGTATTGATGATCAGGGGTTGGGAGGTAAGCAAACTTTTTGATTGCTCCGGTAGTCACGGATACTTCCATGCCGTCGGCGGTAAATTCATTTCCATCTATTCGTTTTTTCAGAAGATTGGTGAACGCTCCTGCATTGCTAAAGTCTAGCCCAACGTCACTTTCTACATTCGAAAAGGCGACTTTCATGCTTCGATCAATCACAAAGATATCCATGTTATTCAAACTATTTTTTAACGCGCCAAAATCCCAATTGTTCAAATCAGGTTCATTCTGATACTTCTTCGTCAGCTCCTCCAGCGCCTTCCGCATCTGGCTTTCCATATCCTGTTCAAAGACACCGTACACCAAATCTACATTTTTTACCGAATGGATGATTTGATCATTGACCATCTGGTACTGCATGGCTTTCTCTGTAATGATGTTTTGCTTTAACTGGAAATAGTCAATAACCGAAATAGCGAATACCACTATCATCGTAAAAAGCGAGATAATCGCTGTCAGCTTTGTTTTCAGCGATACAAATTTTCCAAGCATTGGCTGCACCTCATATAACTAGTCTGGAAGCTCATATTGGACCTTTTTGTTTATTCATAACGGAAGTGTTTGATCGTTCGCAGCCATTTTAATAAACATCACCAACCCATCGAAATATGTCGAAACCATGGAACACATTTTACATGAAGTAGAATGGCTCTTCCAATTTTTCTCTGGCTTTTTTGTTTGCACGAACCAGATTGTGAAAGTTTAATGGCAAAGGAGTCATACGAAATAAAGCGAAAAAAGGGAGCTGGCCACTGCAGCTCCCTTGAAGGTCTTTTATTTACGAAACAACCTTTAGTCCGGTAACACCAATGATAATCAGGAGTAAGCTGACAATCCGAGCTGCGCTTCTGGACTCTCCGAAAAAGATCATATTGATCAACACGGCACCTGCTGTTCCCAAACCAATCCATACAGCGTAAGCAATACTTAATTGCAGGTAGTCAAATGCCTGATAGAGCAAAGCAAATGACAGCGTAAACCCGCCGATAAATAATCCCCCGTGGCGAATGTTCTTTACCCGGCTAAATAGCTTCAAGCCCACAACCCCAACCATTTCACTGATAGCAGCCAAGACGACAAATACCCAACCCATTATGGATGCACCCTTTCTTCCTTCTGATTATCAGCCAGCTTCAAACCAACAACACCAGCCACAAGCACTCCAATAAAGAGGACCTTCAGCAAGTTCATGCTTCCGCCAAACAAAAAGGAATCCATGAATACCGTCCCGATGGAACCGACCCCGGCAAACACCGCGTAAACCGTTCCGGTCGGTAACCCTTCACAGGATTTTGAGAGAAAATAAAAATCTATGACGATCACACCTACCACAAGCACCCACTGCCAGGCAGATTCTGCGGTACGAAAGCCAAAAACCCATACCATTTCCAACAAACACGTCATGACTACATACATCCAACTTTTGTTCATTCCACTCACTCCCTGATGACTGACATTCAGTCATTTTTGTCTAAAATCCAACATACTTTACGGACGCAAAGCATGTTCTAAAAATGTCAGCAATTCCGCCTTCTGCTCTGCTTCTTTTTGAGCGTCGTACGCATCATATAAATAGACCTGCTCTGCAGCAGTTTCAATCAGTCCAAGAACCAATTTGGCGGTACGAGCAGCATCGATCGTTTCACGAATGAGATGGCGGCTTTTATTCGTTTCCAGCAGAGACGCCAGCAGATCGTAAAACGGCGTATAGATGGTTTCCCACTCACTCATATTCTCCGTCGTTGAAAAACCGGCATAGACCAGAACGGTGACATCACGAAATTCGCCCGTTACCTGAAAAATGGCATCCACCAGCTGGCTGAGCTGTTCCTGTAAAGGAGCTTCCAGAGCGACGTTGGCTTCCACCTTTTTGATCAATTGCAACACAATTTGCTCTGCAATCGCAGGCATAACCGATAATTTCGAAGGGAAATACAAATAAAATGTCCCTTGGGCAATCTCCGCCTTTTTGACGATGTCTGATATCTTGGTTTTTTCGATGCCTTTCTCTTTAAAAACCTCGATCGACGCTTGCACGATCTTTGTTTTTTTATCCATATGCAGAGCCTCCGGCAGAAATGACTGAATATCATTCATTTTAGCAGGGGAGTTTGTTACTGTCAAATCTTGTTCGTTTTTATCCGGTTCCTCACCCACACGGAGAACTTGGGAGACTTTTTCGGAGATGGAGCATAGGGAGTTTGATGAGCAATCATTTTCTTATCAATGCAAAAAGCTTGGTTATGTTTGCTTTCACTGCAGGACGACCGGACTAATCGCAAGGCATACAAAAAGTCCCGACGATACGCTCGTCGGGATTTTGTCATGCTATTTATCTAAAACATTTGACAAGATCTTAATTCCTTACTAGAATCTAATTGAATGACCAATCAATTTTTTGTCCGTTCAATCAAAAATGTAGTTCAGGAGATGAATAGCATGACCGATTCTTTTATCGCAGAGGCTAGAAGAGAGCAAATTATTCTCGCATGCATCGATACTTTAGAAGAGGTTGGATATAACAATTTAAGCTTAACGAAGGTAGCGAAAAAGGCTAAGATCAGCACCGGACTTATTTCTTATCATTTTAATGACAAGCATGACCTGATGAATCACACCTTACAGTTTTTAGTTGCAAAGCAACATGATTTTATCAGCAGTAAGGTTACATTAGCCCAATCTGCCGCGAAACAACTGGAGACTTTTATTGAAGCGCATTTGGCCTATCAAGAAACTCATCATAAACATAATATCGCTTTAATCGAGATTGTCTTTACTGCCCGAAATGAAGAGGGCATGGCTTATTACAGAATGGAGGAAGAAAATGAAGAAGACGCGCTTCGAATGATGTTAGTGGAAATTCTCAAGGAAGGCAGGCAAAATGGCGAGTTTACTCAATCCTTTCAAACTGAAATCGTCGCTTCATTTATTTTAGGGGCGATCGAAGAACGAATGTTGAAGGCAAATTCATCTATCCCAATGGAAAATTACTCAGACGAACTCATCAAAATGGTAAAGAAACACATTGTCTAAACAGCGAACCCCAACAAGAAGGGATTGACTGCCCATGAAAAATACATCTGTCATTGGACTAAGTTTTTTGGAAAAGCTGCTTGTGATCGTAAATCCGATCATTTTAGGAATAATTGGATGGTTTTTACCCAGTTTGTTAGAAATCATTAAAAAAATCCCTTTTTTATCTGATTCAAAATTAATCGATCTTTTGATTTTTATTCATCCTTTTGATTCATCACCATAACCCGTGCTAGACATTGAAAAAACGCAGATGTTCCTCTATCGTGGGAGTTGTCGAGACAACCACTGAAAAGGAGGAAATCTGCGTTGTGCCTTGATTTTAGCACAGACTTTGTCAGACTTCCATCATTCCATCTCACTCATTGGGAAAAAACAACGGAAACGGATTGGATCGCTGTTCTGGAACCGAATTCTGCTTGTTATCTTTGTCCGATCTGTCTCCGAGCCAGTACCAACCATGCCCGTCCTGGACGGCGTATTCTTCGTCATCGTTTCGTTCCTTCTTGGGGGACCGTCTGGGTATCCGTTCCCGTGTATCGCCAGCGCTGTGCGAGTTGTGGGCTTACATGGACAGTGGAATGGAACGGTATCCCGCCTCGAGGATTGGTCACCTCTGCTTTTCAAGAGATGGCGGTGGATATGTGCCGCGGCCGGGATTTGCTCTCGGTTGCCAAGCAATTGAGTGTGGCCTACTCGACACTCGAACGCTGGTACTACCAACTGGCCCCCCAACGCCTTGCTCAACCAAAAGAACATGAAGCTCCTGAAGTGGTCTGTCTGGATGAGTTTGCGTTGCAAAAAGGACATAAGTACGGCGTGAACCTCATGGATGCTCAAACCGGTCATATCTGGCAAGTCACAGAAGGACGTTCACGTGAACAGGTACGAAACGCCCTGCAGCAATGGCCCTTTCGTAAGGCTCCCCATGTAGTTGTCACGGATTTGGCTCCAGGAATGGCTGAAACAGTACGCCAAGTCTGGAAGCATACCCTTGTGGTAGCAGATAAATTTCACGTGATCCAGCTTTTCTCGAAAGCGTTGGAAGCTACCCGAAAACGCACTCATGCTCGTGGAACACATCGTCGGGGCAGACATGAGCAACGCCTGCTCCATACGATCCCTGACAAGCTGAAGCCCGAAGAGCTTCAGGAACTGAAGAATTGGTTAGCAGAAGATCCACACCTCAAACGACTCTACTTTGCGCTTCAAGACATAAGAACCGTGTATGCCGTTCAAACCCAAGAGGCAGGCGAGGAAGCACTTCAGAAATGGATTGACGACCATCTCTATTCTCCGACTCCTGCGGTTCGTTCCATTGCCAAAACGATTGTCCAGTGGCGAGAGCCCATTCAGAATTATTTCTCCTTTCGGGTAACGAATGCCAAGATTGAAGGGACACACAACAAAGTGAAGGTGATCAAACGAAGAGCCTACGGCTACCGCAATCTAGAGAGATTCAAGATTCGCATTAGACTGGAGTGTAAACCGGCTACATAACTACGAAAAACTGCGATAGAGGGAGATCAAGCACGTTTTACGGTGAAGAGCTATCCTTTTTGGTTATCCGTCATTCTTATGTTTGTTGGTGTCATTGTTGGGATTCTATTTTCTTTCATCATTTATAGTGATGCTTTAAAGATGAGGATTACTTCGGAAAGCATTCATATTAATAAAGATGACCAAGAAAAACAAATCACAAGGTCTCAAGTAAAAGCCGTTTTTGTAGACAATCGTCAAGTAGTGGTCATTGATCAAGCAGGTCGAGAATGGTTACGTGAAACATCTGATATTCCCCCAAGCAAAATTAAAGATGCTTTTTTGATGCACAGATTCCCATGGGTGGAACAAGATCCTTACCAACAGGAATATGGCCTATGGAAATTAGAGGATGAGCGATTCAGTTCACGTGTAAATACTATTTTGTATGAAAGACGAAATGCCATTCGGGACGGAAATACGAAAAAAGCGAAGCATTTGCGCAAAGATTTGAATGAGCTGGAGGTATTTGTCAAAGACCAAGGAGAAGATCAGTATGTCCGTTCCATTAAACAATAAAACAACTGAAGGAAAAAATCGTGCCACTTCATTGGATCTGGCAAGAGGTGTCATGTTACTGCTCATTGCACTCGCACATGCCCCCCTGTATTTGTACAACTCAGAACCTGGAATCATGCAAAGGGCCGCGGGCATAAACTTCTTTGATCAAATCGTGAACCTTTTTGGTATGTTCTTTATTGATAACCGGGCAAGAGCGATGTTTGCCGTATTATTCGGGTATGGTTTAGTACTGTCATTTAAAAGTCAAATCTCTAAAGGAAAAACAGAAAAAGATACCTTAAAAACGATACGACGACGTTCCTGGTATTTGATTCTGTTTGGAATCCTGTTAGCGATCTTCATTGGCGGCCAAGATATTCTAATGGCATACGGTTTAGCAGGGCTTCTCGTTAGCTGGCTATTAACACGTGAAATCAAAACACTCATACGAACGTTTTCGATTGTCACTTTATTCTATTGTCTTTTTACTCCCATCATATGGGGCTTCAACATGCAAAAGATCGGAAGTTACGGTTTTGCTCCAGATGTTTCGGCCACAGACACATACCTGCATACAACGATGGTAACCCTGATTTATTTTCCTACGATTCCGATCATGATTCATTTTTTGTTCCCCATTCTTCCTTCCGTTTTAGCAGGAATGTGGATCGCTCGATATCAGTTATTAACAAAACCTGAGCAGCATGTAAGAACACTTTATTTCATAATCTTTGTGGGATTGACTGTCTCCTTACTAGGAGCGTTACCTTTATCCTTGTTAGGAAGCGTATGGCATCCAGGTTTCTTTACAGCGGGTTTACTATCCGGACTCCACATGTTAACAGGAATCGCCGGAGGATTAGCCTATGCGGCGATTTTCGGAATAATCGGGGCCAGGTTAAAAAAGCCAGGGCACATTAGCTATTCTTTTATAGCTTTAGGGAAGCGTTCTTTAACATTCTTTGTTTGGAATGAGGCCATGATCGTTCTATTCCTGTCACCAGTCGCACTTGATTTAGGCGGACATGTAAGTAACGGGATAGCTGCTATGATTGCAGTGGCGATTTGGATCTTTTCTGTCGTGTTGGCGACGTTATTGGAAAAAAATAATTTGAATGGTCCATTGGAAATATTGTTAAGGCGATTGGTGTATAAAAAAAAGTAAACGTCTTCTTATGATAAGGCTCTCTACGTTGTTTGTAACAGAAGATTAAAGGCCATCCTTGTGGGACGGCCTTTCCTTTACATCATGGGAATCCATTACCCCTCGTATGCTTGCTCTAACGAACTCATATCGATTTTCGCTTTCGTTTGAAGCAATGCCTTCACCTTGCGAGTTGAACCACAGATTGGGCGCAATAAATGTCGTGCCGCATCCATGCCTAAGTTGACTCCCCCCATATCGATCTGCTTTTGAATCAAGGTTTTCGTAATCCCCAGCATACGTTCGCGAAACGCGGTCGTTTTTTGACTGGAGATGCCTTACTCAAATCCATGCCCTTTACTCAAACCAATAAATCGATTCCTCTACCCGGTTCATCTTCACACGCTGTCCGATTGCAGCCTGATCTCCCTCCAATCGGGCCGTGACTCTCAATCCCCCGTCCAATTCGACCAAGGCGACGATATAAGGCAGCTGTGATTCATACTTTCCTGCCGCTACTCGAATTGTAGTGTAGGAATAAATGATGCCTGTGCCTGTGTATTTCTTTTCAACAAGATGATCGGAGGTGCATTTTGGACAGCCGTATTTAGGCGGGATGGCTTGATGGCCGCATTCCTCGCAAACTACTACCGTGATTTCCATGCGCTAAACCCCCTTTCCAGCAAAAAGATGGACTACGGAATACGCTCCCGTTCCGCCCAAATTTTGCGCCATGCCGATCCGGGCTCCCGGCACTTGGTTGGATGCTGTTCCTCTAAGCTGGGAAACAATCTGAATGATTTGTGCAACACCGGTGGCGCCAATCGGATGTCCTCGGGAAAGGAGGCCTCCGCTCGTATTGACCGGAATCTTCCCGCCGTGCTGTGTCAGTCCTTGCTCGACGGCCTGCCAGCCTGATCCCTTTTCGAAAAAGCCAAGGTCTTCAATTGCAAGAAGCTCGGTCATGGAGAAGCAATCATGAAGCTCGAGCACATCGATATCCTCGGGTCCCAATCCCGCTTGGGCATACGCTTGCCGCGCCGCTTCCACCGTGGCGGAAATCGTCAGCAGCTCGGGAATCTCCTGCATGAGCGGCGGGCCTGATGCCTGACCGGAGGCAAGCACCTGGACACCCTCTTCTTTTGCTGAAAGAACCACCGCAGCAGCGCCGTCCGTAATCGGAGAACAATCAAATAATCCGAGCGGGTCACAGATCATTCGGGCTTGCAGGATCTCCTCCATGGAGGTCTCTTTTTGGAATTGGGCCTTTTGGTTATTTCGTGCATATTGGCGGTTTTTCATGGCTACCATGGCTAAATGCTCCCTGTGTGCACCTGTTTCATAGAAGTAACGATTGGCCACAATGCCGAAAAATCCCGGGAACGTCAATCCGGCAGGTCCCTCATTGGAGTCATTGTCCATTGCCGTGTTAATGGCGTGTGTCACCGCCTCCGTTCCGGCAAGTGTCATCTTTTCAACCCCCACAACCAGGACTCGATCATAGATTCCGGCAGTGATGAGCTGGTAGGCCTGCCGGAAGGCAATCCCTCCGGAAGCACAGGCTCCTTCCATTTTGGCGGAGGGAATCGCACCCAATCCCAGCTCGCTGGCCAGCATAGAGCCCAGAATTTCTTGTCTGGCCAAGCTTCCTCCCATGAAATTGCCCACAAAGATTGCATCGATCTTCGGCTGGCCGGCGTCTCGCAACGCTTCCCGGCATGCTTCCACGCCGAGCGATTTGATGCTGCGATCATGCTTGCCGAACTTCGTCATACCGATGCCTGTTACGGAAACCGTTCTCATTGGGATGCCCTCCAATACTCTGCACGAATTTCCTTGCGCATGATTTTTCCGTAAGAGCTTTTCGGGAGCTGATCCACGATGTGAATCCCTTTTGGTTTTTTATATCCGCCCAAGTGATTCCGGCACAGCTCAATCAGCTCCTGCTCTGTCACCTTTTGGCCATCTCTCAGCACTACATGGGCGTACACAACTTCTCCCCATTTCTCATCGGGGATGCCAAATACGCAGGTCTCCTTGACCGCTGGATGAAGATTCAGCACTTCTTCGACCTCCCGCGGATACACATTCGCTCCTCCGCTAATGATCACATCCTTTTTGCGGTCCACAAGATGCAAAAATCCCTGCGGATCAAGCCACCCCAGGTCCCCGGTATGGAGCCATCCGTCCTTTAGCGTTTCGGCTGTGGCCTCTGGCTGATTCCAGTACCCCTTCATCACGAGCGATCCCCGGCAAATGACCTCGCCTATCTCTCCATCGGACAATGGCATCCCCAGGTCATCTACAATTTTCACGTCCACAAAAGGACCGATTGCCCCGCAAGAATCGGGCTTATTTGCCAACTCGTCCCTCGGCATCATGGTAATGGTCATGGGAGCCTCGACCTGTCCATACGTTTCGACAATTTTAGGACCGATCCGTTCTAATGCTTCCTTGATTTTCTCCGCGGCCATCGGGGCACCTGCCATATTGATCGTCCTTAGGGAGGAAAGATCTCGCGAACGGAAGCTCTCTTCATGAATCATCAGATTTACCATCGTCGGCACGAGAAAGACTGTAGTAATTTTCTCCTTTTCAATGGCCTCAAGAAAATCCTCCGGTTCAAACTTATTGAATACCACCTGCTTGCATCCTAATAAAAGAGCGCATTGAGCCAGGAAGTTGCTGCCGTGGGTGAGTGGAGCGACATGGCCAATCACATCCTGCTGAGTAATCCCGCAGCCCATGATCAAAGAAAGCGCACCGGAAATGAAATTGCGATGCGTAAGCATTACACCTTTGGGCCTTCCGGTTGTTCCGGATGTATACATAATGGCGTAGGTATCGTCTTCGTCCACCTCAATATCCGGAATGGTGTCGGGATACGGCGAAATCCACTCCTCGTATTCCTCTGTGGTCACAATGGGACCCAATGTCTCGATTCCCTGTAACAAATGGGGTTCAGCTATCAACAGGATGGCCCCCGAATGCTCCAGAATGTATTCATGCTCTTTTGGATGGAGTCGGTAATTGAGTGGAACCTTAATCAGCCCCGCCCAAGCAATGGCTACATCCAATTCGATATGCTCCAATCGGTTTGACATCAGGATCGCGACCCGATCCCCCTTCTGCAAGCCGCGGTCAAGCAGGGCTTGGGCCAGGCGGGCGGTCCGCTCACACAGCTCCCTGTATAAATAGGTAGTCCTTCCATTGGATAGCGCCGGCTTGTTTGCACAGCTAAGGCAGGTCTTTCTGGCAAGGCTCGCTATCGTTTCCATGCCATCATCACTTCCTTCGATATTGAATTGTTTGAAAGCCCAGTTCAGGGCGATACGCCCGTACAGCATCTATTTCCTGTCCAACAAGGATAGAATATTCCAACGTAACCAAGATAATGTTCTTTCCCTTGAGAAAATGCCCTCCCTGTATCTGACCGTTCTGATCAATAATCAATCCATGAAAATGCAGGTCAAGTTCCCCTTCCTGATTGCGGCAGATGAATCCCGTGCCTTGAAGGATTTCCATGACGCCTTGGATGGTCACGGGATCGCTGTAGGCGGGCTGTCCGTCCGGGCATTTGATCCCGTATACGTAATGGGCCTGTTCAAGGGATCCGATACAGGTCACCATGCCGGTATCGACCCCATGGAACTCGCATTCCTCGAGCAGCCCTTGCATTAAATCCTGGCCTTTTGCCAGGGTTCCCCAAATGACCCCTTGATCGCGATTATAGACCGACGGCCTTTTGGCAGACATGTGATCCTCCCCCTCCAGGCCTAACCCGATGCCTCTGTCGGCACCAGTAGTCATGATGGATTGCCCTGCTACGTTATCCAATAGCCAGCCCTCCGCACACTTTCAAAACTTGACCGGTCACATAATTGGAAGCGGGAGAACCCAAGAAGACGACGGCCTCGGCAATATCGGCCGGATCGCCCATCCGCTTGATCGGCTGTTGATCCAAAGGATACTCCACTCCTCTGGTCAGTTCCGTGACGACGGACCCTGGGGCAATGCTGTTACAGTAAATACCCAGCTCACCTACCTCCTTGGCCACCCACTTCGTCAGGGCGATGATGCCTCCTTTGGAAGCGGCATAAGCCGGGCCGGATCTTCCCCGATCGCTGCCGGGAAGGGCAGACGTAACCCCCCCAATCATGCCGGAAATCGAACTGATGTTAATGATTTTGCCGTAGCCTTGGTTCTTCATATAAGGATAAATCACCGCTTGCGTAAACAAGAAAGTCCCGAGGAGGTTCGTATCGATATCGCGCTGCCAATCCTCCACAGTCATTTCCTCCAATCCCAGTCGAGAGGCAGTGCCGGCATTATTGACCAGGATATCGACTCTACCCAAGCGTTCAACCGTTTCGGTAACAGCCTTTTGTACTTCCTCTTTCTTGCGTATGTCAACCTGCATCGCCAGGACCCTGATATCAGGAAATTCCGATTGGATGGCTTGTACAGTTTCTTCACCGGATATAATATCGACTATGACAATATGGCATCCGTTTCGAGCCAGGGCTCTAGCGCAGGCTGCGCCAATTCCCCGTGCCGCTCCTGTAATGATGGCTACTTGACCTTTCAAGCTTTGGTTATGGCTTATTTCCCACATATGCACAACCCCTCTCCATTTAAAGAATGTACTTTGCAAATATCACGCCAAAAGTTTATGCACAGGAAATTAAGCGCTTTCAAGGATATATGCATTTTCGCATATGCAAAAGCGCTCAAGTTTTTTAATTATTTGCGCATACTTGCCTATATAGTTTTCTAAATATAAAATCTATTCAAACACGTAAAATAAAGGATTGATTCCATGACAAGCATCAAAAAAACTCGAATCACCGAGAAGCTTTACCAGTCACAATTATTACTTTCGCATTTAATTGATAGTTCCTATGATGGCATCACGATAATGGATCCGTCCGGAAGAATCATCTGGCACAATAAAGCTTATTTGCGCATATCGGGATTAGCCCCCCATTTATTAGATACCTTAACCGTCGATGAAGTAATGGAAAAAGGCTTCGTCAAGCTGGCGGTATCGAAGGAAGCATTCATCCACAAGAAGACGATTACCAAGCTGAACCAATATTCTACAGGGATCGAAGCCTTGGTTACGTCTACTCCTGTCATGGATGAAGAGGGAAATTTGCTTTTTGTGATTAGCAATATAAGAGATTTAACCGAGCTGAATCGATTAAAAAGACAGCTTGACGAAACGAACAGCCTAACCGAGAGCTTCAGGAAAACACTGCAGGAAATGCAAGTGCCGAGTATGGATGGGAAGCAGATCATCTACCGCAGCCCGACAATGGAAAAGATCGTTTCCCTTGCCCAAAAAGTTTCTTCCATCGATACTCCTGTCCTGATTTTGGGAGAATCCGGGGTGGGAAAAGATGTGCTGGCCAACTATATCCACTTTATCAGTGATCGGCATGACAAAGGCCCCTTCGTAAAAGTCAACTGCGGGGCCATTCCGGAGAATCTTCTCGAGTCCGAATTATTTGGTTATGAACCGGGTGCCTTCACAGGCGCGGCACGACGGGGGAAAGCGGGGCTTTTCGAGGTAGCCGATAAGGGAACCTTATTTTTGGATGAAATCGGAGAGATGCCCCTCTCCTTGCAGGTGAAATTGCTGGGGGTTTTGCAGGATATGAAGATTCAAAGAGTGGGTGGAACGAAATCGATTCCCATCGATGTCCGGATTATCGCGGCCACGAACGCAAACCTGGAAGAGCTGATCCAAGCAAAAAAATTCCGCGAGGATCTTTTCTTCCGAATCAACGTACTGCCCACCCACATACCGCCGCTAAGGGAGAGGCCGGAGGATATTTTTGTATTGCTTATGCATTTTCTTAAGATGTTTAACAAAAAACATGGCAGGGAAAAAGCATTTCCCCCCCATGTCATCGATCAGCTTCTTGCCTATTCATGGCCTGGAAACGTTCGTGAGCTGAGAAATGTAGTGGAGCGGCTCGTCATTTTATCCGATGACGATTTCATCCATGAATCCTTGCTTCCGCCTACTATTTATCAGAACAAGCCGTCTCCTGTATCCCAGAACATAGGGGCTGCAAGGGCCCCAAAGCATTCCCTAAAAGAAATGGTAAATGAATATGAAAAGACCCTATTAGCTTCCTATTTAACCACTTATCGTCCCATGAAACGGTGTGCCGAAATACTTCAAATCGACCTGGCCACCCTTGTCCGCAAGAAAAAAAAGTTTGGGCTGTAAGCTGGATGTAGGATTACAACAAATTGAAAAGGCATGAGTCCAGTGCAATACCGGACTCATGCCCTAAAAGCACGTAAGAAAATAGTGTCTATCGGGATTGTAAATTATTTTGTGTAAATGGGTTTTTAAGAAAAGAAAAGTTACATCGAATAATGGGAAGTTTAACCATTTACACAAAACTTTTTACGCTCTCATATACAGACCAAAAGACAACCGAATTATTTTTAGAGTACCTCGGTTGTCTTTTGGAAAAGCAGGTGAAGAGTTTACCTAGGAAGCTTTATTTTCCAATCCACTTTGGGTAGTTGTTTCTTCACAGAGACAAGGCCCAGCATCAACTCATTTACCCCCTTGGGTACCTCTTTAACGATTAACGTTTGTACGGTATGGTCTCCCTTCGAATTTGAATAGTTGTTTGTTTTTTCCAAATCATATTCGACTTCGTACGCCCTTCCCTCTGTATCTGTGACGAACCATTTTGGGAAGTCGTCAATTTTCAAGATGGAATCAATCGTGAGAATGTAGGAAGACATTGAGGAATTAACCGGTTTTTCCTCATTTACCTCCTGTACTTCATAGTAATTTCCTTCGTATTCCCCGCCCCATTTGCCTTTGTCATGAAGGGGAATCGCTAATGAAAATTCCGCTTTCTGGGTAACGATCATTTCATCCAGATGGAAAAATACATCTTCTGGATGCTCCCCAAATGGCGCAAAGGAATGATACCATTCGATAATGCCTGGTTGCAGTTCATCCGGTTTCATGTAGGTATAAATCAACCCGTTCTCAGCTTCATAATTGTTTTTACGGGAATCAGCGAGAATTTTGCCTTCTTTATCTTCAATTGTAAATCCAATTGAATAATCCGTGAGCAGTGAAATTGCTTCATCTGTCTTTACTTTCTTTGCTTTTAGTTCTTCAACCTGTTGCAGTAATGTTTCTTTTGAACTCTTCGACCAATCTGCTCGCAAATGAATTTGGGTCGCGCTTGGTGCATAAGTTACGTGTCTCATTTCAACGTCAATGCCATTTGCGTTTGTGTACTGCTTACTAACCGTTACTTGTTTCGTCGCTGCCTTTCCTTGACTCAGATCAACAGGAATGGACATATTCAGATTTACAGGTTGCTGTTTTATCGAACCGATCGCTTTTATCTCAAAATGGACAATAACCTGTGACTGTGGATCTTGCAGCGGAAACATTAAGTCTGCGTAGTTGCTCGTTCTCCGGAATACTGCATAAGACGGAATTACCTTGCCTTCTTGATCGGTTACAAATATTTTGTTTGATCCGAAGGAAGGGAGATATAAATCCGGGAGAATCTGCCCATTTGAATCTTCCAATACATACGAGAGTACGATTCGTGTAGGATCGGCTACTACTTCCTTAACCCGTAACGTGATCCCGTTATCTGACACTGTCTGATTAATTTCAGTAGAGTACCCCTGGTTTACCGCCTGCCTCAAGCCTAACTCTCCTTTCATCGTTTGGAAAAAGGAGGACAGGAATGAGGCAAACGCGGGTGAAATAACGGCCCCTAACGAAATAAACAGAACAGCAGCAGTTACAAAGTAAGAAATACGTAATGTTCCTTTTTTATGAACTACTTTACGACTTCTTTGCCTCGTCAACTCCTGACCCTTAATCAGTCTTTCATCTGTTCGTTCTACCTCAATACCTTCGTCTTCAATTTGCTGCATCACCTCTTTGGCAAAATCGTCAGGCAACATCTCCATCGACCATCCATCTCTGATCAATCCATTCTCTTCGTTTAGACGTGCATATAAAGCTTGACATTCGCGACAATGCTGCAAATGAGCTTTCACTCTACGTTCATCGGTCACTCCCGTTTCTCCGTCTACAAAAGCAGGTAACAAAGCCTGACATGCTTGACATTTCACAGGGACCACCCCTTTTTTGAGCCTCTTATGGTGTTGGCTCGCAATCTTTGTTTTGCGCGATACAGCTTGACCTGGATCGTGCTTACCGGAATACCAAGAATTTCGCTGATCTCTTGATAAGACAGGTCATTGTTGTAACGGAGAAGCAAGACGAGGCGATAGGCCTCTGGCAACTCATCAAGCATTTCCTGCATTTCCGAAGCAAACTCCTTTTGAAGATAGATACTTTCTGGAGTTTGTTCATTCGTTAGTGAGAGTAGATCGACATCATGGAAGCATACCGTTTCAAGTTTTTTATTTTTCCGTATATCAATGCAATGGTTGATCGCAATTCGACAAAGCCACGGATAAAACGCTCGCTTTTGATCATAGCTGGCAAGCTTCTGAAACGCTTTTATGAAACATTCCTGGGTCAAATCCTTTGCTTCTTCTCTTGAATGAACCATTCGGTATAGTACGTTGTAAATTCTATCTTTATATTTGGTAATTAAATGAGCATACGCCTGTCTGTTACCGTTTATTATCTGAAGGACCCAGTCCTGATCTTCATCCATCGATGTTCCTCCTTTTCCACTCCCTTACCATCCCATACGACAAAACCAGCCAAAAACTTACACCATCCCACCAGTTTTAAACTTTACTGTAAGAATTGCGCTCTTGATCCAGTAATGAGTTGTGTAAGCCAAGTCACATTTTACGGAGGAATTCGGTCATGAAAAAGAAAACGAACATGAACAAGCAAGTTACTGCCTTTGTGCTAGGTGCTCTGTTGATCACTTCGATTGCCCCAACAAGTACGGCAACCGATTGGAAATCGCCATCTGCACAAGCTTCAGCATCATCTGCCAACCAAGCACAGCTGTCGCAACAACCTATCTCGTCAATCACGCAAGACAAGGTTACTGCAATTTCCAAGAAAGGGGGATTCGAACTGCACTTCCCCAGCTACATTCCGGGAGACAAGACATCCATTAATCTAAACTTTTCGGAAAAAACCAAACATGTAGTGGCTTCCTTTTTCAGTCAAGCGGCAGCTCCCTTCTATCTGGAAATGTGGAACGGTGATATTGCTGCAGAAAGTAAAGGTTTGACCATGATCGCCACGAATAAGGGAACATCTTACCAAGGGACGCAAGAGGAAAACTTCGGGAATGTAAATGTTTTAGTCTGGGAAGAGGAAAAAGGGGTCATCTATCGATTGGTTAGCAAGCTCTCCCAAGAGGAATTGCTAAAGATAGCGGAGTCCGTGAAAAAAGGCGTTCAAATCAAGCTAATAGAAGAATCGAGCGAGGAACAAGTGTTAAGCGGGTTAAATACCACATCCGCTTCAGAACTGTTCGGCTCACCTATCCAAATACCTTCCTATCTTCCATCAAGCGTGAAACAAGAATCCGTTGCAATAAGCTGCAGCATCAATAAAAGCGAACGTAAAATCACGATTTATGATCAAGCAGCCGCGGAAACAGGAAGTTACTTTTCTCTGGATTATGAAAAAGGAAGCCTTACAAAAGAATATACCGCAGAAACGAAGCCCATCCAGCTTGTACAAGGAACTGCTTTCATCGGAAATGCTCCTCTGTTAAGCTTTACGCATCCTGAAATAAAACAGCTTCCTCTATTGGTGTGGGAGGAAGACGGCGTTGTGTATACGCTTAGAGCAAATACTTCTGTTGAGGAATTGAAGAAAATTGCAGAGTCGCTTTCTAAATAATTGAATTTTTGCATGATGTGACCTTGTTGACGGTGACCCCTGTCAAGTCGCTTGGAAATAAAAGGGCACACCCTCTGTAAGCAATGTTTTCATCACTCTTTCAACAAATTGAAAAGGCATGAGTCCAGTACAATACCGGACTCATGCCCTAGGAAAGAGCGTCCCCTTTACTTTTTGGTTGCAGCTTCAATATCTTTGTACGCCCAATGAGTTGGAGGTACATCCGGCCAGCTTTGTCCATTTACCGGACTTAACAGTGAACGGTTCAGCAAACGATTGATGATGGTGACCGTTTCTGCTCGAGTCAATGTCTTTTGGGGATGGAAAGTACCATCTGGATAGCCGGCCATGTAGCCTTCTTTCCATTATTAGCTCCATAAACAACTGCAACACTATAGACTCCCCCAAACTCCCATGGAAATCCGATAACGAATAACAGGCGATTCGCTTGAATGTTTATGGCAGACTAAAAATGTAGGTTATGGCAGTTAATTTATGCAGACCCGTAGGGGCTGCATAAATTAAAAAACCACTTGCCAACATCCCCTTATCAAAATACACTCCTGTTGGGCATTACAGACGACGGGAGGTATAAAGTTAGGAGATGTTAGCAGTGGCAGAAATTAATTATATCAGGCATGAGGCAAACAAAAAAGGGCGAGCTTATAGCAAGATTGCCAAACAAATGAATCGTGATTCAAGGACGGTTCAGAAGTATGCAGAAATGGATGATTTCAATCTACAAGAAAAGCCCAAGCAAATTCGAAAAGCTAGAGTCATGGAGCCCGTTAAACCTATTCTTGATCAATGGATCAAAGAGGACTTGAACAAGAAAAAGAAGTTCCGAAGAACAGCACAACGCTTGTTCACGCAATTAGTGGAGGAATACCAATTTACAGGATCATCTCGCTCTGTCAGACAATATGTTTCCCAACGTAAGCACCAGTTAGCGGAGACAACTGATGCTGCGGCATTGCCATTGGAAACGAGACCTGGATCAGCTCAAGTTGATTTTGGAGAAGCACCATTCAAATATCAGGGAGAAAGTGTTACCTTGCCATTCCTCGTTCTCTCGTTTCCTTATAGCAACACGTTCTACTTTCAAGTTTTCCAGTCTCAGAATCGAGAATGCTTTCTGGAGGGATTAAAGCGTATCTTTCACTATATAGGTGGAGTTCCAAAGGTCATTCGATTTGATAATTTATCACCAGCGGTGAAAAAGATCATGCCAAATGGTCAGCGTGAACTGACGGAGGAATTTCAAAACTTCGTTTTTCATTATGACTTTGAATACGAGTTTTGCAATCCCGGTAGTGGCAATGAAAAAGGGCACGTAGAGGCGATGGTCAAGTACGTTCGCAACAACTTCCTGCTTCCTGAGTTGCAGATACACAATCTTGATCAGCTAAACGAAACCCTTTGGAAAAAAGCCGAGAAAGATCGGGAGAGACCTCATTATGTGAAAGAAACCATGCTTTCCGAACTATATTTGGCAGACAAGGAACACCTTCTTCAATTACCTGCCAAAGAGTTTGATTGTATCCGATATGAACGAGTAAAAGCGGATAAATACGGATATATCCGAGTCGAAAATAAACTCTACTCAACGTCTCCCCGTTTTGCCAAATGTATGGTTTTGGCAAAGATCTCATTTGACCGAGTCGATATTTTAACTGAAGAATATGAGCTGATCGTACAGCATCCCAGGCTGTATGGCAAAGAGCCAAAATCAGTGATTTGGCAGCCATATTTGATATTGATGGCAAAACGGCCAACTGCTATTAAATACACAAGTTTTTATGAACAATTGCCAATCGAATGGCAAGTCTATCTCTCGAATTGCACGGTCCCAGAGAAGCAAGAAGCTCTCCAGCTACTATCCGTCATTTTAAAAAACGATGATATGAAAATACCCACGCAAGCTTTGCAGCTTGCCTCTGAGAATGGTCACCCAGCCGTTGATTCTATTAAGCAGATCTATTATCAACTCATGAATGGCCGTGGACAAAGGGATACCATCCAACCGAAAGGTTTTGTTCCTGCCGTTCCAACAGCCACTAGAGGATTAGCCCATTACAATGAATTTTTTAAGGGAACGGGAGGTCATCACTAGTGGATGCATTGATAAAAGAATATTCAAAGCGTCTCAAGTTGAGTTGGGTTCGGCAACATTTCCATGAGGTTGAAGCTACTACAAATGAAGAGTACTTACTCAAAATACTAGAAAACGAGATACAACAACGAGAAGTACGGAAAATCAATCTGCTCTTTAAACAATCTTCCTTGCCAAGAATAACAGGAAAGCCATTTGAATGGGGTCATATTCAGATGGGACAAGGTCTCACGCAGGATCATATCCTTCATGGTGGATTTATAGAGGAGAAAGAAAATCTGATCTTTTATGGCGGTGTGGGAACGGGGAAAACGTACTTATCCACTCTGATTGGCTTAAATGCCATTCAGCAGCAAGGGAAAAAGATAAAGTTCTTTACTGTCGCTGGATTAGTCAATCGGCTGCTAGACGCTCACGAGACTGGCTCGTTGAGCCGATTCTTTAACCATATTGAGAAGCTAGATCTGTTAATACTCGACGAACTGGGGTATATTCCTCTGCATAAACAAGGTGCAGAACTGCTATTTCAGATTATCTCCATGTGCTACGAAAGAAAAAGTATTATTATCACGACCAATCTACAGTTTGGCCAATGGAATCATATATTTGGTGATCCAATTTTAACAGAGGCAGTTATTGATCGCTTGATTCATCACTCTCATTTGATCGTCTTCAATGGCGAAAGCCATCGATACAAAGAATCGCTATTACACGGTAAATAATTTAGGGGTTGGCAAGTGGTACATTTTTAATTGCCATTTGCTACATTTCTTACTTGCCAAAAACAGCTTGAATGCTTTGGAACAAAACGGGAAAACCAGCACCCCAAGCTTGCCGCATGAAAACCCCAGTCAATTCTGACAAATAAAGTGAGAGAGTGATAGATTCTATTTATACGATTTCTTTCATTTGGGTGGGTCTACGAGAAAAAAATTACAAATTTACATATCGCCTACTTTCAACGATCTTATGGAGGAAAGACATACCGCTGTTGAAGCCGTACTTCAAGCCGGTCATATCCCTGCTGGAATCGAGCAATTTTTCAACGAAAGTCCAATGAAAATGGGGAAGAGATGGATCGACGAGTCATTCGATGAGGTATTTGCTGTTAACGTGAAAGCACCATTCTTCCTCGTCCAGCAGGGATTGCAGATATAGTCGCTTTCCTCTCCGCATCGACGGCCGGTGGGTAACGGGTCAGATGATCGATGCTACCGGTGGGTCACATTTGTAAGTTTGAGATCGAAGCCCCTTCGAAGGCAAGATGGAAGGGGCTTCGTTCTGTCCATGTTTAATAAAATTGTCGTTACTTGTGGTATGATTCTGCGCTCACAACTTGCTGGTACACATAGGTCGTCACCAATCCAAAGGGATATTCTCTCCAGCTTCTTACTGTCTGTTAAAACTGCTGGCGGATGCGATTTTGACTCAACCTATTATTTTAGCTACAATTCTATTAATACCATTCACTTCGTATCTACTAGAAAGGAGTATTCCATCCATGAAGAAAAAGTCTCTAAAGTGTATATCTTTTGGATATGGATACTCTACTGCTGTTTTTTTCTAGAATTCATTTTTACGGGTGAAGTCTGTCCAAAAATGATTAGTGAAAATGGCAGAAAAACTTTAGATTGCGAGGTAATGTAAAATGGAAAATGCAAAAATAATCAGGAGAAACCCAGCAGGTATGTACAACCCAGTAGGTAACTACACTCACATTACGAAAATTCCAAGAAATGCAGAGTTGTATGTTGCTTCTGGTCAAATCGGGGCAGATCAGAATGGTGAAATTCCCGATCGTATGAACGAACAAATTGAGAATACTTTTAACAATATACAAACCCTATTACACTCAGAGGAGCTAACAGCAGAGCATATTATCAAAGTGAATATATGGGCTACCCAAAAAATCGATTGGGATTATCTTTATGCAAAATGGGAAGAGTTGTTCGGGAGTAATTATCCGGCTATGACGATTGGTTATATTTCTGAATTAGGATTACCAGAAATAAAAATAGAAATTGAAATATGGGCAGCGCGAGTCTAAAACTGCTTGCACACCATCTACCCCACGTAAAAGCCTTGATTTTTACGTGGGTTTTTTGATGGCTACATTTCTTTCCTTATCGTGTGTAGCGTACTCTTTTTGCAGATCTTAATATATGGAGATATCCGTTCCATAAAAGTGAAGTTGAAGGCCTTTTGCAACAGAAAGCGACGAAAAAATTTCCCATGATGTACTATATAAAGGGATGATCCGCTAACCTGATACAGATACATGGTGACGGAAAACGACATGGCTGTTTCAGTCTGTTTTAGCGCAAGAAGCAGTGATAAAGCAGCGGAGGCCGGGGTGGAGACATTGGAGGATTATCGAGGAAAAGGATATGCGATTCGAGTGGCATCTTCCTGGGCCAAAGCTATACGCCAGTCTCAAAGAAGTGCGATGCTTTGGTCTAATTCAACCACCTGCTCAAACAGACTTTTTACCTTCTTTATTCAGTTTTTCTGTAATAACTTTTTCACGAAATTTTTCGTGTATGTCATTCTTGTTTTTACTTATTGTTCCCTCCCATGCATTCCATCTAACCCCTGCCTACAATAACGGTATAAATTCGTCTCAATCGTACTTTTCCTTCTGCTGAAAATTCATTTAAGGTGATTTTAGTTTAACTTTTATAGATACTCAATTGAGAATTCATGAATGTAGCCTGCTTCCCCATGTCCAGGAAATATAACAGAATCTTTAGGTAAGGACTTCAAAAACGGCAACGTGATTTCAGAATATTTCTTTTTACTTCCCCCAGGCAACCTTGTAATCGTTGGTTTACCGTTTATTAGACTATCGCCAGTAAATACAAACCTATTATCTATTAAAATACATACACTTCCATCAGAGTGACCCGGTGAGTGTATGATCTCGATTTTGTGATTTTCCCAGTTAAAACACATATAATCATGAAAAGTCTCATCCGCTTTGCAGCTATATGGCTGGATACTTTCACCTGATATTTTGGTCTCGGATGAGTAAAAAAATAAAAGTGCATCAAAATAGGCAGAAGCATTGCGTCTAGGATCAGACAAATTTTGTGCACATTGATCTATAGCAATTACCTTACAGTTTAAATTTTCCCTCAACCAGTTAACCCCAGATATATGATCATAGTGTTCGTGTGTGAGCAATACGATTACGTTCGTAATATTTGTATCCTTCAACAGCTGTAATGCATCAGTATTTACGCAAGGGTCTATAATGAGAGCCTTGTCATTCGAAATCACTAGATACATTCTTGAGTCTATAGGAGCAAATGGGTAACTATACGTTTCACAATCAGTAATCTGAAATAAGCATTTCACAAAAATCCATTCTCCCTAGCTCAATAGTCATTGCTCCCCATGTTAACCCAGACCCAAATGCAGACAAACAACATTGATAGGTGTTGTCAACGACGGCTTTTCCCAAGTTATGTACGATATTTATAGGGATGGATGCGCCGCTTGGATTCCCAAAATTCTCAACGATATTCATTGGAAGCTTTTCATACGGGATTTCCAGTTTGTCCGCCAGTTTTTTCAGCATAAACTTATTGGGCTGGTGGAATAGAAACCAATCGATATCTTCTTTTCTTTGTTCAGCAAAACCTAGTGTTTCACCAATTAAGGTCGGGACTTCCGTCTGGACAAAAGTGAAAACTTCAGACCCTTTCATCTTCAAGTTGTCCAGACTGCGTAAATTCCCATCATTGTCCAGATCCCTAAGGACTGCTGTTTCTTCAGAACTTGCCAATCTTGAACCTCCGGCAGGTATGATCAATGCATCTCTGCGGCTCCCGTCATTATACATAGTAAAATGGATATCCTTCGCATTGAGATCATTCTCCACAACAGCAATTCCTGCCGCATCTCCTATTAATGGATAACTGTTTCTGTCCTTCACAGATACTTTTTTGCTTAGCGTATCTACCGTAAATAGAATAACCTTTTTATCCCCCATATGTTCCAATAACATAAAGGCTTGCATCAATCCATGCAAGAATGCAGCGCAGCCCTGATTAGTATCAATGCAGATTACGTCATTCGCTAATCCGCATTCACCGTGGATGACGTTGCTTACATGGGGCAGAAGATAATCGGGTGTCGTCGTGACGACTATTATGCCGCCGATTTCATCCTTTTTTACAAGCTCTTTTTCCAACATATAGTTTAAGCCAAAGACACAGAAATCAGAACTTGCTGTGGTCTCCTTCACAATGCGGTGTTTCTCATACCCCATAACTTTTTTTAATCGTAGGGTCTGCTGTTCAGGGAAATTATAATTATGCACCTCATCTTCAAACCTTACTTCGGTTTGTGGAAGTACACCCAACATACCTGTTATTTTCTTACCCCGAAAAATGGTTTTCATATCGCTCCCCCATGTTTTCGAATTACATTAGCGATGGATTCAACGCTATTGAAATTTTCAGGAACAATATCAAGCGCATCGATTGTTACATTAAATTTCTCATCGAGTTCAGCTACCAAAGAAACAATGTCGAATGAATCCAATAAGCCATCGGCTATAAAATCATTGCTTTGTCTATAATCAAACTCCGGTCGCAATTCAGTTAATATCCCATAAATTTTATCCATTGTCTTCTCCATTGAATATCATGATAGAATCAACCAGTCCGTCTGGTGCAAAATGATATTTCTCATATTTATTGATAGCAAAAGTATTATTCGACTCAACCCATAGCTGACATATTACATCTTTAGATAATTGGTTGAATTGATACGTTAATAAATGATCGGCTATCCCTTGTCCTCTAAAACGCTTGTCCACAACTAGCTGATAAAGATAGATCAGCTTTTCTCCTAATCTTTCAAAATAGGCGAGTCCTGCTATCTCATTTTGTTGAATAACCAGTGTAACTTCATTATTTTGTATCGCCCTTAACAGCTTTTCTCTATTCGGGGGATGAGAAATATATATATCAAATTCCGAATAAAGAAGGTGCATGATTTCATCCACTCTACCTTGTGTTGCTAGAGTAACATTGGACACTTCTTTATATTGGTTTTCTAGTCCGGGGCGTTTCATTCTAATCATTGTAGAATGCTTGTGAAAATTATAGAGTTTCAATCCATTTATTATATTCTCTACTTGCTTATCTCTTCCAATAATATCTGCAATAATTGGCTTCCCTTTGAAACCACTCAAAGCACTTTTGATTTGTTGAAGGGATGCGAGATCAGTAACATAAAAAAACAATCGAATCAATTGATCCTCTTCCATTAAAATAACGACAGCATTCTCTGTCAACATTATGGTGACATGATCCAGATCGAGCATAGCCCTGAGTTGCTGCATCGTGAAAAAAGTATTGGTTAAAAACCCTTTGCACTTACGGATTTCACTTATTTTCTTAACCAATGTTTCAAAATCCATACCAGACACCAATTCCCTTTTACTTTTTAAAAACTAAATCGATTACATTAATTCTTTCAGTTTCAGGCGATCAATTTTTCCATTATTGTTTATCGGCATTTCATCCAACCTTTGGAAGACATTCGGTATCATGTATTTGGGAAGTATGTGTTTTATCTTTTCCATTATATAGTCTCTATCTGCTTGTCCTTGGTAGAATAAGATAATTTTGGATTTTACAGAATCATATATACAGCAGCATAAGTTAATGTTCTCGAGAGAGCTGACAACCGTTTCAATCTCACCTAACTCTATTCGATGTCCCATATGCTTAATTTGAAAATCCTTACGAGAAACATATAAAAGCTCTCCCCGATGATTGTACTTTGCCAGATCCCCGGTTCTATAAATTATCTCGGTGTACGATTTGTTCAGAGGGTTTTGCACGAAGACTTCTGCCGTTTTTTCTGGATTATTATAATAACCTAGTGCCAAAGATGTTCCTCTAACGCAAACCTCTCCTATTTCCCCAACCTCAACCAAATTATTTTGTTCATTCAGAACCAATATATCCGTATTCTTGCAAGGAATCCCCATTGGTAGGGGTTCATCATCCTTAAAATCTCTATCAACAATATAATAGGTACAAACATCTGTTATTTCAGTTGGCCCGTATAAATTAGCATATTGAGCATCAGGAATGTTTTTTCTCCAAATATTAAGCTGCTTGTTTGGCATGGGTTCTCCTGCAAAGAGAATCTTCTTCAAGTACTGTGGAATACTGGCTTGAAATGTTCTCAGATTAGCAACCAAACATAAAACAGAGGGCACCCAAAATATAATATTTATCTTATTCTCATTTAGATACTCTACCAGTTTGATTGGAAAGGAGAAATATTGCTTCGGTACGATAAACATTGTACTTCCGTTACGTAATGTACAATATATATCTAATACCGAATTATCAAAATAGAAAGGAGACTGATTTGCAAACCGCTCCTCTTCAGTTATATGAAAAGTTTCACTCACCCAATCAATATAATCAATGACCGATCGATGACAGATTGTTACTCCTTTTGGTGTACCCGTTGAACCAGAAGTAAATAATACATACAGCGGGTCTGTATCAATCATCCTACAGCGTATATTTTGTAGTAGCTCTTCATTTACCTTGGTTTCTAATGCATCCTCAAACACAATAAGTTCAGCATTGGACTTTATCTGTTTTGCAGTTTCTAACGAAGATCTATCTGTTATGATTGCAAATGGCTGAAGAGTATCCATAATATTATTTATTCGCTGAATCGGCATCTCATGATCAAGAGGTGTATACAAGTTTCCGCTATAAGCAACTGCCAAGAACGACACGATACTATTAATTCCTTTTTCCATATAAATCACTACTGGACGTCTTGTGGTTTTACATTCTGTTATTTTAGATGCTACTGCTTTTGATTTTTCCTTTAGTTGCTTAAAAGTAATTTCTGAAAAGCTGTCCACGTACGCCGTTTTATTTGGAAATTTTGCAGAAGCCTCTTCTAAGTAATCAATGATGTTTGTTTTCAAAACCGTGGCCTCCTTTATTATCTAGGAACATCTTAACAAGAAATAATTCTTTCTCCATTTTTACCTTTCGTGTATTCATGCACTAGATCTTCATCTGTAAAAGGCTGCTCTAAAAAGTAATGGATATCACTTTCTAATTTTTTTCGAATCTCTCGATAAGCATCATCTTTTGAAATACAAGTAATCGGCTTATTACCAATATGGGTCTTTTGTAAGAAACCATTTTCAAATAAATAATCCTCAAAATAATACGAACAAGCTGGCTTTACACCAGCACACCCAGCATACAATATATAGTCATCCTCATATTGGTTTCCTTTTGCATCTATAATTGTTCCGGTAAAATGCATATCAAAACGATAGGGAACTCTCATAATGTCTTCTACATAATGAATGTAAGTGAAGCATTCGCCTATTTCCGCACCAAAAAAGAGAAACTTCACTTTTTCTTGTTGATGTAGAATATCATAACCACTGTTTATTCCGAGTGAACTTTTACCGATATTTTCAAACATATTTGCTTTATCGCCAACGGCTGTCATCGACAAAATTGGATCAATAGATCGTACGGCACCCGGCTGATTCCTGATATATTCATTTAATGCTCCCATTGATGTTCTGCTATTTCGCACATCATATATTTCTTTGTTGCAGAAACTAAAGGTATACGTAGGAAATACCAGCGTCCCAACGTTTAATTCTTGTAATATTTCATATAAGTAACCCAAATATTGCTTTCTCTTCAACTCCGGATTTAAAGCGCCAAATGCAACGTCCGTATGTACAAATAAAATATCGCATTCATGAGCTCCTACTTCTTTCAGCTTATCTAAAATATCCTTTGTGGTATTCCAAATTCCATTACTATCTTTAAATAGTCTCACATCATTCATAGTAAGCCTCCATCCGCATACATATTTCTTCCTGTAATGAATCTAGCCATATCGCTCAATAAAAATGCGCATACGCTTGCAATATCATCAGGCTTACCCACGCCGAGCAAGGATTGTTCGATAACTTTATTAAAATTTTCTTCGTTAGCATACTCTTTAAGTGTTTCTTGTACCATTTCCGTCATAATATTGCCTGCAAGAATTCCATTGATTCGTATTTCTTTTTTAGCTAATTCGAATGCCAGGCTTGTAACAGCAGCATTCATTGCGGCCTTGGAAGTAATATATCCCGTCTCATATGCCCGCGGTTGTACAGATAATATGGAAGAGATACAGACGATACTTCCCCCGCTTGAATATTTCTTTTTAGCATATTGCCTAACGAGCTCAATAAACGGAAAAAAATTCGTTTCCATCACATCGGATAAGCGTTTTTTACTAAGACTCTGCAAAGGCATTACATAGGGAATCCCCGCACAATGCACCATTCCGTTCAATTTTATTCCGTCTTGAACCATTTGATCGAAAAATGGACTCAATTCTTCTTCTTTTGATAGATCTACAGAAAGAATCTGATGATTTCCCCCCGTAAGCTGCAGCATAGTCTCATTTAATCGCTCTTCATTGCGGCCACTCAGTATGATTTGTGCACCGAGCTTTGATAAGTAAATTGCCGTTGCTCTTCCAATCCCAGACGAGGCACCGGTAACAAGTATCTTTCTCCCCGCAAAATCAAGAGGGTTAAAATTACTGTCCTCCATAATACGCCTCCTCAAAATAACTATCAGAATAGATCATTGGAAGTACGTCCTTGGTTTCAATTTCGAAAGATACAACACCCCAAGAAAGCCCGATACCAAAGCCAGATGTGATTAATTTCAGTTTATCCGCGACAGCTTCTCTGCTGCATAAATCAACAATCGTAATCGGAATGCTTGCGCCATTTGTATTACCGTATCTGTCAATTGAAATCGGCAGCTTCGATTGATCGACCTTCAATTTTTTTCGAATATGGTTCATCATAAATAAATTGGCTTGATGTAAAACACAGTAATCATAATCATCCATAGACCCGTCAAATGTCTTGAAATACTCATCAAATGCCTGTGGTACGTCTGTAATCGTAAATTCAAAAACTGCCGCCCCATCCATTTCCGGCTTTGTAATTTCCCAATAGGATTCATTATCCTTAAGCGGCCTTCTAGTATTTCCTCCCGGTGTGATTAAAGCGGTGTATCCTTCACCATTTGAATGTAACAAGGAACGGACAGTTGTATTGCCTCTTTCAAGAAGAGTGGCAGAACCTGCATCTCCAAACAACATCTCATCTTTAATATTGGTTTCCTTGTTTTTTCTTAGGATATCCCCTGTCAGTAAAAGAACGCGATTTACAGCACCGCTTTGTATAAGACTTGAAGACAAAAACATTCCATAAACGTATCCGGAACAGCCTAAATTAACATCAAAGGATAAACAATTTTTCGATAACCCGAGACGTTTATGCAAAACATGCGAAGTAGCAGGTTGAATATAGTCTGGAGTTTGTGATATAAAAATAATCGCATCTATACTTTCTGCTGAATATCCCTTATGGGCTAAAAGATTTTTTGCGGCTTCATAGCATAAATCTGAGGTTGTTTGTTTTTCGTGAGTGACATGCCTATGTACAACTCCAGTGTTTTTAATAAACTTTTTAACTTCCTCTTCGCCTAATACTTCTGCATAATTGTTATTGTCCATTTGTTTGGATGGAACAGCACAAGCTATTCCGCTTACTAAGATATGATTAAACAATGCGCTTGGCATTGTGACTTTCCCCCCTTTCACCTTACAATAGAAGCTACTTAAAATCGACCTGCATCAAAATACAGGTTTCTTCCCGTAATAAATTTTGCCATATCGCTTAGTAAAAATGCTATCGCACCAGCTACATCATTCGAAGGAATCAATCCAAGTAATTGCGGACTCGCCACCTGAGCCAAATGATCATCTACCGTGGCATTCTCCGGCATCACTACTCCGGGGAAAATAGTATTTACTCTAATATTCTTTTTTATTAACTCAAAAGATAATGATTGTGTTGCAGCATTGACAGCGGATTTGGTTGCAGAATAGATAGTCTGACACGCTTCAGGTTGTACACTGGCAATTGAGGATACTGCCACAATACTTCCGCCATTCGTATATTTATTCTTTGCAAACTGTCGCACCATCTCTATATAAGAATAGAAATTTATATCCATGATTGCCCGCATTTTTTCACGGGTTAATTGTGGTAAAGGTATGATAGGAATTATACCTGCGCTATAAACTAACCCATTCAGTTTGACCCCATCAGATACAGCTTGCTCAAAAAGATCCCCCGCATTGTCAACTTCAGTCAAATCAGCCTCTATCAGAATGTGATTTTTTCCGTTCAGAAGCTCTTTGGTTTCGTACAACCTTTCCTTATTTCTACCTTGCAAAACTAGCGATGCACCCAAGCTGGATAGGTAGATTGCTGTTGTCTTTCCAATTCCGGATGATGCTCCGGTGACAAGTATTTTTTTGTTAGAGAAATCCAGCGGATTTATCATGTTTGCTTATTGTTCTCCCTCGTTTCACATTTGTAAAAAGTCCTACGCTTTCCCCTACACTTCTGTTATTATTAGAAACTGCCGCCATCAACAAATAGCCGGCGGCCTGTAATGAATTTAGACATATCACTGATTAAAAATGCACATGCACCAGCAACATCATCAGCCTCTCCCAACCCCAATAATTGGAATTTACTCACATCATCCAGATCAGGGCCGATATATTCATCACGTAGAACCATTTCTGTACGAAGCAAACCAGGCAACACCGTATTGATCCTAATGCCCTTCTTGGCTAGTTCAATGGATAACGTTTGAACGGAGATATCCATAGCCGCCTTGGATGCGGCATAACTCGTTTGGCATTGTCCAGCCCTATCCCCTGCAATTGATGAAATGCCCACAATACTTCCCGCATCACTATATTTCCTCTTCGCGTATTGACGGACAAGTTCAATAAACGTAAAGTAATTAATATTCATTTCCTCAAGCATCTTAATTCTAGTCAACCCATTTAGCGGTATTACTTTTGTAATACCCGCACAATGAACCAACCCATTCAGTTTTACGCCATCTTTCGTTGCCTGATCAAAAAATGAACCCATATCTTCCAATTCTGATAAATCGGCAATTATCTGAAGATGACCACTTCCCGATAATTGCTGCATCGTATCATTCAGTCGCTGTTGGTTTCTTCCCGTAATGACTAATCTTGCTCCTAATTTTGATAAATATATAGCAGTTGCCCTCCCAATTCCGGAAGAAGCTCCTGTAACGAGTATTTTTCTATTTGATAAATCTAATGGATTAAAAGCACCTAGATTATCCACGATAGGCCTCCTCGTAATAATCACTGGTATATATCATAGGTAAAACATTTTTAGATTCCACTTCGAAACTGGTTACTCCCCACGATAGACCTACGCCAAATCCGGATGTGATGAGTTTAATCGTCTCCGGAACCTGCTCTCTTTCGCATAAATCAACAATCCCCAATGGGATCGATGCACTGCTTGTGTTAGCATATCTATCTAAGGAAATTGGCATTTTTTCAAGAGGCAGCTTTAATTTTCTTGCTAGTTGTTTAAGAATGAATAAATTGGCCTGATGAAATACGCAATAATCATAGTCATGAATATCTCCGCCGTAAAGGTTGAAAAATTCTTTAAAAGCTCTTGGTATTTCAGTAATCGTAAATCCAAAAACTTCAGCCCCATCCATATGCATGGCTGTTTGTTTATAATAGTTTTTACCACCCATAATTGGATTTCTTACGGCTCCGCCCGGTACGATTAATGAACTGTAGCCTTCTCCATTGGCTTTCAGCAAGCATTTCATTTCCGTATTTCCACGCTCGATAATTGTAGCTGTTCCAGCATGTCCAAAAAGGATTACATCCTTGATGGAGGCTTCCGGATTTTCAACTGAGATTTCTCCGGCTAGGAATAATATTCTCTTAATACTTCCACCTTGTAGCATGGTAGAAGCTAAATACAATCCATATACATATCCCGAGCAGCCCAAATTAATATCAAATGCTATACAATTCTTTGATAATCCAAGTCTTTTATGAATGACATGTGATGTCGCAGGTAGAATATAATCTGGAGACTGTGTAAGAAAAATTAATGCATCTATGCTCTCCTTATCAATTTGTTTCTCTTTCATTAATTGTTCAGCTGCGACAAAGCACAAATCCGAAGTAGTCTGATTACCAGACACACAGTGACGTTCCTTGACTCCGGTCGTTTCTATAAATTTGTAAACTTCATTTTCCCCTAATTGGTCAATATAATCGGTAATTTTCTCGACCTTCTCAGGCACAGCACACGCTATGCCGCCAATATGTATATTCGTAAAAACAGCATTTGCCACTAAGCTCTACTCCCTCTATGTTAACGATATCTCTTGAATAATAGGAAAAGTGCTCTAAGTCTTTGCTGGAATGATGTTTCGAACAACATTACTCAAAGATAAGAGCACCATTTAGGAAAGCCCAATACATTCATTCAATAAATCAATACAGAACGATTCAAGTGGATTAAATCCTCATTCCATTATATTTATAATATCCTGAATTGTTTTAAACTCTTTAATCATTGCTCCACTTATTGTCTTATCAAAGTGTTCATCAACAAGAGCAATTAAAGAAATTGCCGCAACTGAATCCCAATCTTCCAATGATTCAAGCTCTGTCGTTACCTCTAATGAACCTTGGTCCAGATCTAGCATTTCCTCTAATAAGTTTAATTTTGTTTGTAAATCCACAATAAAATCCTCCTTCAATAATACTATGTCTGTTAAACTATACGATAATCCAAAGTAAAAATCTCTATAAACTTAATATCGACTGATTTTGCATAAAACTTTATACTAACCTAACCTTTTATAGTAACATTTTTTGTTTCGAGTTACGATTGAAATGAGTTTTGTTATTTACCGGATCTTACGTCAATGATATGATCTCCCTAAATGGATAAGAGGGGCATCCCAAAATTCGAAGGCCTATTATGACGGTACTTCAATAAATCCGCAGCAAAAGGTGGAATGGAGTAATGGAGATCAGGCTATTTAAGAAAGATGAAGCTCCTATGTATATGGAAGCAATTGACCAAATATGGAAAAAGGGACACATTTTAAGTCGTGACAGAGCTCTTCTTGACTTCATGTTTTATAACAATCCTATGCATGAAAAGTATATTGGAAAGGATAACTATGGAGCTATAGGTGTATGGGAAGATGGCAAAATTATTGGGCTAGGCGGCTTGATGTTATATGAATTTAACGTAAATGGAAAGACAGAGTTGGCATCTAACGTAACAAATATTATAGTATTGGAAGAATATAGAAAATCCATGGCCGGTTTGCTAATATTCGGAAAACCTTTTGAGCTATATCCTATTTTCTGCAGTTTTGGAATAGCTCTTAGTAAATTAGCAATGCGTATTTCTCCTCCCACTATTACACAGGATTATGTAATGCAACCCATACATAAACTAATGCGGATGATTGGCATTTTTAATAAGAAAAAAACCGCTGAGGTATTATTAAATGGAAATGAATATTATTTAAGAAATTACAATATCGTTCAAAAGGTTTCACAATTCGGGGAAAAAATAGTTAATAGGGACCTGGATGAAAATAAATGGAATACATTTTACTATACGCATATCGCTCCCAAGACTATTAGTGTTTCACGTAATTATGAATTTCTTAATTGGAGATATTTAAACCATCCAACCTTTGAATACTTAGTGTATACTGTCCAAGATCAACTTGGAAATTATGAAGGCTTGTTTGTTGCAAGGGTTGAAAGAATAGTCAATGATACTGCAAAGAATTTACGTATAGTTGAATTTATTTCGAAGAATCAGGATGCTTCTATTGCACTAGCTAACAAAATTGTAGAGATTGGAACTGAAGAGGATGTTCTTTTCGCAGATTTCTATTGCACGACAGATATGTTTAATTTTGGACTAGAATCAGTTGGTTTTAAAAAGGAATTTACATCAGAAGATGATCAGTTCGTCTTACCATCCAGATTCCTACCCATAGATTTATCCGTTGTAAATTTAAATGCAGTGATATCTTTTTATGGAAAATCAGTACGGAAATTAAATCTTTTAGAAAACAATATATATTTCACCAAAGGTGATTCAGACCAGGATAGGCCTAACTAAAACGTATTACATAATATTAAAAAATTATCGAAGTGTTACAGACCAACCCTTGGGATCTGTAATTTTTGCAAAAAACCCTACACATGTGGGGTTTTTTGCGACTGTCCGCCTCTTCTATCTTTTAACCTTGTATAATCCTACACTTCTACTTCTTCAATATTGGAAATGTTTACCATCGAATTACCAAAAGTAAATGGAAGTAAGCTATTGTTTGCCAAAATACGCTGATTGACAATTTAGAGATTGGTAATTCCCTTTATTTCGTTACCGTAAAGATCGTATCATTTTCTTTAAGATGCTTTATTCTTTCCGAATAATCTTGTTCTGCTTGGTTTTTTGTCAGTATGTTGCTGGAGACTAACAAGTTATAAAATGACTTCAGCATCTGTGTTGATATAGGCATGGGAAGTCTCTCAGAAGTAATCATCATTCTCTGCCCATCAATCAGGACAGAAGCTATTTTTTCAGGCTGTACAAGCTCAATCTGTACGCCGTTCCCGTCCATTACAAAATACATTTCCTTTCCATTTTCAAACACTAAATGTTTTACTTCTGCCCCGTTTCTTAAGCGACGCTGGATTTCTTTCATTGAATAGCCTGGAATCGGATCATTTTTCAGAAGCCAGTTAGCAAAATCTTTTGCGTCGACACCGTCGGTATCATATTTTTTCCAAACTGACCCGTTATCCTTACTAATCAGTATGGAGTTATCATTTGTTATACGCAGATACATCTCATTGTCCAAATAAACCGCCCTATATTTTGAAGCGTTAAGTTTGTCAATCAACTCCGGTACATCCGATTTGGTAAATGTTACAGCTGCGGAAAATTCAAAGATGCCGAACTTGTTTATCAAGCATTTGCAAGCGTAAAAGGAGATCTGCGTCAAATCCAGCTTTTTCACACGGATCATGGCAGCGAGTTTAATAATCTCACGATTGATGAAGTGATAACCACATTCAAGATCAGACGTTCATTGAGTATGAAAGGCTGTCCTTATGACAATGCAGTTGCGGAAGCAACCTTTAAACCGATCAAAGCGGAGTTCGTGAAAAATCGCAAGTTTGAATCGCTAGCTCAGTTAAAAAGGAATTTGTCTAGTTTGGTGTTGACAATCCAGTTCCGGTGACCGAACAGTATAGAGGGACTGTTAATAAATCTTCTTCAACAACTCCATAACTTCACCTAGTGTGAGGCCAAAGGATTTGTAGTATAAGGTGTCGCTTTCCATTTGCTTTAAGATCAAATCGTTGCGTAATCGCAGCATCTCCTCAGACGAGAATCCGGCTACAAAACACCCTTTGCCTGTTACGGTATGGATCAACCCGCTTCGTTCGAGTTCTTCCCAAGCTTTCTTTACCGTAATGACACTAACGCCAAGCTCCAGTGCAGCTCGACGAATAGGAGGTAAACAGTAGCCGCTTTCCAGCTCGCCCTTCAGAATTTGGGCGCTTATTTGTTCGTAAAGCTGCTGATAAATCGGTTTTTCGGACGTGTTCGAAATCGATACGTTCATAATATCTCTACTTTCAGAAATCGTTTCACCGCAATCCGGTAGGCAATTAGAGTGAATGCAATAAATATCACAATGCCTACGATCAGAATGGATAGTTGAAGCAGCGTATTGTCAGCCCCAGAGCCATTGAAAATGTCGTTCACCCACGGACTCTGGATGCCGACCCATTGCGCAACTCCGGCAAAAAGCATAGCGGCCGTAATCGCTGCGACCGATGCCGCGCCAAACTTATACGCCGTCTTGTAATACATGGGTAGGAATACGATGTTGAAAATCGCGAGCATGACAAAACATAATCCCCAAAAACCCATGTGCGGCGCGAAGAAATAGTAGATTAGATGCGGGTATAAGCGAAGCGTAAATATGCTGAATATCATGGCAAAGACAAGGTGCAATAATTCCAAGATGACAACAACGGTTATCCTGGCTTTCACGATGTCTTTTTTGTTTACGGGCATCATCGAGCTAAACATCAAATCGTTCTGCGTTTTAAATCCGCCAAATATGTTCGGTACCGATATCCAACAAAAATAAAATGGAACGATAAAATAGATCCAACCAGGAATAAGTGTCAAGGCACCCATAAATAAGGGTAATGTGAAGAACCAAGGGTTTACTCCCAATTTCAAATCCTTCATCACCAAATTATACATACGCATCCTCCTTTTTCGCGAAATAAATCATGATCTCCTCTAGGCTTGGCGTTGCCGACTTTATTTCGGAGGATGGATCGAAGTCTTTGGCATGAATCAATCCGGTAAAGCCGAATGAGTTGATTTTGTAGGAAATCAAATGTTCCTTCACTTCGTTCAACTGACTCTCGCTGCCGCTGAGCAAACGATAGGACTCCATAAAATCGTGTTTCTCCGAACTGGCGATGATTTGCCCGTTTTCGATGAAGGTAATGAAATCTGCGCATTTTTCCAAGTCGGATGTAATGTGCGTGGAGAATAGAATGCTGATCTCGCCGCCAACGATGAGCTCTTGAAAAATATCCAACAGATCGTCCCTTGCGACCGTATCGAGTCCGCTTGTCGGTTCATCCAAGATGAGAAGCTTCGCGCCATGGGATAAAGCAAGAGCCAGGCTGTACTTTACTTTCATTCCCGTGGACAATTCAGCGATTTTTTTGTTTTCGTCCAATTTGAATCTTTTAAGATAGCTGTAGTAGGTTTCATCGCTCCAATTCTTATAGAACTTCTTCGTGATATTCGTCAGCGTTTTAATCTTGCTGCGCGTATAGAAATCGACACCGCTGAATGCGCATCCGATGTCCTGCTTCAATTCGATTTCGTGTTCAGCGATGTTTTTGCCCAAAATACATATCTCTCCGCTATCGATTTGAATCATGTTCAAGATCGATTTGATCATGGTCGTTTTTCCAGCGCCATTGGCACCGATAAAACCCATAATATAACCCTTCTCCAATTGAAACGATACGTCTTTTAACTGAAAGTTGGGGTATTTTTTATTTAAATTCCGAATGTCTAAGGCCAGCATTCCATCCCTCCTCAACAAATTGTGCATTTTGTGTATGCACAATGTATCACGAGGCATATTGTTAAGTCAATTGGTTTTTGGTCTAAATTTGGGTGTTTTGGGGCGCCACCCGGAAAAGTCCGAATTCACATGAAAAAGCCGCTGCAAGAGCACAAATACGTGCCTTGAAACAGCGGCTAGAGGCTTGCTTTAATATTCTCCTTTGATGACAAAAAACGAGCCCCGAATGGTTCCAGCCAGTTTAGACTTCTGCCTAGCAAACTTAAACTTCTCTTCTAGCTCCTTAGGTACCTCCATCCCCTCAGAAAGCTTAAAACCAACAGCCCGCTTCTTAGGGTCATCAACCGTATACATGACATTGATCCCCAGACCATCCTCATAAAAGACGTAGGCAAATTGGATATTTTCCACTTGAAAACGCGAGGTCTCCAAAGGTTTTGCCGAAAACTCAATATTACGTTCTTCCTTCAAAATTCGGTTCACATAATCAAGAGTCTCCTGGCTTTCGCTGGCTGGTACAACCGTAAATTCATGCTTGTATTTGTTCATAAAGTAACGGGCTTCATTCGCACGTAAACCAGCGAGAGCTTCTGCTACAGGTGAAGACTCTAAACCAACCGTAGACACATTTTTAAAATCAACGATATAGGACAAGTCCATGCCTCCTCTTTATTTCCTAACAACCGGAATCCAGATTTCACCGATTACCAAGCCGTCTCGCATCCCCATCTCGACCGTTGTATTTGGCCCTCCAACATAGGCAAAATCCTTTGCTTCAGGCAAGACTTGACCAAAGGCAATGCCCGTAAGCATATTACTCACTTCATCAAACGTCTTTCCTTCCCCTTTCACAACCAGATATTCCCCCTTGGGAAATTGGATCACTCTAGTCGCTTCCGGCAGCGTTTCCTCCGTCATGACGCCAGCATAATGCATCATCTTGCTATTCACCGCTTCGTTTACGGCAAAAATGTAGTCATTGGTGGCGATTGCTTTTAAAGTGTCTAGCCTTCCATCTTGTTTAATTGCCGACCAAAAGTCTGCTTTTTCCTTGTTAATGCCTGCAAAATCTCTGAATTCGCTCGTAATCTCAAATCCAATACCTAAAACGGTAAAGCCATCCTTTTCTACCAGAGTATAATCTGCCATAATCCAAAAACCTCCTCGTTTTTACTTGGATCAAATGATATGTCTTTTCCCTTGATGAGTTTATAATAGTCTTAAATCATGTCAAAAAATGATACTGTTTAGGAGGCCCCGATGAAAAAAGTTGAACGGATTAATATAATCATGCGGTATATCAACAACCGGGCCTACTTTACCATTTCCGAAATCATGCGAGAATTTAACATCTCTCGTTCGACAGCTATTCGAGATATCAGAGAAATTGAAGCCATGGGGATGCCACTTGTCGCTGAAGTGGGAAGGGCTGGGGGTTACTTTGTCATGAACAACTCTGTCCTTCCCTCTGTTCGCTTTACCGATAATGAGATTAAAGCTCTTTTTATCGCCTTCATGGCCACAAGAAATAAACAACTCCCTTATCTAAAAAGCCGTCAGTCTCTAGCTGAAAAATTACTCGGCCTCATCTCACAAAACCAGCAAGATGACCTTGTACTTTTAAATCAAATCTTGCTTTTTGAAGGAACCAACCCCCATAATCCCGACCTGCTTGACCTATCAGATCTCCCCCATCCCATGTTAGAAAAGCTCATCCAAATCCTTCTTTTGGATCGCTATTTATTCACTTCCGTTAAGGAAGAGAAGGAAATCAAGTCTTATCCCGTTTATCTCTTGCACCTTTATCATGAAAAAGGCGTTTGGCTGATTGAAGGCTTTGACTTGAAGGATGAAAAAAGACGGATTTTCCCTGTCGACAATCTCACCGATGTCAAACCATACGATACGAAAAAAAGAGTAAGCAGAAAAAAAATAGTAGAAAAACTAAGTAAGCAGGAAGAAGGTACGAACCTTGTCCTGGAACTTGGTCCAAAGGCGATTGCACAGTTCAAAAAATACCATCCTTTAAAAGTTTCCCTTTCCTATACGAATCCTTACCAAACCACCGCCATTCTAAAGACTTTTGTCAACGTACATCAACCCGAAGAGTTGACGGATATCACGAATTGGCTTCTTTTCCTAGGTGAAGATATCAAGGTCAGGGAAGTCCCCGAAGAGGTCTTGGAAGGTTTACAAAAGAGGGGAGGATGGATAAAAGAGGAGTTAGGTGGATAAAAGCAGGGGGCGGCGAAAAATGCGAAAGGAGCTTTCGCGGGCGCGACAAGCTCCTAGCAATCCAATTGATGGGTCGGTCATGTCTGCTTCCGACTCAGCCGTTATGGCTCCAGGGTAATCTCGGCCGCTGAGACCGCTGAGTACGAAAATGCATTCTGCGAGTTTTCCGAAAAATCTTGCCGTTACTTGTGGTACGGTTCACCGTAACGGGTCGGACGGTCAATTTAACTTCTGATAATTGATCAAGTCTAATTGAAATTCATATTTAAATACAAGACCATATTTATCCGAAAGGTTATTCATTACTCAAGTTGTTTATTTCATAAACATCCAATACTGCCTCTCGTAGGGATAATGCCTCTAACCATACTAAATCACTTCGATACTCTGTGAAATTGTGGATGTTATAAAGAATAGGCCAAATCAAAAGTATCAAGTATACTAGATTCCAGTTTAAAACACCCAAAGTCTGTTTTGATGCCATAGAGGCTTTTCCAAACAAACTTATATGCATACTCTCCATATCTTTAAAGGAAAAAGAGTAGGGGCCTAACATAACACATGCATATGAATTATGTAGATATCTGGAATAGTAAGTGTAACTTTTACTCCTTATTTCTTTCAGTTCATTTATTACCTCTTCAGAAAGGCCTAATTTCTTCTCTATCTCCTCTAAACTAGAGTTTAAACTGTTTATTGAAAAGTACTTACGCCAAATCCCTTTTTCTGCTTCTTCATTCTTTGAATCAAAGTACCTTTTAAAATTATCTTTCTCAGCAATTACTACAACTGTTAGCCATGATAATTCTAAAAGACCTCTTAAAAGAGTACGCGCTGAAGTATCAAGTCCACTATTCACAAGATTAACTATGGCCAGTGAATGATTCGCGATTTGCATCAATAAATTTTGTAATACGAAATTTGGGTCGGGTTTTTCATTAATTTCAAAAAAAGTTTTAGGAATAGGAGATCTACCATTTTGGCCTTGTAGCACAGCAAAACCAAGGTAACTTATACAAATAATACTTAAATATGAGAAGCTTGTTTCAGATTTAAGGTATTTGTTAGATTCCCTCTTGCTTATAATCTGCCTTCTTATTAACAATCTTTCAATATTTAAAATATCTGTTTTACTGATACTTAAATTATGTTTTTCTGGATTTTGAATGAATTCTTTTTGTATTCTTTTAATGATTAGGAATAGCAGTTTTCTAGTTTTTCTATGCTTAATTAAGAGCACAATGTAACATCCTTTCGAAATAAAATTTCAAAAATCAGTTTTAACTAGATTATTGTGCTGTATACTCCGAATCCCCAAACTCAAATATGTTTAATATAAAAGTAAAAATTTTTTAAAATTTCAAATAGGAGTTTTCAATCCAATTACGTATAAAGTTATAATTAGTGACCCATTTTATCTTATGCTATACTTGGTAAAGATATGTAATAGAAAGGAGGAGCGTACAATGGTTAGAAGGCAGTATGAATCTTCTGAGGTTTTTCAGCCTACTTCGTTCCCAGAACTTACATATGTAAATAGATCAATTAATGGACGAGATACATATGAATCACGATTGTCTAAAGCGCTCAAAACTAAAGGCGTCTTGACCTTAATTACCGGGTCATCAAAATCGGGCAAAACAGTTCTATGTCATAGTGTAATACCTACAGATAAAATTATTGAAGTGAGTGGTTCTCATATTCAAAAATCAGATGATTTTTGGATTCAGGTTGCCGAAATACTCGAGATGCCTTTAGAAGTTGAAACCACTAGTCAACAAACTTTTGAGAATAACTTTAGTGGTGAAGCTGGTGCAAAGGCTGGTGTACCTTTATTAGCGGATTTTAGTGGTAAAGTTACTTCGGGATTGAAAGAAAGCGATTCTGAAACGGTTAAAGAAAAACAGCAGCGAAGTAGCAACAAAATTATTGATTATCTGATACGCAATGAAAAAGTCTTGGTAATTGATGATTTTCATTATATTAACTCTGAAGTCCAAAAATATATTTCTCGAATATTAAAAAGTCAAATCTTTTATGGTCTAAAGGCAGTGGTTGTTTCTCTTCCACACCGTGCAGACGATGCTATTCGCTTGAATCCTGATTTAAGTGGACGTGTGAGATATATTAATATTGAACCTTGGACCCATGAAGAACTAAGAAAAATACCAAAAACGGGCTTTGATCTGTTGCATGTTGAGATTCCTGACGTATTCCTTGATTTATTAGTCAAAGAAAGTATTACTTCTCCTCAATTAATGCAACAAAATTGCCTAAACCTATCTTTCGTCTTAAACATTGATGAAGATACAAACATTACTTCCATAGAAAATGAACAAAGCATTTTTGAAGCATTTGAAGAGACAACTTTGGATCATGAGAATTACGAGGCAGTAATACGCAAATTAGTTATTGGCCCTGTTCAAGGTCGCAATAACCGTACACAGTATAATCTTAGAAATGGAAAGAACTTGGATATTTATCATGTTGTCTTATTTGCTCTCGCTGAAGATCCTCCATTAGTATGTATTGATATTGCTGATATACAGAGAAGGATTAATAATGTGCTCAAAGATGGTGAAAAAACACCAGCTACACTCACCATTTCAAACACTCTTATACAGATACAAAAAATACTTCATGAGAGTGGAGAAATGTTCCGTATTCTTGAATGGAAGGATCAAGAATTACATATCCTTGATCCATTCTTCCTATTTTATCTACGCTGGAGTTATAACAGATGAGATATATTATAAGGGCAATAACTTAAAATACTTTATCTTATCTAATAAATTGACCGTTTGATGTGTTACGTGTGAAAATCTTCACCGTAACGGGTCGGACGGTCAATTTTCTTCACAACCATAATAATAACCGTTTGATGTGCTACGTTTGAAAACCCTTGCCGCTGACTCGAACCAAAAAAGAGCGCAATGCTTGGCATCGTGCTCCTTTTCTTCTTACCCCTTGTTCTTACATCTAGGTTTGAATTCATCCAATGATATGTCTGCTTAAACGATCATCTTGCTCTTGACCCTACCCGTGCAATCTCTCTCTTTATCTTCTCACAAGCCGTTAGCAACGCTGCTTCGTAGTTACCGTCCGGTCTACTCGCATCGTAAGGGGCATAGGTGACTCCGAGCAAGTCAGTAGGAATGTGCAAGTCCCCCAACTCTCGTGGCGCCACAAAGAATGTTCGCTCCCTACCTAGCTTACCCATAGACAGCCCAAGCTCAAACAGCACATTGTCACGTACCATCGTTACTTGCTGATCCTTCGCTGTAGCGGCATCGTCAGGAGCAAACACGAACACTGCAAAATCCGATTTTTCTAAAGCATCAATCAAGCCATCTAATATGCTGCTCGACAACTGAAAATCATGGGCAGTCCAAGGAGTTGGATAAGTTTCGTCTTCTAGGTTAAAGTGTATAGCCTTCGCAAACTTCACATTTTTACCAGATGAGCCTATAAAAACAGATGGCTTCTCTTTAGCGATTGACATGGATGTAGCCTCCACTGAAAATGATGCGCTGAGGAACAGGTTGATATATTCCCTTAAGCGTTCCGCTACACTCTGATCAAAATTGTTATAATCCGATTCTTTGATCCGTCCCTTTTTATCCCCATAACGAAAATGCATATCAACGATACCGTCTTCAGCTACATTATGCTGAGTAATCGCTAATTCCAGTTCTCCCAACCCTATTCGGACACAATAGGAGACAATATCCTCCTCCACTTTGATGGAATAATAGACGTCCCGTTCACTATACTCCTTATGGGAGAATTTGAATTCCACTGTGCTATCGTAAACATTCATCTTCTCAATCGGACGTTGGTGATACTCCCCCTCCAATTGTTTCTTCAGTATCAGATAAATGTTACTTGTAAGTTTTGCCCTAAAGTGCAGGCCCACCAAATACCTGAATCTGAGCTTCTCCTTCTCACTTTCACTTAACGAACAACCATTGACGATTGATAAAATTTGGTTTATCTCTAGATTGCCGCCCCAATTGGTAATAGTCGGAAACCACCCCGTAAGTCTCTCCCCATATTTCTCGAGCAGGGGGACAATGAGATCAGGATAAAGCAACCCTATGTATAAACTGATCGTGTCCAGTCCATTATCGTCATTCCCCCGTTGTTGGAATCTCTCGTCTGCCCTAGAAACGTGTCTATAAAGCGCCTTGATATAATTAATCTCATGCCCGTGTAAGTGATTAAAATATTCACACAACCTCATCAATAACTCTGAATACCGATGATTCTCAAAACTTTTGATATTCACAAATTGACAGTAGTCAATAACCCGCTCTATAAACAATCCTTCCAGCCCGTATCTCTTCAGTACATCAAGGAAGAGCATCTTGTCCGTGGCCTGCTCCAGCATCCGATAAATGCGAATTTCCATGTCCAATTGGATAGTTGACGACAAAAGAGCAACGGTTGTCGGACTCGGGTGAATCGCATCTCTGAAATATTCAAAAAAAGGGGCTATATACTCAGAATGATCCTCATCTTTCTTGACCAACTGCTGATACCAATAGCGGACTTTCTCTTCTTCCTTTGCTGAGTCCCTATCCTCATGTTGAGCTGTAAGAGCTACGCCGACCTCGGCCAACAAGTATTGTGGGGGTTGTCCTAGTAAGGGCTTCTTATGAAGCGGAACCCCGTAAATATCGCGTACGAGACTCTGGTACTGCTCCTCAAAGGAACTAGATGATGACAAGTCGATATAGAGTCGGGTAGAAAGATAAGTAGGAATATAAGGTTGACCATCCGTATCCTTCTCGACAACGACAGGAATAAATTTCTCTTGTTTGGCGATGTCGTAAATCTGGGACGTAATGATGTTCGTCTCCGCTCCGACACCTCCTTTTCTCGATTCAGCCTTTTCCTTGTAACCTTTATCACATATAATCAGTACCTTATGGATCTCGTTGGAGGTGACCATGCTTTGCATAAAAACATGTACATCATGCCCCTTCTTAAGATCCCATATGTCTATCTTTACTTGAATACCGTCTCTAACAAGCATTTCCGCGAATATCCAAACATTCTTCTTATGTTCTTCGTTCGTCCAGCTATATGATATATAAACGGTTCGATTCCCGGTCATTATGTCACAAACCCTTCCATTCCAGATACGCGATAGTACTTAAACCCCCAAAAATCTTGAACTTAGCTGAATTTCCTCGACAATATGCGGGTACGGGTGCTCCCCTTGAAGTGCTTTGCATATTGAGCGATTCATAGAGCGCCTCCATCAGCTTCAACACTTAGTCAAACTAGCCTCCATCCCACAGTCTTAGGTATACATTCACCCCTTTTATTCCCCTCTTATTAAGAGCATGTAGTTTGCCTAAAATTCCACTGTTATTCACAACATTTATTCCATTTAATAATATCATAATTTGGTAAATGGTGGGCTTTGTTGTCGATTTACTCATAGAAAAACATCCATAACAAATCTCTAAGAGGCACTATTCATAATTTCCCCAGTAACTTTATACTTCCTCCAACACGACTTCATCAAGCTCTCCGCCACGAAGGCGTTCAGGATAAAAAGATTCATGAGCGTGATGCATGACGTATGAAGCAGTCCAATGGCCGTGAACGTTGCCAATCGGTTCAAAAAAATTTGATATGGATTGAAGCGCCTTTCCCGATTTTTACGCTTCCGGTTTCTAGAACTAAATCAAAAAAGTCGTGTAAACCCATAGAGATAATACGCTATAAATCGACGAGTTTGCCGAAAGTAATTCGATATCGGGTATTTCTAATTCTCTTTAATCATTACTGGACTAACTAAGAACACACTCCTCCGACGTAATAGATCATCAAGAGTAGTGAAGCAGACCAATACAAACACACGTTCTTTACAAATGGAAATATTTATAATATACTATTATCTATCATTCGACTTCGCCAATTGCTATCAAGTAGTTTTTCAAAATCTTTTAAAAGTTTACGAGGTGATGCTTCAAATGCTTAAAGTATTTATTAGCCACTCTCATGATGAAAAAGACTTGGCTCTAGCGTGGCAAACTTTACTAGATCATGTATCTCAAGGAGCTATTGAGGTCTGGCTTTCTAGTGATACAAAGCCCTCCGGGGGAATGAAAATAGGCGCAGAGTGGCGTGACAGTATTTACGAAAAGCTATCTGCGGCTGATTATGTGATTGCAATCATTAGTCCAAGAAGTATAGAGAGACCATGGATTCTGTGGGAATGTGGCGTTGCTAGTGGGACAAATAAAGAGAGAGGATTAATACCTGTGGTATACTCTATGCCTCTTTCAGATTTTGAAGGACCTTTATCATCCTATCAAGCGTATTCTGGAGAAGAAAAAGATAGAATTATTGAAATATGTGAAAGATTGCTTGTAGAGGCTAAACTAACACCCAAAAAACAGTATTGGGAACCGATTTTAGACACATACATTGGTTCGGTGCGTCTACATAGGCCACCTCGTAATGCTGGTCCGACGGCCGTTTCTATTTGGATGCGAAGAGTCGAATCTTACTTAAATTCTGGTAGGATTTCGGAACTTCCATCGTTAGTAGATTCTATGTATTCTTCATTGGGAACAGATAGTGCTGTAGATGTACAAATTCATGAGTTGTTAAGCCAAGTATTTTTGGAGACGAAAAATTACGGAATGGCATTTAATGAAGTTATGAAGGCTCTTGAAATTTTGCCAGACGATCTGGGGCTACTTCATAGGAAAGTTCTCATTTTGCTTGAACAGGGAGAGCATGGCCAGGCAAAAGAAAGTTTAGATTTTATTTATCGTGATTTCCCTGATGCGAGATTTTTACCAGAAATAGCTGGTCTCGAAGGAAGATTACATAGAGAATTATTTGAAACTACTGGTCGGAAAGAAGAACTCGAAATTGCAATTTCAGCCTATGAAGTAGCATATCAAAAAGATTCTTATAGTTATTATTGTGGTGTTAATGCTGTTACCCTTAAATTACTTGCAGGAAGATTAGAAGAAGCGCGGGACTTAGCTGCAAACGTACTAAAAGTTTGTCATGATTTATTGACGCATGATAAAGTCTCCTTTTGGTTGGACTTTACAGTAGGTGAGTTGTTTCTTGTCCTTGGTAAATATGAAAATGCATTAGAATCGTATGGTATTGGTTTAAAGCGTAATCCATCGCCAAGGGAACGACAAAAAGAATCCGCATTAAAAGGGGTTCGACGTATTTTCACCAGCGCAGAGTTAGATACAAAATATCTTTCCAGTTTTGAAGGTATATTGAAGTAGGCGGTGGAAAATGAAGTCCATAGATGTTTCGACTCATAATCCTAGGTGCAATCATGAGTGGATTTAGTGAAAACACAACTATGTCTCCAAGTGAATACATCAAAATGCGCTTAGACGAACAAATAGATTGGTATGACAATAAAAGTACTCATGCTCGTAAAATTTATAAAAGGTTGCAAACTTGGGAAATCATCTTTGCCGCAGTCATTCCTCTTTTGAGTGGATATGTTTCTAATCACTGGTTAGTTCCGTTTGCAATAGCTCTGATAGGCTCAATAATTGTCATTATTGCATCTATTACTAGACTAGGAGGTTATCACGAAAATTGGATGCAGTATCGAGCTACTTGTGAATTGCTTAGGCATGAAAAGTACCTCTATCTTACCGGTACTACTCCGTACGAAGAACGCTCCTTCCATTTGTTGGTTGAAAGGGTGGAAAGCATCATATCATCAGAAAATATTAATTGGTCACAACTCGCATCCTCTAGTTCTAACAAGAATAAACCAAATTAACTTTGAATGAATTATTATGTTACTATTTGAAATAATTTTCGATTTGAGACGAACTTTTCCCTTTGTCAGTATAATTCCATATTAAAAGGAGTGTAAGTAGATTATGAAGACATATAACATTTTTATCAGCCATGCTTGGAAATACACAGAACATTATAACAAAGTAGTTCAATGGCTTAATGAAGCTCAATCTGAAGGAAAGTTTAACTGGAAAAACTATTCAGTTCCAGAACATGATCCATTAATTGATCCTAATACATCGAGTGGAAAGACTAAGCTGAAAAATGCACTTGACGCTCAAATCAAACCAGCATCTATTGTAATTATTTTAGCAGGTATGTATGCTGCACATAGTGATTGGATTGATTTTGAAATCGACACTGCAGTATCCTACGAGAAATACATAATCGGTGTTAAACCATGGGGACAAGAGCGAATTCCTACAAAAGTCTCTAATAATGCAGACATCATGGTCGGTTGGAATAAAAGTTCTGTTGTTGACGCAGTTGCAGCAAGATAAACTTTTTATTCAATATAGGAACCCCCACAGCCTTAAACGCTAGCAGGGATTCTTCATTTACTATTATGATGTAAGACGGCTTATAGTCATAGTTCCTCAAAATGACGCGGCGAAAAAAATCAGGCCCATTTTTCCGGGACCTGATTTTTTTTATTTCTTTACATAACCGGCTTCTAACTGATACGTTAGGTGCATTGGATTAAGCGACATCACATCCATACCGTACACGTTTCTTCCTTTTAGACTATAACAGGTTGGGAAATTCGATAAAATTTCATCCGCGCGGTGAGCTGTAAAACATATTAATTTTACTTGATTCTTTTCGGCCACTTCGAAAATCGGTTTTAGGATATGACCGGAAGAAGCTTTGCCAAACGGGTTGTCCGCAACAATGGTTTTGAAGACATTATATTTGCCGTCCGCTTGTTTCCGTACGTGATTGACCATGATCATATACATGGTCAAATACACTGCGTACTGCTCTCCACCTGACCAATTATGAACCTTGTCCCACTCCTCGTATTCGTCACCTTTTGGTACGATAATGTCCTCTTTTCTTGGTTTAAAGGCGGTAATTTTGCAAGACGAAAGAGGGGCGACTTGATTTACGAGATTCCGAGTGCTAAGGCTCTCTTCGATATACCGCCTTCTCTTTTCGATATCTTCTTTTGTTTGAGCCTCTTCAATAACTTCGTCCAAGTGCTTGCGAATGGCTTCGCTAGGCTCCTCTACGTTCGACCAATCAATATTCACCCCGAGTTCAAAGCTTCGCCTGCAAGCAATGGCGAACATGTGCGCCCCGACTCCGACAAACTCTTTAATCTGTGAACCAATGTTCCATGGCGTTCGACTTCCAGGGAAATTAGCCCTTTGGTGGTAGCGTCCCTTGCATCATCAGCATATACACCTCAAGTAGCCGGCCTGCACAGGAATATCCAGTCCAAGCCGCTCCATCCTTCACTCCTCGAAGTCAGCGACACGTCCGGCACGGAAACTTTCTCCCGGTCAAATATCAAACTAAACACCTCTGACGAATCAAGATGCGACACAATCCATCAAATATATGGATTATTTTCCTGCTTGGAAGTAATATATAACTAGAAAATCATATTAGGAGGTAGGGACATGGCTAGATGCACAGCTCCAGTAAATGGACATCGCTCAGCGAGTGCCGCAGCCAACTGCCCAGCGTGTGGTGGGCGTTATGGCCGCTATAGTGGCTACGGGTCGTACTCGCCTCCGTCTTACTCCCCGTCCCTGAGTGGGGACGGCCGAAGCAACGGCGGAGGTTCCGGCCGCAGTGCAAAGCCACACTGGTCGGGAGCAGGTTCGTCCGTGAGATACACGCCTGAAGAAGTTCGGGCACTCACACCAGTCCGCAACAGCGTCGAAAACCTAGCAAAGCTGCCTGACCTTAGGGACGTCTTCCTCTGCCATGCGTGGGACGACCGGCAAGGGGCCGCCAAGGAGCTGCACGATCTGCTTGAGTCACGTGGTGTCTCCGTCTGGTTCAGCGAGAAGGACGTTGGCCTCGGCATGCCGTTGCTTCGCGCCATCGACAAGGGCTTGGCGAACTCGCGAATTGGGATTGTGCTGGTGACCCCTGCGCTGCTACGCCGCCTCCCAGCAGAGGGCATCGCCGACAAAGAACTTTCGGCACTCCTCGCTCGTGAGCGGCTCGTTCCGATTGTGCACGAGACAACGTATGAAGCTCTCCGCGAAGTCAGTCCCTTGCTCGGATCACGAAGCGGCCTGGACACTGCAGAAGAGCCAATGGCAGACGTCGCGGCCAAGCTCGCAGAGCTGGTCGCCCTCTAAGCTCTGTTTGTCAACCCAGGTTTGCTATTCAGATGGGGCTGCTTGGACGCACTGCCGTTTGTCGGTTACTTGGCGAACGCGGTTGCACCAAGGTTAGTGAGCAGGTGATCTAACGTTCTAAAAGCGACTCCAAGCGACCCAGGAAAGCGACGTGACCGCTTTCCTGGGTGCCTGAGCCGCGGCGATAGGGTCTGCTCTGTCAAGGCAAAAGTGACTTTGATCATATTGAACCGTTTCGGGCGGATCACTTCTTTCCCTAGGCGCTTGGAATTTACCATGTTCCGTCATCCCGACACTCCGACAGCGTCTGTATTTAGCCGCTTCGTACAGCTACGATTGGCAGACGATCTTACTGGAAGAATCGGCCGACTTGATTCGTTCGCTTCAGACGCCACTCACTCCCGTTCAGGTAACCGATCGGCAAAGCAACCAGCAGTTTTGGTTGCCGCTGGATCTGGATGTCTCTCCGTTTGACAATAGCAAAACCCAAAAAAGGGGTCTTCCTTACGTATAAAAAGGTTGACGGTTACTCTCCCTTCTTCGCCTATCTCGGACAAGAAGGGTACGGCATCAATGTCAATTTGCGTGAAGGCAGCAAGCATGTGCAGAAAGAAGCAGACGCCTTCTTGTAGCAAAGCTTGGAACTGGCCAGACGGGCGACGAATCAACCACTCTTGGTACGCATGGACGCCGGTAATGACGCAATTGAAAACTTGAATGTCTGTCTGGATGCTAAGGTGGACTTCATCATCAAGCGCAATTTACGCCGCGAATCGCCGGAGAGCTGGTTGGCGATTGCCAAGCAAGACGGCATGTGCTGTGAAGAGCGCGAAGGCAAGCGCGTCTATTTGGGCGCCATGATCTGGGAAGACAAAAAGCTTCTACGTCCCATTCGCGTTGTGTACCAAGTGATTGAGCGAACAATGGAGGCAGATGGTCAAATCCTGCTGACGCCGAGCGTCGAAGCACAAGTGTTCTTTACGACTCTGCAATGTGCGCCCTCGCAGGCGATCCGTTTGTATCGCGATCATGCAACAAGCGAGCAATTCCATAGTGAGCTCAAAACAGATTTGAATCTGGAGAGATTACCTTCCGGCAAATTCGCCACCAACGATTTAGTGCTTTGCGCGGGCTTATTCGCGTATAACCTGCTCAGGGCAATTGGGCAAATTTCGCTGCAGGAACCCGACGCACCGGTGAAGGTAAAAGTGACGCGCCGCCGCGTGAGAACGGTTATTGAAAGCTTGATTTGGCTGGCCTCCCGCATGGTGAAACATGCCCGCGAGATTAAGTTGCGATTTGAATCCATAGTCCGTGGTTTCCAACGTTCTGACGCATTTACACCAAACTTTCGCATGGAACGAAGTACTTTCATAACCCTCCGGAGTGCCCTTTGCGTGGCGCGCTCTGTTTGAATCTGCTCCCTACCGCGTTTGGTGCTGACAGAGCGCCTCACTCCCCTCTGTTTCCACATAATGGGCGTATAAAGGCCGGGACGCTGCTCTTTTTCACGGATTCAGGTAAATTGTTTTACTGGTTCGGGATCAATGTGAAATGTCGATTTATCACTTACATACTTTAGATTGAGTTTTTTGAGTTCAGCAACTTCATCAGATTTTAGATACTCCCATGATTCCTTTACCATATTATCCCATGAAGACGAAATCTTTATAATCACCTGGGTAGTAAAATAATCAAACTTATGTAGTGCCTCACCAATACTTGCAATGTTTAAAGCAAGTGCTAGTACGTGCTCATGTGGAGGCAGTTCAGAGCGCCCTGCGCCTTCCCCAACGTACCACTTAGCTGATGATATTGCGAACTCTAGACTGCATAATAGTTGTAATAATGAAACGAGTGTGGCATCGGTAGAATCTAATTTATCAGCTGTAATCGTCCACTTCATTTGAGCACTCACCTTTCATATCTTTTTGCAATCATTTCCTATAACGTCTCTAATATTCATGACGCCCCACCACCTTAAATCCCGAAGTAACTAGCCGCGATACGGTAAGATGATGCGGATTAGCCCGGCTGAATATGCCTCTCTGTATCTGAGTAGTTCCAAACGAAGTCACTTCAAATTCTGGCCGGCACCTTCCTCCATTATTCCTGCGGATTCTATACTCCCCTTGACACTTAAATTTTTCGCCGTCACTTGTGATACGGTTCCCCCCGCCCAATCCGAAACGCCCGATAAACCTGCTCCACCAGCATCAACCTTACCAACTGATGCGGAAACGTCATTTTAGAGAAAGACAACTGCGCATCCGCCCGCTTCAGCACCTCACCAGCCAGCCCCAGCGATCCCCCGATCACAAACGCCACCTGGCTGCGCCCATGCAAAGCCAGCTTGTCCATCTCGGCCGACAGCTTCTCCGACGACCACATCTGCCCGTCGATCGCAAGCGCGATCACATAATGATCCTGCTTGATGTGAGCGAGGATGCGCTCGCCCTCCTTGCGCTTGACCTGTTCCATCTCGCTCGCGCTCAGCTCTTCCGGCGCTTTCTCGTCGCTGACCTCCACGATCTGCAGCTTGCAATACGCCGACAGGCGCTTGGTGTATTCCGCGATCCCTTCCCGCAGGTATTTCTCTTTCAGCTTGCCCACCGTCACGATTGTAATCTGCACGCCCTTACATTCCTTTCTCGCGCAACAACGCAATGTCGGCCGGAGCTCCGCACTCGCGGCAGCGCTTGTCCAGCGTCTCGTCCTCGACGGAAGCGGCGCGGTACGTATCCGGCGCAGCCTCAAACTCATCCACATACTCATCTATCTGCGTATCCGCATGCTCCATGCAGGCAAAGCGCACCGGATGCTCCGGGTGCAGCACTATGTCCTTGCCATCGATGCGAATCGTTTTTTCCTTCTTGTCCATTATGTAAATCGTCCTTTCCGTACCTGTTTGTCGTCCTTATTCTACCCCAGAATGCCCCATTTTCAAATGGTGCGGGGGCTGCGCTTCACATGTCCTTCCCCATTGGAAAAAGAGCGTTCCCCGGCATATGCACCCGAGAATATCATGGGTGGCCGAATTATGCGCGAGATGAAGCTTTGATTACACAGACATTGCCCTTGAGCGACAGCTCATTACGCCCCCTTAAGTAATTGGCAAACAGCTCTAATTAACCATTACTCTCCCTGGACCAGCAGTAATCTCACACCCATAAAAACACGTCTCGGAATGCTTTCCCACCCCTCCAGCAAATACTACTTGGGACAAACAACGCGAGGAGGTCTGTACAGTGAACAAGCAGCGCGCCAAGGAGATCGCGGCTTCCCCCGTCATGGCAAATGTCACCTTGGATAGGGTGCCTGTCTATATCCAGCACGTGGACGACGAAACCGACATGGCCAGAGTCTATCCGCTGGACGAGCCAGAACGAGAACAAAGCGTTCCCGTAGACAGCCTGGTAGAGCATCACTAAAAAACATCCCGTTCCACTACATAACAGTGGGTCGGGATGTTTTTTCCGTTGTCATTCTTTTTGTCCTTTACCGCTGTTTCAGCAAATGAGACAGCGGTATGCGATTGTACGTGTGCAGGTAGCCGTTGACATCCACAACAATCTGAAATCGTTCTCCATTGTAATCAAATTGGGCAGTACCCGTTTGTCTTTCCACGGTCTTATTGTAGGTTCTCATGCTTATTTCCACTGTTCCGGTCTTCTGATACTGCTTCACATGTTCATTGCCAAGCAGCTTTTGGATGAATTCGGCTGCTTTTTGTCTGTAAAAAGCCTCCGTTTGCGTACTATTTTTCGGCTCTTCCCTGAAAGTTGGAGAACCAAAGGAGCCGTAATCCAATAGCTCTCCTGTCGTACTGTCAAACTGCATCGCGGCAAACATCTTCCCCTTGTCGTCAAAATTTCCGGTTTCATGGAGCGCGATCCCCCATACTCCGCGAATTTGCCCGTTGTCTGTCATCGGGCTTTTGGAATACCCCGTCATTTTCAGGCTTTTCAGAAGCGGTTCTGCCTCCAATAATTTTTGATAGCTTTGCTGAACATGCTTGGGCAAAGGTTCCTCTGCTTTGTCAGGAGCAGGTGTTGCGGAGCCCCCTGCACCGCTTTGCGTGGTCGGGGATACTTGTGGAGACAGCTCTGCGCCATCTTCCGGCTTCTGCTGTTTTACTACAGGAATGTCCAGCTGCCCCGTTGTCTTTGGATCTATCACATTATTGCCAAACGCCACCTTTGCATGCAAGGTAAACTTGTCTGGCAAAGGCTCCGTGAATTCGATATTCCGTATCCCTTTAAAAAGGTTTCCGTTTACCCGCTCCACTTCTTGATTGCCTTTGTAAGGAACGGGCTTGTCGGAATTATCCACGGTAAATTGCCAAAGCTTGATTGTCTGGGCCATTTTGAGAGCTTCTGCTTCATTCTGGGCATTGGGTATCTGGATGGCATAACCGATATCCATGCGCGAGCCGTCAAAGAAGACTTCGTTCACCGTCACTGTCATTCCGTTCACCGTCACACTTGGATTGGCCTGTGCGGCTTTTGTCTGTGCTCCGGTTGCGGTTTTCACAGGAGCCGCTTGCACGGTTGATGTCTCCCCCGGAAGGACTGCCGATATGCCTGCAACTGTGACCACGCCCGCCAAAAATAGACGGCCGATTGTCTGCGATGTCCGTTTATTTGCCATTATGATCTCTCCTCTTTTCATCTATTTGTTTTGACTGTCCGCTTTGAGCGGAATGGTTACGGCCTTCTCCGTTTCCTCAACGCCGTTCATGCTGGGGATGAGCTTGACGGACTCCGGTCTTTCCCGAAGTGGAATGACAAACCTTCTCCAGATTCCCTTTTCGTCCCAAGTGAGGGTTTCTTCCACCTCTTCGATAGCCTCTCCTTTGTCGTTTAACAGCCTGTACGCAGGCTCATACGGTTTGTCGTCCGGCGGAATCTCTTTGAGCAAAATGGTCGTTGAAGCCGGGGTAAGCTTTACCGATTCCACTTCAAATACATAGCCGTTTTGCATGGTCTTGGAAATATTCAGGGACAGCTCTGCGCTGTCTCCCGGCTTCATCTGTTTTACCACCGGGATGTCCAGCTGCGCGGATGTCTTTGGATCTGCCAGATCATCGTCAAACGCCACCTTCGCGTGCAAGGTAAACTTGTCTGGCAACGGCTCTCTCAATTCGATATGCTTTATCCCTGCAAACAGGTTTCCGTCCACCCGCTCCACATCTTGACTGCCTTTGTAAGGAACAGGCTTGTCGGAATCGTCCACGGTAAATTGCCATATCTTGATATTGCGGGCGATTTTGAGAGCTTCTGTTTCATTTGCGGTTTCGGGCATCTGGATGGCATAGCCGATATCGATGCGCGAGCCGTCATAAAACACTTCGTTCATCGTCACTATAATTCCGTTCACAGTCACGCTTTGACTGGACGGTGCGACAAGCCCCTTTTCCCCGGCGATATGCAAGGTTTCATCCTTGAACAGGGAAAAAACGGATCGGATGAGCGGAATGCTTTTCAGCTTTTCGGCCATCGTCGGTGACGAGAAACCGGCAGCAGGCAAGATGACAAAGAGGAAGCAGGCAGCGGTCGCCACAAACATCCATTTTCTCGCGACGTTTCGCGGACGAACGGGGGCTTTCGCGGTCCCTGCCGTTTCAAACAATGTTTGCCTGATTCTCTCCCGCGTGCCTGGATCTGGGGAAAGGACCTCTCTTTCTCGTTCAAGCCCCTGTACGACCTCGAAGAAACTGGGAAATTCCCGTTCAAGAGCAGCACTTCGCATATCCGTCCGGGGTTCCATTACCTGCTTGGCTAGCTGCTCCATCTGCTCAGATAAAGCTGTTTTTTTCCTGTCGCCGTTCATTCATATCCCCCCATCCGTGTAATTTGCCTTTCAGCTTTTCCAGAGCCCGGTAGAGCCGGTTTTTCACTGCGCTTTCACCCATCTCCAGAATTTCTGCGACCTCGACGAGCGTACAGTCCGCGAAAAACCTCAGCATGATGATCTCTCGCTCCGTCTCAGGCAACTGCTGCAAAGCGGATAACAGATCAATTTGAATCGCTGTCCGCTCGGCATGTCCCTCCGATCGTTCGGTCTGTATGATATCCAGCTCCGTCTCCTTCGGCCGCCGTCGAAGTCTCCGGTTTTCGTCCAGCAGCACACGCTTTGCAATCTGAAACAGCCAGGTGGAAAAAAGCGATTCTTCCCGGTAGCTCGACAGTCCATTCATGGCTTTCAAAAAGGTGAGCTGTGTCAAATCTTCTGCATGCGACCTCCCCACCTTGAATGCAAAATAGCGGTAAATTCGTTCAAAATAAAAATCGTACAGCGGAGCAAAATCCTCGCGCTTCCGTTTGGCTCGCGAAACCCAGTAGGCCGGGTCAAAAGGCGTCGACTCTTCCACTTCCCTCCCTCACTCCCTTCACATGAATTAGACGCCATCCTTTTGGGGATCGACACATCATTTTTGGAAATCGAAAAGAATGCAGAAATCAAAAAAAGCGGCCGATTACACGCCGCTTTTTCCTGTCAATTCCTGCTGTGTACTTTGCCTCCCTGCTACTGCCCGCCCGCTTTGCCTTCATCCCTTCAACAGCCTGGCCATTCACGCCCTACAAAATCGGCGACAACAACCGCGTCAGCGACTCCTGCAGCCGCGCTTTCAGCGGGCGATTTTCATACTCCTCCCGGGTCACCTCGTGACACTCCTTCAAATCGTCCATAAATATCCGCTCCAACCGCTCTGCCGTGGCTGAATCGAACAAAAACGCATTGGTCTCAAAGTTAATCTTAAAGCTCCGGATATCCAGATTGGCCGTCCCGACCGACGCGATCTGTCCATCGACGACGATTGATTTGGCATGAAGAAATCCTTTTTCATATCGAAAGCAGCGCACGCCGCTCTTGAGCAGCTCACCCAGGTAGGATTGCGAAGCCCAGTAGACCAGCTTGTGATCCGCTCTGCCGGGAATCATGACCCGAACATCGACGCCGGACATAGCCGCCATTTTTAATGCCGTGAGCAGGCTGTCATCCGGGATCAGATAGGGCGATTGCAAATAAATCCGTTCCTTGGCATTGTAGATCATCTTGAGATAGCCATGCTTGATTTGCTGCTTTTCCGAGTTGGGACCGCTGGAGACGATCTGTACGCCCACCTTTCCCGTTCCATGAATCACAGGGAAATAGCGCACCTCGTCCTTCAACCGCCTCTGCCCCTGCGCCGTCAGATTCCAGTCCAGGTAAAAGCGTGTCTGCAGCAAATGGACGGCATTCCCGGTCATCTTCATATGCGTGTCCCGCCAGTACCCCAGCTTTTTATCCATCCCGAGATATTCATTCCCGACATTAACCCCCCCGATAAAGCCGATGACACCATCGATGATGACGAGCTTGCGATGGTTGCGGAAATTGACCCACAGGTTCACATAAGGGATCGGTGATCGGAAAAATGAAGCCACTTCTCCGCCTGCCTCCACCAACGGCCGGAAAAAACGCGGCGTCAGCTCCGAAGAACCGATCGCGTCGTACAGCAGCCGCACCTGTACTCCTTGCTTCGCCCGCTCGGTCAGAGCCTGGATCAGCCGCTGTCCCAGTTCGTCTTTACGGATAATGTAATACAGCAAATGGATATGATCTTCTGCCTTTTCTATACAGGAAAACAGGGCTTCGAATTTGCTATGCCCCTCCGTATACAGCTCGATTTCATTGTCTTGGGTAAACAGGGCGTCATCGCTGACCATATTCATGCGGATCATATTTCGATAATCGACGATAGCCGGATCGTGAAAGTGAATCTCACCTTTCTCGATCTGCTGTTTTTGCTCCTTCAAGGCCGACCGATAACGGGAAAATTCCCCTTCTCTCAGTTTATACAGCTTTTTTCGCGACAATCTCTGTCCAAACAATAGATAAATCACAAACCCTACACCAGGTAAAAACAATAAGACCATCAGCCAGGCCCAGGTCGAGGCGATATTGCGCCTTTCCATGAAAATCAAGACTGCTGCCAACAACAGATTGAAGATAGATAAGACCGTATAAAATTGCTGAAACAGCTCCATCGTGCGGATTCCCCCCTGTTCCCATGCTGTTATCTTTTCTTCTACAGTCACATGCCCGCCTCGTTGCGACTCCGCTGCACTTCTTTTGATCTCCATTTTACACGAAGCCGCCCCAGTTACCTAATTTTTACTGGCAGCTATCTATTCCTCCTATAGAGTCATGAAAACGACACAAGGCCTGCCTTTTCAAATACAAACTCTCCAAAATGGGTTTCAATCCCAAGAACTTGTGGTAGTTACTATGTAGAATCCATCACCCGTACTTACCTGAGAGGAGAACGACCATGACTATACGAAAGAAAGTATTACTCGGCTATGCATCTCTTATCATATGCCTGCTCCTGGCCTCATCGATTGCGTTGTTTCTGATGAACAAAATCGAAGGAAAGGCAGAAGAGATTGATGCAAACTGGATGCCCAGTGTTCTGGTGCTTGGCAGTTTGAGTGAGAACATCTCCAACCTTCCAGCCGTTATTTCCGAGATCGGTTTGGAAAGTAAAATTGAGAGAATCAGCCAGTTGGAGATTGAAGCAAATACGATTTTAAAAGAGATCGAGAGAGACCAAAAGATATATGAACCTCTGATCTCTTCCGATGCGGAAAAACAACTATATCACATATTTTTGGATAGCTGGGAGGTCTACAAGGAGAAAATCCCCCACGTCCTGCAAATCGCAAGAGATAACGACTCGGCTAAAACAATCGCAGCGATCAATGACACCTTTTCACACTGGAATAAGGCAAATGAAGGGATTAAGGACCTCGTGGCGTTGAATGGAAAAGGAGCCAGTGAAGCCACCGTGGGTGCCGTTTCCCTGAACCAAACCGGATTGACGATTGTCATCTTGATCAGCTTGCTGGCCCTCATCATCGGTGTGGTGCTTGCTTTGATTACGATGCGCGATATCAAAAGAGTGACACAGCAGATTCAGCATTCCTCCGGAAGCGTGGCCAGCTCCTCGGAAGAGATTTCGGCCAGTATTGAAGAGGTCGCCAGCGGCAGCCAGCATCAAGCTGCGTCTGTCGCCCTGGTGTCCGATATGATTGAACAAATGAATCAGGCCATCAACCAGACAGCTGTGAACATTGAACAGACCAATGAGTTCGTGAACAAGACAGTCACTGTTGCGTACAGCGGCGGAGAAATGATGGAAAACTCCATCGACGGCATGAAAGATATCACGGCCAAAGTAGATGAGCTGCTGACCAATTCGCAGCGGATCGACCGAATTACCAGCTCGATTCAGGATATCGCCAATCAGACGAATCTGCTCGCCCTGAATGCATCCATCGAGGCAGCCCGGGCTGGTGAGCATGGAAGAGGCTTTGCCGTCGTAGCCAGTGAAGTGGGCAAATTGGCCAAACAAAGCAGCACGGCGACGAAGGAGATTATCGATCTGATCAGCGAAATGCAGACCAGCACCCAAAAAACAGTGGAAACCGTGGGCAATGGGAGTGCACTGGTCTCCCAAGCCTACCAATCCTTTGATGAAATCGTACGCTTTGTAAAAGAGACGTCCTCGCGTATCGCCGAGGTAGCGGCCAGTTGCGAGGAGCAAAGCGCGCAGATCGCAGAAGTGCTGAAAGCTGCCCAAAATATCGCAGCCGTCACCGAAGAGACCTCAGCCAGCACAGAAGAAACCTCGAATGCAGTGGTTGATCTGGCGAAGATGGCGGAAAATCTGAACCAACTGGTGGCAAAGTTTTAAGCACAGAAACGCCTGTCTTCACCATACTGCATGCAAAAAAGACGGAGCCCTTTCGGGGATCTCCGTCTTTTTGCTTATCTGCCCGCCTCCAATGCAGCGATCAGTTGAATCATTTAGTTTTGGTTGCTGGGGGCGTCCAGAGTAACTGTTGTCGTTTTCTCGAATCCATCGCGATAGTAGGTGATTTCCATTTTCTCGCCCGGTTTTTTATTCAGTGTCAGGTATTTGCGCAACTGTGCACTGTTGTTCATCTCTTTGCCGTCTACCTTGACGATGACGTCATACTGCTGCAGTCCGGCTTTGCCTGCTGCCGAGAATTTGCCGACAGGTCGGCTGACGACAACCCCTGCTTTTACGTCATTAGGGAGGTGGAGTGTCTCTTTCCAATGATAACGAGGCACACTGGTCAAATCATAAGGGGCAATACCCAGCTCGGCCCGCTTCAGCTCGCCGTACTGAATCAGATCGTTCACAATCTTTTTCACGTCGTTGATCGGGATGGCAAATCCAAGGCCCTCAACGCCCGTTTTGGAAATCTTCATCGTATTGATCCCGATTACCTGGCCGCGAATATTCACCAGGGCACCGCCGCTGTTACCGGGGTTGATCGCTGCATCTGTCTGCAAGACGTCCAGCTCCCAGTCATCTTGACCGTCGTCGTTGATATCAATCGGCATGGAACGATTCAATGAACTGATAATACCTTGGGTAACGGTGCGGGAAAACTCCAGGCCCAGCGGGTTCCCGATCGCAATCGCCGGCTCGCCGACGCGGAGCGTGCTGGAATCACCCAGCTCAGCGACCTTCGTCACTTTAGACCCGTCAATTTCAAGCACAGCCAGATCGTTGAAGGCATCTGCGCCCAGGACCTTGGCGTCGACGGTGTCACCGTTTGGCAGGGCCACCTGGATTTTGTTTCCGCCAGAAATGACGTGGTTGTTGGTAATGATCCGTGCTTTTCCATCTTTCTTTTCAAAGATGACACCGGAGCCTTCTCCTCTTTGCACTTGCTCTTGGTTGAACCAGTTGACGACCTTGCGGGTGTTAATCACCCCGACTACCGCATCCTCGGCCTTTTCCACGGCATCCACAGTAGCAGAGCTGACCTCAACCGATACCGGCTGGGCAAAAAGATTGGCCGCCGGATTGCTCATCGCATTGGCTGTCCCTGGCTCTACCATAGAAATATATCCTGATTTGGAGAGAGTCGGCAGCATCAAGAGAACAACCATTCCTCCAATCACCGCTGAGGTAATGGAAGTCATCACCATACGTCCCATTCCAGACTGACGCTTTTTCCGTTCCACATGAGCCATGTCATCGTAAAATCCCATGGTTTGCGCTCTCCTTTCTCTAGTACCTAGCTTTTCAGATTTTGCATTTCGGTATACCTTATGTGTGTGTCCTTCCTTTTTGACACTCTCAGTATACGTCCTCTTTTCGGCAAAATCGCGTGAGAATTATGGAAAGGTTGTGGAACTGCTGGGGCGCCCCTTTGGCGATGGCGACTCCTCTTTTTGCTGCAACTGCTACAAGATTTCGAGCTTGGTCGGCCGGTCCGGATAGGTCTCTTTCAGGTGAATATCGTCTCCTACCTTCAGGCCGCTCTCCTCCAGAATCCCTTTGACCGTCAGATGCGCCAGGTCGATCATGTTGTTCTCTCTGCTCAAATGAGCGAGGTACACTTTTTCGGACCGGCCCTGCAAGATATCGATCATCGCTTCCCCTGCCGCTTCGTTGGACAGGTGGCCGACATCGCTCAGAATCCGCCGTTTGATGCTCCACGGATACTGGGACATGCGAAGCATTTCCACATCGTGATTGGATTCAAATACGTAGGCATCGGCGCCGCGGATGGTCTCCTTGATCCGGTCGCTGACATAGCCCAAGTCTGTCGCGACACTCAGCTTCTTCTGATTGTGATAGAAACAGAAACCCATCGGCTCGACTGCATCGTGGGAGATTCCGAAAGACTCGATCCCCAAGTCCTCCAGCTCTTTCTTTTCGCCCACTTCAAAAAACAGCTTCTGCTCCTCTCGCAGTGTCCCGATCTGCCCGTCCAGTTCCGTCCACGTTTTTTGGTTGGCATAGATCGGCAGATTGTAGCGGCGAGCCATCACGCCAATTCCTTTGATATGGTCAACATGTTCATGCGTCACCAGGATTGCGCTCAGTTCTTTGGGATCGACACCAATCTCCCGCAAGGCCGCCTCTGCCTGTTTTCCGGTAATCCCGACATCGATCAGGACAGAAATCCGATCGGTTGCCACGTAAATCGCGTTGCCGGTACTGCCGCTGGCCAATACACTAAATCTCACCAAAAATCCCTCTTCTCTCACTGACACGTACCCAGAAACCAAATGCAGAAGACCCTGTGTCGATCCTTTTCCTGCCTCGGCGATGTACCTGCCACCCTGAAAAAATGTTGTTTCTCTCATCTACAAAATTCCATTTTATGGAACCTAGGTCGATTCGATTTGCTATTTCCCCGGGAAATAAGTCGTAACCAATGGCCGCTCCTGTGCGCCCGTAAAGCCATTCACAAAATGCTGCTTTCCGTCGTGAATGATCCGCCATACCGGAGCCAATACCTGGATCTCCGCATCGAAGGACCCATAGTAACCCAGACTCACATTCTCAATCCGCTCACCCGGATGGATAATCTGCTTCTCCACAAGCGAACGAATCGCCGCATAGCCAGAGATGATCGGCCTGCTCTGCCCCTGGCTGCGAATATTCAAATAGGTTTGCCGGTATCCCAAAATATTGCCGTCCGCCAGGTATACCTCCAACGGTGCGACAAACAACGGCAGCTTGTTGTACATCTGCCAGTACAGCAGCCTCCCCTGATTGGATTGATACAAATCGGCCATGTACTGATCGGCGTACATCATGCGCGGCCCTATTTGGCGCAAAAGCTCTGTCGGAGTAATCTGGCCGCGGATGGGAATCGGCGGGTCCAGTCTTGCCGCCAATGCCATTTTTTCTACCGTTGCCTGAACCCCGTTCATTTCCTGCATCTCAATCGGGCCGATCCCGGTATACTCGGCATCCAGATGTGTCATATCAGGGGTTTCGGTTGGCACCTCTGCATCCAGCGCCACATTGTGCTGCCGTAGATAGTCTTCCAATTCCCATTTTTCGCTTTGTCCAGCCTCCGGACTTTGCCAATAGCCTCCCCGCGTGGCGTAGACCTGATAGCCCAGAAACACGTCCAGCATGAGAAAAGCCCAGATCAAGATCGTCTTGGTTTTACTCCAATCCATGTTCCGGCCCTCCTCTTTGCTTGAGCTGCGCAGGAATATACAGATTCGGATAGTTGATGACCTCTACGACCCAGATCGGAATCAGCTCTACGTAATCCTCACGAGTGACAGTCTGATAGGACAGGTAGGCATTCTGAATCTGGTCGGTGTTGGCCAATCCCTTTTCCCGAATGTATTGAAACAGTTCCGGTCCTGACATCGCCATCCAGGATTTGCTCTGGACGTACCGCTCCAGATCGATCAGGGAACGCTCCATCGTGACGACCTGCCCCGCTTCCATCGTCACCCGGATGGTATCGATCGGCAGGCCCTCCTTGCTGTAGAGCGGATACGCTCCGATGTACTGACGGAACGTCACCACGTCTTTATCGTTATAGCTTTTCTTGATCGTCTCAAAATGGAACTCATCCGTCCATCCCAAATGTTTGTTAATAAATGAGACGGCTCCCTTTACCTTCTCTTCATCCGTCAATTCCGGAGCTGCTGAGAGAGTGGCGGGGTCGGTAAAGGTGATCGTTTGCTGATCAGGCCGGAGCTGGACCGAGCGACTGCCGTCCGTATAAATCACCGTTTTATCCCGCTCCACGATCTGACGGACCAGTGTCCGGTCGAGAAAATACGCATCCAGGAGTTGATTGTTGTCAATCACCTGGTAGCTAAACTGAAACGACTGCATTCTCACCGGGTTCTTCGGCAAATAGTAGATCGAGCCCGATGACCGGTTCTGCTCCAAAAACGGGACAGCCGGTTCTCGATGGACGACCTTCATGATTTGTTCCGGCATGGTATTTCCTGTAGGCAGATACGACTGCCGCAGATCTTTCGGGCTGATAGACGTGCGGCTTCGCAGCGCCTGCTCTTCACCCGACAGGATAAACAACGCGTAGACGAGATCCTCATCCTGTTCATAGTACAATAGCAGCCTGTCGATCCCCTTCCCTTTATCCCTTACCTCATCGCGAAAGGTAACCAGCCTGCCTACGACAGAGAGCGGAATGCTGTTGCGAAAACGGATTTCGATTCCGGGCTTTTCCCGGGCAATTTTCTCCCACTTCTCGATAGGCAGAGAATAAGGAGAGAAATCGAGAAAGATCCATTTCGGCATCTCTTCTTTCACCAGTCGATAATGCCCATCCGTCGCCGTCGCTTTGGTATGGCGGTCATCCCCGTAGTGAAAAATCACGGATTCCGGTGCGACCAGTTCATCGAGCTGTTTTTCCTTCACGGGCTTTGATTCCTTGTATTGGGCCGGCTCGATCAATTGCAGATTCGGTTGGTTTGTCCATAACAAGGCCGTCAAACAAAAGCTGGATATCACCAACAAAGTGAGCAACAGGGTTTTGGCCGGTTCAATCCACCGCTTCATCCTGCTGTCCCTCCTCTGGCTAACGGCAACCAAAAGGTGACCGTCGTTCCTTCATTTAGATCACTGTCAATCTCAATCTCTGCCCCGTGCGCCTGTACAAGCTCACGGGCAATCGCCAGACCGAGACCCGTGCCTCCCTGTCCGCGCGAGCGCGCCTTGTCCACTCGATAGAAGCGCTCAAATATGCGTTTCAGATCACGCTGGGGAATCCCGATACCGGTATCTGCAATCGAAATAGACAGACGCTTCAAATGACGGTTCACCTGGGCGGTCACTACGACCGATCCTCCCTCGGGCGTATACTTGACCGCATTGGACAGCAGATTATCGAGCACCTGATTGATCGCATCCTTATCCACATAGACAGGCGGCAAATTTTCCACTGTCTCCAAGCGAAGCTGAACGCCCTGCTGTTCCCCAAACAGGGAAAACCGATTGACCGCATAACGGAGCAATTGATTGGCGTCCGTTTCGAGGTAGCGGAGATGAATCCCCTGCGAGTCAAAGCGGGAGAGCTGAAGCAGATCGTTTACCAGACGGATCATCCGCTCCGTCTCCGACATCGTCACCTTCAAGAAGCGGTGCGAGAGCTCGGGATCATCTACCGCTCCATCCAACAGCGCCTCGACATAGCTTTTGACGGTCGTCAGCGGAGTCCGCAGCTCGTGTGACACATTGGCCACAAACTCTTTGCGCTGCTGATCCAGCCGCTGTTGTTCGGTTACATCCTGCAGCACGGTGATAATCCCGCCGCGCCTGCCGCTGTCATGCTGCAGCGGGGTAAACGTCACGCGCAGAATCAGCACGTCGCGGTTCGGCAGCATCATCTCGATAATCAGCGGCTCGATCTGGGAGTAGAGCGGCATTTCCTCTTCGGGCGGCAGACGCAACAGATCGTAGAGCGTCAATCCCTTTGTCATGCAGTCCGTCATCGTCACCTGCAGCATCTCTTCTGCCGTCCGGTTCATCAGCATGATGTGGCCATCCCGGTTGGAAGCCACCACCCCGTCGGACATGTTGCTCAAAATACCGGCTAGTTTTTCCCGCTCCTCTTCCTGCTGTGTAATCGCCTCTTTCAGCCGGAGCGTCATATGGTTGAAGGCCATGCCAAGCTGGCCGATCTCATCATCACTGTAGATTCTCACATTCCGGTTAAAATCCCCGTCCGAAACAGCCCGTGCCTGACGTGTCATCTCCTTGACCGGTGTGGTAATCGTCCGGGCCAGGACTACGCCCAGAGCGGCTGTAATCGCCAGGGCAAACATCGTTCCGGTCGCGAGAATCCCGTTCATTTTGCGGACAGTGGCATAGGTAGCCTCCATCGAAGCCGCCATGTACACCGCACCGTAGACAATATTATCTCCTTTTACAGGAAGCACCAGAACTTTGACCCGATCCCCTGTCCGCGGATCAATACGCGTCGATTCACTGCGCGTCCCCAGCAGTGCAATCGTCACCTCTGGCTGGGAGTTGCGCTGGCCAATCGTTCGCTTGTCCTCCGTGGTACTGATCACCGTTCCATTCGAATCGATGACACGTACGTTTGCCCCATTCAGCTTCACCAGATGGGTGATCAGATTATCAATGCCTTGCCGGACTTCCTCCGTACTTTGTTCTTTTCCCTCGTTTGGACGCAGATAGCTCTGGGACAGGGTAGCCAGCAAGCTCGCCTGCGCGTTCAGCGTTTCAGAGAAGTTGTTGACGTAGTAGCTTTCCACCTCGCGTGCAAAGTAGGCTCCAATAAACTGCATCGCCATCAAGATCAACAACATGTAGATGACGACTACTTTCCACTGGACCGTCTTGAACAGGCGAAACAGTCGAAACGACCTCATCCAAGGCTGCCTCCCGCCCCTGGGTTGCGCATGGTATAGCCAAGTCCGCGCCGCGTGATAATGTACTTCGGTTGGCTCGGATCATCCTCGATTTTTTCTCGCAGCCGACGAATGGTCACATCGACTGTCCGCACATCCCCAAAGTAGTCAAAGCCCCATACGGATTGCAGCAAATGCTCCCGTGTCAAAACCTGTCCCTGATGGCGCGCCAGATAGACCAGCAACTCAAATTCCCGATGGGTCAGCTCCAGCGGTTCCCCCACCTTCGCGACCGTATAGGATTGAAGATCAATTTCCAGTTCATACACGCGCAGCACGTGATTCTCCTGCTCCTCTTGATTCTTCGGCTGCTGGCGGCGCAGGTGTGCTTTAACCCTAGCTACCAGCTCCCGTGCACTGAAGGGCTTGGTCACATAATCATCTGCGCCCAGCTCCAGACCGAGTACTTTATCGACCTCCGAGTCCTTGGCCGTCAGCATGATGATCGGAACATCACAGGTTTGACGGACGGAGCGGCAGACATCCATTCCATCCCGTCCGGGGAGCATGACGTCCAACAGGATCAGGTCCGGCTTTTCTTCCTGCACGAGCAGAATTGCCTCCTCACCGTCATAGGCGCAAACCACCTGGTAACCCTCTTTTTCAAAGGTAAATTTCAAGATATCGGCAATTGGTTTTTCATCGTCCACAACCAGGAGTTTTGCCATATCGCTCTCCCCCTTCTGTATCGTAATGGATTCCACTTGGCGTACGGATAATCCTTCTCATCCCATTGTAGCAGACTGCCACTTCTGACGCTTCTCCCCGCAGCGCATGAGAAAACTTGGCTGCGCCAGGTTGGGGCCGCTGAGTTGGGGTTGCTGAGTTGAGACTGCTGAGTTGAGCCGCTGAGTTAAGGCCGCTGAGTTGAGCCGCTGAGTTAAGGCCGCTGAGTTGGGATCGAGCCATTATGCTGCTCACGCGTGCTGCCTTTGCTTCGGAACGAAAAAAAAGAGGTCCTCTCGATATCGGAGAGGAGCCCCTTGTCTCTTTTTTGAATATGGTCAAACTTTCCAGTCTATTTCAGGAAACGAACCGGGTTTTGAACTCGTCCATTTTGTATAACCTCAAAATGCAGGTGGACACCTGTAGATTGACCGGTAGAACCCATGACCCCAATTTGTTTTCCTTGGGAAACCACGTCTCCCACCTTTACATTGATGGAATTCAGATGGCCGTAGCGGGTTTGCATGCCATTTCCATGGTCGATCAGGATCGCTTTCCCGTAGTCGCCATCCCAACCTGCAGAGACGACGCGACCGTTGTCCGCTGCACGTACAGCACCCGAACCGGCGATGTCAATTCCCTTGTGGAGACGTCCCCATCTCATGCCAAACCCGCTGCTGATGGTACCTCTTGCCGGCCAGGCGAGACGGCCTGTCCCACGAGAAGGAATCACTTTTGTTCCGCGCTCTACGATTTTGACCACTGGTTGGCTGATCACTTCTTGTTCCAGGATTTTCTTCTCGACAACTTGTCCATTTTCTTTCACGACCTGATAACGGACAGATTTGCTGCCTTCTTTTCCTTCCTGGACGACCTTTGACTCGCCTTTTGGCAATTTTTCGTTATTTTGAATTTGTGTCGCAAATGGAATTGCTTCCTTTTCCGTCACTTCTTCTTTTACCTGAACGGTCACCAGCGGGCGCAGGGCCGTTACATTAATCTGCTGTCCCAGCTGGAGCAATGTATTTTCCGTAATCCCCGGATTGTTTGCATAGATATCCTTTGAGGTAATGCCGTACTTCTTGGCAATGCAACCAACGCAGTCGCCTTCCACTACGGTATGGGTAACCTGCTTAAACGTGCCTTTGGACAGCAGCTCCTCCAGCTTGTCCACCGGCAAAACCTGCGCAGCAGTAACCGAGTCGCCCTCCATCTTTACGTCTTCTTTGATCGATACTTCTACACCGAGAGGAGCTTTCGGTTGACCGATAGAGGCCGCTGCCACCGTTTGTTTCTTGACGTGTTCCAGCGGAATGCCGGAAAATTTCTCCTTTACGACAGTTAGTGCTTTCTCTGCCGCTTCTTTGCTTTCCGCATACCCAATCACATTTCCGTCAACGACCAATTTGACAGCCTCTACTTTGATGTCGGCAATATCCGACAGTGCTTTGATGGCTGCCTCGTTATCATATTGTCCTTTGTACAGTTGTTCTTCGCTAAACGTTATGTAATCCGACATGGTCAAGTTCAGGCCGTGTTTTGCCTTTTCCTCTTCCAATTTTGCCTTCGTCCACGTATGTACCACCTGCGGATCGTTGACGATGCCGATTTCCTGGCCATTTACAGCCACGTGGTAGATCGAAATGATGTTGCTCTTGTAATAATAGTTGGCGGATGCCCCAATTGCTGTCGTCAGTAGCAGTCCTGCTGCGATGGTTAGAGTTTGTTTTTTGTAAGTACGGACAAACGTGATTGCTCGCTCGACCGCGCGTTTTGTAGCTGTGCTGCTCGCTTCGACAAATCGCTTTGTCTGATTTTGCAGCTTCGCCATCCATTCGGCGCTTTGCATACCTTGTCCCTCCTGAAAACGATACATCTCCTTCATGTACGTAACGATTTCGAATATTTATACGAAATTTACTAGGTCGAATATCCCATATATTAGTTTCCAATTATCTGCCAAATTGCCTAATGAAATCAACTATGTCGACTTTACCACAAAAATACCGACAACATCAAGTGTAAAATACCGTCGAATAGTTTTTGACCGTCCGTCGCATAATAGGCTCATCGTATCTGGGATTTTTTATCAACAACAGCATGAGAGGAGAGACAACCTGTGAAGGAACGTAATATTCTGGCCGGGTTCAAAACGGTAGAAGCCGCAGAAAAAGCAGCCGCTTCGCTTCGTCAGGCCGGATTCGAGACCATTCAGATCGCCCAGATCGGCCAATATCCTGGCGACGGTATTCAGAACATCACTAATCCCATTACCGGCGATATTCCGAGTCTGGCCTCACTGACAGAGGCCGGAGACTTTCCAAGCGGCCGTGATGCCAGCATTCTGGCAGCTGCGGGACCGGATGCCAGCGGTATGGCAGATCGCGGAGATGAACGGCTCGGCAGCATTCTGCTGACTGCCGTGGTTCCCGAGGAACGTGGAGACGAAGCCACCCAAATCATTGAAGCCCACGGCGGCGTGATTTAGTAGAACGAAGCCACCTTGTCCTTGCCTGGACAGGTGGCTATTTGTTGTTTGGCATGAGAAGCTTACACCTCAACCATCGAGGTAATGTCTTTTACGGCTAACCGCCGAATTGTCGTTTTTCCATCGTCCCGTTTTTTGTAGGTTGTGATAAAGCAAAGATAGCCGTTGTTAAAATGAGTCATGGTTCCCTTGATGACGACTCCGTTAAACATTTTCACCTGAACATTCTTGCCCAGGAGCTTCATCGCCTTCTGATCAAACCCCATCATCATGACCACCTCATTTTTCCTTGATATGCCTTACCATATGCCCAGACGATCCCGTTTCGTGTCTGTCCGTACGGAAAAAAAGTGCCACGGCTTTTCCCTTTTTCTATGTACCTGCGTCCCAGGCGCGACGATACACAAAAAACCCCGCCCACTCATGGACGGGGTTTGCACTTATCCGTAAATACCGCGAACAATCACAGTTTGCTCACGATCCGGCCCCACCGAGAAGATGGAGAGCGGAATGCCTGTAAGCTGAGTGATACGCTCGATGTAATGACGTGCATTTTCAGGCAGCTCGTTCAGGCTGCGAACGCCGGTAATATCCTCTTTCCAGCCTGGCAACTCTTCGTACACAGGCTCGCATTTTGCCAGTTGGTTCAGGTTCGCCGGGAAAGACTCAATCAGTTCGCCATTGTATTTGTACGCTGTGCAAATGCGCAGGGTATCAATGCCAGACAGGGTATCCAGTTTGGTAATTGCCAGACCAGTAATCCCGCTGACGCGGCGAGCATGACGAACGACGACACTGTCAAACCAGCCGACACGGCGCGGACGGCCAGTGGTCGTACCGTATTCAAAGCCGACTTCGCGAATGTGGTCGCCCGTCTCATCCGTCAGTTCAGTCAGGAACGGACCATCGCCCACACGCGTGGTGTACGATTTGGCTACACCAATTACTTGATTGATCTTCGTCGGACCGACACCGGAACCGATGGTCACCCCGCCCGCGATCGGGTTAGACGACGTCACATACGGGTATGTGCCTTGGTCGATGTCGAGCAGAACCCCTTGCGCTCCCTCAAACAGGACACGGTTGCCCTGATCGATCGCGTCATTCAGTACGACAGAGGTATCCGCTACATACGGACGGATAATTTCCGCGTAACCGAGGTACTCTTCCAGCACTTCTTCCAGGTTGAAACCGCTGGTATTATACAGCTTTTCAAGCAGCATATTTTTGTCAGCGAGGTTGCGCTCCAGCTTGCGGGCAAACTCATCTTTGTCCAGCAGGTCAGCAATGCGGATACCGATGCGGGCCGCTTTGTCCATGTAAGCTGGACCAATCCCTTTGCGCGTGGTTCCGATCTTGTTTTGTCCACGGCTCTCTTCTTCCACGCTGTCCAGCTTGATGTGATAAGGCAGGATCACGTGTGCACGATCGCTGATTTTCAGGTTTTGGGTGGAGAAACCAAAGCTGTGGATGTACTCCAGCTCTGTTACCAGTGCTTTGGGATCAATCACCATCCCGTTTCCGATCACGCATGTTTTATCTGTATAAAAAATTCCGGATGGAATCAAATGCAGCTTGTATTTGTTACCGCCAAAAATAATGGTGTGACCCGCGTTGTTACCGCCTTGGTACCTGGCCACAACCTCCGCGCTTTCCGCTAGATAATCAGTAATCTTTCCTTTACCTTCATCGCCCCATTGGGTTCCGACGACAACAACTGTTGACATCGAAAAACACCTCCTGATTTCATCATTGGCTTATTGGGCCTGAAACAATCTAAGTGTACTAAAGGAACCACCGCATGTCAATGAAAATACGAACGTTAAGTAATTGACAACTTTATACGTTCGGTATTTTCATAATAGAAAAAAAGCCGGATATAGTTCCGGCTTTTCTGGAAGTTCCCTCAAATGTATCGAGTCTGTCATTCCATAATCGTTCGCAAAAGACGGGCCGTTCCTATCCGGCCGCATCGCGATAGCGGTTATCCAGGCTGACAAATTTGTTAAATTCCTTCAAAAATGCCAACTCTACCGTTCCCGTCGGACCGTTCCGCTGCTTGGCAATGATGATTTCAATTACATTTTTGTTTTCCGATTCCTTGTCATAATAGTCGTCGCGATACAGAAAGGCAACGATATCGGCGTCCTGCTCAATCGAACCGGATTCACGAATATCTGACATCATCGGCCGCTTGTCTTGACGCTGCTCCACCGAGCGGCTGAGCTGTGACAAAGCGATGACCGGTACATTCAATTCCCTGGCAATTCCTTTCAGGGTACGAGAGATTTCCGACACCTCTTGTTGACGGTTGTCGCCTTTTCCCCGCCCATGAATCAACTGCAAATAGTCAATCAGAATCATGCCGAGGCCGCGCTCCGCCTGAAGCCGGCGACATTTGGCACGAATGTCCTGCACCGTTACACCCGGCGTATCATCGATATAAATCGGCGCTTTTGCCAAGGTCCCGATGGCCATGGTCAGCTTTTGCCAGTCATCCTCTTCCAGCCAGCCGGAGCGCATGCGGGAGGCGTCGAGATTGCCTTCCGCACAGATCATCCGCTGAACGAGCTGTGAGGCTGCCATCTCCAGCGAGAAGATCGCGACCGTTTCGCCTGCCCGGGCGGCTACATTCTGGGCGACATTCAGGGCAAACGCTGTTTTCCCTACAGAGGGACGCGCTGCTAAAATAATCAGGTCACTTCGCTGAAAACCAGCGGTCATCTTGTCCAAATCTGGATATCCTGAAGGAATACCAGTGACATCTCCGCGCCTCTGGCTGAGAAACTCAATTCGTTCATAGGTTTCAAGCAGCACATCCCGAATCGATGTAAACCCGCCGCTGTTGCGATTCTGGGCAATCTCCAGAATGTATTTCTCGGCATCGGCGATGATTTCCCCGACCTCGTCCTCACGGGAATATCCATCATTGGCAATTTTCGTTGCAGTGAGGATCAATCGCCGGAGCAGCGATTTTTCCTCCACAATTTTTGCGTAGTATTCGATGTTGGCCGCAGTCGGAACCGAGCTGGCAATCTCCGTTAGATACGGAACCCCGCCCACTTCATCCAACAGCTTGTGATCCTGCAGCTCCGCCGTCACCGTCACCAGGTCGACCGGCTCCCCTTTGTCATAAAGGTCCTGCATGGTTTTAAAGATTCGCTGATGGGCAGTCTTGTAAAAATCCTCGGGTCGAAGAATCTCGATTGCCGTGATGAGAGCTTCCTTCGATAAGAACACGGCCCCCAAAACTGACTGTTCCGCTTCGTTGTTTTGCGGCGGCACACGGTCCAAAAACAGGTCGCTCACGTCACACCCCTCACTTGTCCTGAATTCATCTCTTCTAACCGGCTATCCGGCTGTACAATCCTTGCTTACTTTTCCTCGACAACATGCACCTTGAGGGTAGCGGTTACTTCATTATGCAGCTTTACTTTCACCTGGGTCACACCCAGCGCGCGAATCGCTTCCATCTCCAGCTTGCGTTTGTCCAGCTTGATTTGGAATTGATCTTCCAGTGCCTGTGCGACTTGCTTGCTCGAAATAGCACCGAACAGGCGGCCGCCGTCCCCAGCTTTGCCCGTTACCTTCACGGTAAGCTCGTTCATTTTTTCAGCCAGCTCCTGAGCGTCGATCTTCTCCTGCTCTTTGCGCTTGGCTTCGCTGCGCTGCTGGGCATCCAGCGTTTTCATATTGGCATCGGTAGCTTCTTTGACCAATCCCCGCGGCAGCAGGAAATTGCGTACGTAGCCCTCCGACAAATCCTTCACTTCACCTTTTTTCCCTTGACCCTTCACGTCTTTCAGAAAAATTACTTTCATAAAACGTTTCCTCCTTTTCTAGACAGCAGCTCTAGATCACCTCGTCGATCGCTTCCTTCAAGCGTCTGACTGCCTCTTTTAAGGAAATACCCTCGATCTGATTGGCTGCCGCAGTCAGATGACCGCCTCCGCCCATATGCTCCATAATCGACTGGACGTTAATGTCGCCCAGTGAGCGGGCGCTGATCAGAACCGTATCATCCGCTCTTCTGGCGACGACGAAGGAGGCTTGGATGCCTGACAGCGTCAACAGTTGTTCGGCTGCCTGAGCCACCTGTACTTGTGTAAATTCTTCACTCGGGTCACCGACGGCAATCGCCATATTATCCCGGTACTTCTCGGTGTTCATGATGACCCGGGCCCGCTTCACGTATTGATTCAAATCTTCTTTGAGCAAGCGCTGCACCGCCGCCGTATCTGCGCCATTCCGGCGAAGGAATGAGGCCGCTTCAAAGGTTCGCGAGCCGGTGCGGAAAGCAAAGCTTTTGGTATCCACCACGATCCCCGCCAACAAAGCAGTGGCGATCAGGCTGTCAATGTTCAGACGTTCGCTCTGATACTGCAACAGCTCCGTCACCAGCTCAGAGGTAGAGGATGCATACGGCTCCAGATACAACAGCACAGGCTCGATAAATTCCTCAGAGCGCCTGTGGTGGTCAATGACGACGATGCGGCTCGTCTCCTCCAGCAGTCGAGGCTCGATCACCAGGGATGGCCGGTGCGTATCGACAATGACCAGCAAGGTGCGCCCGGTAATCATGCGGATCGCCTGCTCCGGTGTGAGGAAAGCCTCGGCCAGCTCCTCATGCGCGTATATTTCTTTCATCAAGCGGTCCACGGACGAATTGCCTTCATCCATGACGATATAGGCATCTTTATTGTGAAGCTGTACAGCCTTCAGCACCCCGAGCGAAGCGCCGATGGAGTCCATGTCCGGCTGCTTGTGCCCCATGACGATCACATGCTCTGCCTCGCGAATCAGATCGCGCAGCGCGTGGGCAATCACCCTTGCGCGGACGCGCGTTCGTTTTTCCACAGCGTTTGATTTTCCGCCAAAAAACGTCAGCTTGTTGCCGATCTTGACAGCCGCCTGATCGCCCCCGCGACCGAGAGCAATATCCAGGCTGGACTGCGCCATTTGTCCCAATTCGATGTAGGAATTGGCCGCAGCACCCGCTCCAATGCTCAGCGTGATCGGAATTTTGTTGTCAGCCGTCATCTCCCGCACCACATCGAGAATGTCAAAACGGCTTTCTTCCAGCTTATCCAGCGCCTCCCGCTCCATCAGTCCGAGAAACTTGTCGGAAGAAACGCGGCGCAGATAGATGCCGTGCCGATTGGCCCATTCCGTAATGACGCCTGCGACGCTCGTTGACAGCAGTGTCCGGCTTTGATCGTCCATCACTTGCCCAACCTCATCCAGATTGTCCAGATGAATGATCGCCAAAACGGCCTTTTCACGATGATAGCGAAGCGTCAGCTCTTTGAAGCTGGTAATGTCCGTAAAGTAAAGCAGACGCTCATCTGCGCGGACAAGCACTTCATAGGTCCGTTCGTTGTAGACAAACTCCAGTCTTTTTTGGTCCGGCTTCAGAACCAGATGAGGAAAGACATCGGGAAGGCTTTTCCCAATCATCATTTCTTCCCCGGACATATTGGTCATATAGGGATTTACCCACTCGATGATCTTCTCTTCGTTGTACAACAATATCCCAATCGGCATTTCCTGGATGACGCCTTCGCCTGCCTTCTTTACCCGGTGCGTGACCGTAGCCAGATACAAACGAAGATCCCGCTGAAAGCCTTTTTCTGCCTGCAGGACATAAATCACGAGCCCGATCAGGCAGATAATCCCGATAGCTCCGTACATCCAATGATGAAGCGTCAAAATTCCCAACAACAGCAAGCTAAAGGTAAGAGCCAGGACCATATGCAGCCCATACCAGCGCTTTAATAGGAATTTGGGCATTCCCTCAGCCCCTCTTCACTCTTGTTTCCAGTCTTTTTCGCAAATTAATTCCCAAATCAAAGATGCCTAATAAGCTAAGTATAGTGGTTAGCGGAGGAAAAATAAATAGAGAGACAATGAGCACAGGAGCCAATACCTTCCTGTTGTACAAATGAATGGCAAACAAACAGAAAGAAAGTCCCTGCAGGGTCAGGACCACATCCAGCATCACCTTGACGTTGAACACGGCGCTTGTCCAAAACGATCCGTCCCACTCATCGCTCATCAACAGAATACTGATCATACAGATAAAATAGTAGTAAAGAATGGAACGCGGGAAGGACCACTCTCTGATCGGAGGCAGGGCTGGCACAGGTGATTTTATCAGCCAGCCAAGCAGGCGGGAGAGCCCGTGTGTAACCACACTCTGTATGATACTCATCAAGACCAGGAAGGCCGGCATTACCATTTTGACAAACTGGATTCCTTGGTCAAATTGCTCCTGTGGCATAAACGGCGGCTTAAATTCAGTGGCCCGTTGAAACATGTCGTTCAGATTGACTCCAAAAACGAAAGCGGATAGCGCCAAAATCGCCAGATATCCAAGAAAAACCGCTGCGGCTCCAGCGAAAATCGCAGGAATCGCCGATTCGCTTTTGGCGTATATCTTGCCCATCACAGCTCCCCAGATGGCTACCGTCACCGCCATCATGGCAGCAGCAATCCCTGCCAAAAGCCCGCCCACACACGTAAAAATGACGATGCTCCAGACAATGGATGAACCCGACTGCCTCCTCCCCAGGAAGACAAATGGCAAGGGCAGCAGCAGCGTAGTAAACACGCCTGCTACAGTATATGTACTGAGTATCAAAAGAGCCGTTGCGATTCCCAAGAGCAGGGCGATTTCCGCCAATCGTTTTGATTGTAAAGGCATGGCGACACCTCTTTATGTATCTCTTCGCGGTCGACAAAGCGACCCCCAACCATCAATCAATATGGAAAAAAGAGGGCCACGCGATTGTGTCCCCCTTTTCTAGCTTATCAATTATTCAGTGGTGTACGGCAGCAACGCTACTTGACGAGCGCGTTTGATCGCTACAGTCAGTGCACGTTGATATTTCGCCGAAGTACCAGTTACGCGACGAGGCAAGATTTTGCCACGCTCGCTGATAAACTTTTTCAACAGATCGATGTCTTTGTAATCGATATGCTTGATTTTATTTACCTTGAAAAAGCATACTTTGCGGCGTTTATTTGGACGTCCTTTACGTGCCATGAAAGTCCCTCCTTTTGTCAGGAAATGTGAACGTTATACGATCGAGTGTCCTTCAATTAGAACGGCAAGTCATCATCCGAAATGTTGATAGGCTTGCCCGTATTCGCAAAGGGATCCCCAAACGCATCCATCTCATCACGCTGACCGCCAGACGGCTTGCTGCCGCCAAAGCCAGGATCATAGCCCGTGCCTTCTCCACCTTTTCCGCCCAGAAACTGAACGTTTTCCGCAACAACTTCCGTCACGTATACCTTTTTTCCTTCCTTATTGTCATAGGAGCGCGTTTGCAAACGGCCCTCGACAGCAGCTTGTCTGCCTTTGCGCAGATAGGTAGCGCACAGATCGGCAAGCTTTTGCCAGGCGACAATATTGATGAAATCGGCTTCTCGCTCGCCTGCCTGGTTGGCACGCGGACGGTTGATCGCCAAGGTAAAAGTGGTAACAGCCACGCCATTTGGCGTATAGCGAAGCTCCGGATCTTTCGTCAGGTTGCCGATGAGAATGACTTTATTCATCTTGGGTCCCCCTCTGCCCGATTCGACAGTTTACTTCTCGTCACGAACGAACAAGAAGCGGATAATGTCGTCGTTAATTTTCATGAGACGATCTGCTTCCGCAACAGCATCAGCATTCGATTTGAAGTTCATCAAAACGTAGTAACCTTCACGGAACTTTTGGATCTCATAAGCAAGACGACGTTTGCCCATTTCTTGAAGTTTGGTGATTTCTCCGCCGAAGCTGGTAATTACATCGCTGTAACGAGCAACGTTGGCTTTGACTTTCTCCTCTTCAAGGTCTGGACGCAATACGTACATCACTTCGTATTGACGCATACCTTTTCACCTCCTTATGGACTTAGCGGCCCGCAAGCGGGCAAGGAGCGAGTGCTAAAGAAACGCACAAAACATGCACTCCATAAATACTCGCATTTAAAGATTATAGCAAAAAGCCTAATTCGAAGCAAGATAGAGTTCTATACATTAAACCGGAAATGCATGACATCTCCGTCCTGTACGATGTATTCCTTGCCTTCCAGACGGTATTTTCCTTTGTCCCGGGCTGCCGCTACCGAACCTGCTTCCACGAGATCGTCATAGGCGATTACTTCTGCACGGATGAAGCCGCGTTCAAAATCCGTATGGATCACGCCCGCCGCTTGCGGTGCTTTGGTGTTCTGACGAATCGTCCAAGCGCGGACTTCCTGCACGCCAGCCGTAAAGTAGGTAATCAGACCGAGCAGTTCATAAGCAGCGCGGATCAGACGGTCCAGTCCGGATTCCTGCAGACCCAGCTCTTCCAGGAACATCTGCTTGTCCTCGCCCTCCAGCTCGGCGATCTCTGCCTCAACCTTTGCACTGATAACGACCACCTGCGCACCTTCTTCAGCCGCAAACTTGCGAACTGTCTGCACATGCGGATTGTTGTCCGCATCGAGAATGCCGTCTTCGGCTACGTTGCACACGTAGAGGACAGGCTTGATCGTCAGCAGGTGCAGATCGCGAATCAGCTTCTGCTCGTCATCGCTGATTTCCACGCTGCGTGCAGACTCGCCTGCTTCAAATGCTGTCTTCAAACGCTCCAGAACATCCAGCTCAAGCTTTGCTTCTTTGTCCCCGGCCTTTACCTTGCGGCCAATGCGGTCGATCCGTCGCTCCACAGAATCCAGATCGGCGAAGATCAGCTCCAGGTTGATCGTTTCAATATCGCTCAGCGGATCTACGCGTCCTGCAACGTGTGTGATGTTCTCATCCTCAAAGCAGCGAACCACATGCGCGATTGCGTCCACTTCACGGATATGGCCGAGAAACTGGTTGCCAAGCCCTTCACCCTTGCTGGCTCCTTTTACAAGGCCGGCAATGTCAACGAACTCAAACGCCGTAGGAACGACTTTATTAGGCACCACGATTTCCGTCAGTTTGTTCAGGCGCGGGTCCGGCACCTCGACTACCCCGACGTTGGGATCGATCGTACAGAACGGATAGTTGGCCGATTCTGCGCCCGCCTGCGTAATTGCGTTGAACAGAGTCGACTTGCCTACGTTGGGAAGTCCTACAATGCCACAAGATGCACCCATCTATATACACTCCTTGTATCTTTTTTCATTCACATCCTTTCTAGTATAAAAACTTGTGTCTCGGATTACAATCGAATCCCTGTGGAAAATTGATTACTTCTATCTTTGTAAAAGAAAGAGCGGTTGTCAAAGAAAGTTGATATGGGGCAGTTCCGAGGCTGTCAACCCAATGGCCGTCTACTTAGACAACAAAGAGTATCCTCAAAAAGGTACGCAGGACTATCGAAAAATCAAAATGATTTTATGCCATTTTCAAATCCAGTGGGTCCTTTCATTTTGTGCAACATCACTCGCTCGCAAAATAGCAGTAGTAGCTAAGGACAGAACTAACGTGCTGAATAAGGTCATTTTCAATCCTGACATAGCCCTAAATAGTTTTTAAATGGTATAATAACCTTTATTTTACAAATGTCAGTTTCCAAAGAAAGGAAGGATAAAAAAATTATGAATAAACATACAATCTTGGCTTTCGCCTCTCTCGCCTTTTTGCTGAGCAGCGGCTGCACAAACACTGATACTTTATCCAATTTGGAGCCTCAACCAGCTGCTTCCCCAGTCGCGGACTATGGAAAAAAGCTTGAAATACTTGAGCGATTGCAATACCAGGATTCTACTCTTAACCGCATGACAGAGATTCTGACGATTGCCTGGCCTACTCTATTTCAGCAACAAAGTGAAGCTGAGCTTTGGAACGCCTACTTCTCTCTCACTTGGCATATTCGCCCCGATGAACAGGAAAAAGTCAGAAAGGAGCTATCAACCGTTCACCGGGAATTACAATCCTACTTGGAGCTGCAACAAGAAGGGATTTTACCGGCAAAATCCGTCCAGGTGAAAAGCTTAGCAGCAAAGCGAAATGCCGAAGATGACGGATACCTGGTCACAGCTGATTATTTACTCACCCTGCGCGATGGGTCCACGAAAGAAATACAGGTGGAGCTTAATGCCGATGATTATTTTATGGAGTCATTTAACCCCCGCTTTTTCACCGTATATACAGGTGAAACACTTCCGGAGCCAAGAAATGAACAGGAAGAGCTTCGTCGGAATTTTATAATGAAGGCACTGGACTATTACATCGTTTTGAAGATGACCTATGAAGAAACATTGGAAATGATCGACATGAAGCCTGATCAGATGTCTGTATTGGAATGATCCTGATACAAACACAATGGAAAGAAAAAAGAAGCAGGAGGAATACATCCTCTGCTTCTTTCGGCTATAGATTTTCTTTCGTTCGTTCAATCCCGTTCTCACTATTATTTCTCATTCACCAGCTTTTCCAGCTCATTCAGCGTCTCTTCAAAAATCTCCATCGCCTGCTCTATTGGCTTGGAAGTAGACATATCGACTCCCGCTGCTTTCAGCACTTCGATTGGCGGTGCGGAGTTGCCCGCTTCGAGGAAGTTCTTCTGGATGCGCTCGACGGCTGCCTCGCCCTCATCCATGACCTGTTTGGCCAGGGCCTGGGACGCCGCAAAGCTGGTGGAGTATTGGTAGACATAGTATTTGTAGTTGAAGAAATGGGAGACACGGGCCCACTCCATCGCGATCTCTTCATCGGACACCATATCCTTGCCGTAGTACTTCTTGTTGATGTCCAGATAGATTTTCTTGATGGCTTCCGCATTCAGCGATTCGCCGGCTTGCTCTTTTTCGTGGATCACCCGTTCAAATTCAGCAAACTGGGTTTGACGGAACAACGTCGAGCGGAAGTTCTCCAGATAGTGATTCAAGAGGTACATTTTTTCTTCCTTGGTTTTAGCCTGGGCGTACATGCTCTTGAACAGAAGCGTCTCGTTCATCGTGGAAGCCACTTCGGCCGTAAACGTCGGGTAGTCAGACGTAATGTACGGCTGATTTTTGTTGGTATAGTACGACTGCATCGCATGCCCCATCTCGTGGGCAATGGTAAAGACATCGTCGAGCGTACCCTGGTAGTTCAGCAGCACATACGGATGGGTGTCGTAGGCGCCCCACTGATACGCGCCGTTTCGCTTGTCGTCTGTGGAGTACACGTCTACCCAGCCGCTCTCCATTCCGTCAGCAAGGGTTTTGACGTAATCATCACCCATCGCTTTCAGGCCGTCGATCACGATTTTCTTGCCTTCCTCATACGGTATGTACTTGTCATCGGAAGGCACGATCGGCACGTAGATATCGTACATATGCAACTCCGGCACGCCCAGCATTTTCTTCTTCAAGGAAATATAGCGATGCATAAGCGGCAGATTGTCATTGACCGTCTTGATCAGCTCGTCGTATACCTTGGTTGGAATATTGTTCGGCGTCAGGCTGGCTTCCAGAGCGGAATCGTAATTGCGAACGCTTGCATAATAGTTGTCAGCCTTTACTTTGGCTGCCAGCGTCTGGGCAAATGTATCCTGAAAATCGGTCAAAGCCTTGTAATAGGCTTGGAACGCCTCTTTTCGCACCCGCTGATCTTTGCTTTCCATATAGGAAACGAAGTTGGCTCTGGTCAACTGTACTTCTTTGCCATTCTCGTCCTTGATCTTTGGAAAACGGACGTCTTTGGACAGCATGCCGTAAATATTTGTCGGAGAGCTGCCAAGCGGCATTGATTTGGCGAGGATTTCCTCAATTTCTTTGGACAAGGAGTGTTGTTTCGTACGCAGCTGGTCCTCCAGCATCATTTTATACGGCGCCAGCTCTTTTGCATTGAGCAGGGTCTTCATCTTGTCTTCGGGAATCGCTACGATTTCCGGCTTCACCCAAGCCGTTTTCTCGGAAACCAACGTGTACATTTTCTCAGCGCGATCCGCCAGATCCTGCAGCTCGGAATTGGAGGAGTTCACGTCCAGAGCCATATTGGCATAGACATACGCCTTGTCGTTCAGTCTCATCATCTCGCTGTAATCGTCGAGTGCCTTTTTCAGAGAGTCAACCGATTGTCCCAGTTTTCCCTGGTGCTTGGTGAAAGCCTTCGCCAGCTCCTCTACTTTATTTACATCCTTTTCCCAATCCTTCACCGACGCATAGATATGCTCGAGCTTCCACTTGAAGGCATCCGGTATCTCCGATCGGTCCTTGAACACCGGCACACTTTCCGCGGCCGCTACTACTTGTGTACTGTACGGAATAAATGGTGTGCTGACAGTGGAAAGAGCAATCGCCAGCGCAGTGAGAGAAACAAAAGCTCGTTTTTTCAACATAATCGCCCCTTTACTCTATATCTACGATTCGCTATATAGTCTAATTATATCCATTACTGAAAATTCCTTCTTATTAGTAAAAATTTTTTAAATATTCCTTAACCGTCGCACAATTATCCAAAGAATTTCTGGTTTTGTTAATAACATTGTGGATAACCGTAAGACCTCACCTCGTTTGCCCACAGCCCCCTTGTCGTAATCCGCTCCACCTTCCGCTGTTATCCACATTTTCTGTGGATACATTGTGCATAACTTAATTTTACCCACCATAGACATTTGCCCATACCGCTTCGCCCACTTCCACATAGCATAGGTATTGAATCCATGGTAGGAGGTGTCAGCTAGTGGGTATCTTCAACGGCTTCGACGATTTCGCGCTCATTCTGGTTCTCTTCATCCTGCTCGTGATCGTCGGTTGTGATTGTAACTAACCTATACTTCGCCATCCAGTCCGTTAAAGGTAAGCTTGCACCGCACCTCTGTTGTAATCTTACCTGCTATTACATCGCTACTAAAAAAGGATGCTCTCCCTTCTGCGGGCGCATCCTCTTTTCCTTCTGCTTTTCTATTTTTGTTCGCTTTTCCACCTGTGGAAAAATAATAGTCGAAGGCTCGTTACCAGGTTTGTCAACCAGGTTTGTCAATCAGATTTTTCATTTAGGCTTGCTCACCCGGCTCTCCCTCGGCGTGAATCAGCACCTTTTTCATTTTGCGCTCAAATTCGAGTCGCGGAATCATCACACTGTGATCACAGCCAGTACATTTGATGCGTATATCCATTCCCATGCGGATGACCTTCCAGGCGTTCGTTCCGCACGGATGTGCCTTTTTCATTTGCACCACGTCATTCAAAGCAAAATGCTTTCTCTGCATGCCATCCTCCCCTTTCTCCATCTTTTTCGTTTGTCTTGGTCATGGTGTTGACCCTCTTTCGTTTCTTTTACGATTCCGCTTGTTTTTTCCCCTGATCGAAGCCTCTTCCCGTCATAGTGACGACACGCGGATACGGGATCTCAATGCCCTGCCTGCTCAATTCCTGTCTGATCATGGCCCGCAATTTTCTGCTGACCCCATGGTGGGTATTGGGCTTGCATTCAACCGTCAGTCGCATAGTCACTTCGGATGGACCGAGCGCCTGCACTCCTAGAAACTGCGGTTCTCCGACGATTTCCTCTACGTTGGCCTGGGCCTGTTTCATCGTTTCCATGATGATTCTCTCCATCCGCCCCAAATCTTCTTCGTAGGGCACTGACACATCCACCACAGCCAACGTATTATGAAGGGAAAAGTTCGTCACATGTGTAATCGTGCCATTGGGAAAAATATGAACCTCTCCCGTCCAGCTCCGAATCCGGGTAATCCGCAACCCAATCTCCTGAACGGTTCCCGTCATGTTGTTGATCGTTACGAAATCACCTACCGCAAACTGATCCTCGAAAATGATGAAAAATCCGGTGATGACATCACGTACCAGGCTTTGTGCGCCAAACCCCACAGCCAGACCAAGTACCCCCGCACTAACCAGCACCGGCCTTAAATCTACACCCAGCTGCTGCAGAATTAACAGGATCGCCAAGAAATAGATCGCGTAGCTGGTGACATTGTTCACCAAAACACGCAAGGTGTCTACCCGTCGCTGCTCCATTTGCAGCTTGCTTCCCTGACGATGCTGAAAGATGCGATTGACGGCTGCCTTCACGATCGTGACAACGATCTTGGAAAGAAACACAATCAATATAATTTGTAAAAGAGTCAGCCCAATGCGAAGCCACATCTCCGGGTCCGAAACATAATCAAAGGTCTTCTCATAAAGCATCTCCAACCAGTTCCCCTGTTTTACCAACTCTTCTTTCATATATCCTGCACCTTCCTGTTGCCTGTCTCATCGATTTCATGATAGCTGTCTGCAAACATACGAAAGTAGCCGCGTATTTCTACATGTTGTTCGAGAATGATTTCCCTGGCCTGATGATAATCATCCACGGGAAACTCAATGGAAAGGGCGCAACCGGCCGTGATCTCTTTTGGGGTTGGACGGGTATCAATATCGATATCGGCATACTCCAGCAACATCTCCGCCCGCAAAGCCTGCTGCGTGGAATCAAATGCGATCAAGACGGTATCTGGGCCCATACCTTTCCCTCCCTCCTGATTGTCCGTTCTTGCAGCGAAATGAAAGTCATCCTTCCTGCTTCCGTACTTCTCCTCATTTTACTCGTTCAGCCATGGCGGCGCCAGTTCCCTTCTTTCTTCCCCTTCACTCCCTCTTTTTTTCATGCAAATAAGAGTTTCAGCATTTGGCAAACTGTTTGAAACCTGCTCAACGTTTCCATTTGAGGTATAAAAACGCCAAGACAGCACTATACTGTGAATACTCTATGATTTTGGCCATAGCCAGGAGTGGGGGTAGTCATGAATTTGTCGGATAACAAGGATCGTATTCTTCCGCCGTTTACCGTTGAATATCGCAATGAGACCGCTGTTGACCAATTGGCCGAACATCTTGTGGAGCGCTTTCAAGCTCATTCGTATTTTGATGAAATTGTCATCGTTTGCATTGGTACGGACCGTTCGACAGGTGATGCACTTGGTCCCCTGGTGGGCAGTAAATTATCATCATACAAGCCCCTCCCCTTACATGTATACGGTACGTTGGAAGATCCGGTTCATGCCGTCAATCTGAGTGAAAAGCTATCATTCATCCAAAGCAAGCACCCGCACTCTATGATCATTGCGATTGATGCCTGTCTGGGCCAATTCAGCAATGTTGGCAAGATCAATGTCATCGATGGCCCGCTCAAGCCGGGGGCAGGTGTGAAAAAAGAGCTCCCCAGCGTCGGTGTCTTCCATGTAACCGGAATCGTCAATGTCGGAGGATTCATGGAGTACTTTGTCCTGCAAAATACCCGTCTGTTCGTCGTGATGGAAATGGCTGAAATCATTGCAAACGGCTTGTTTAAGGCCTCTTCCTTCTTTCAACAGACAACTGACGGCACGCAAAAATTGCGGGCGTACCGAGAATAACGAGAAGCAAGGAACATTTCGAAAAAGCAGCGCCTGGGCTTTGTTCTCAGACGCTTTTATTATTCTCTGCACCGGTTAAGCATAAAAGGGGTGATTTGAATAGGCTCTTTTGGAGAAAGTACTTTTCCTGCCAGAGAAATGGCAAAGAATTGTTCACCGGGCTTTTGATGCATGTTCTCCGGCGCAATGATCTCCGGCTGTTCAAAAAAAGACCTGCTCTCCTCCCGCGAGGATACGCAAGTCTTCCAGATCCCTACATTTACAGATAGATTACCTGCCTTTGCGGAGCTACCTCAATGGTAACCGGTGTGGCAGCGATCACTTCCCCATCTGCGTGAACGATCAGCTCCTTTTCGGCTTCGATCACAATCCGTCGCCCCTGAAAGAACTGTACCCCGGGATGGCTGACGTGCGCCCCTTTGTAAATCAGCGGGAAAGCCCGCAAAAGTGACCATCTCGTAACATTGCAGACGACGCAAACCTCTGCTTTCCCATCGTCCGGAATCGCATTCGGACAGATCAGCATTCCTCCGCCGTAATTGGGAATATTGGCCACAGCAATCAGCCATACCTGGTCCAGCTTGATTTCCTGATCATCCACCTTCAGCTTTACCGAACAGGGTCGGTATGTAAACAAGACGCGGATCACTGATATGAAATAGGCAACCATACCAAGACGTAGCCGATTTAGCCAGCGTTTGTATCCGGCTTCGTTGGTCACCTTGGCTACCTCTCCGTCAAATCCGGCTCCAACCGCATTGACGGCTATTTGACTGTTGACATGAAACAAATCGATCCGCTTATTTCCTCTGTCCTGCAAAATATGCTCCAGAGCGACAACAGGGTCGCTTGCCAAAGAATGTCCACGGGCAAAATCATTGCCGGAACCGGCCGGAATATGTCCAAATGGACAAGCCTTTCCCGCTTCTTCGATGCCATTGATCACTTCACTGACCGTTCCATCTCCTCCGACAGCGATGATTTTGCTTACTTCCTCTTTTTTCAACAACAAAACAACCAAGTTTTTGGCTTCCCCCGGCTTTTTGGTCATTTTGACTCGAAAACTGATTCTGCGCCTCACCAGTTCCTTCTCAAGACACTTCCACACCAACAATCCTCTGCCGTTCCCTGCTACCGGATTTACGACAAACCCAAGCATCCCTGCGCTCCCCGCATTCTGTGCTGTTTTTCCTGTATTATCCCATGCCGCTCCTATCTTGCCTAGCATCATAAAAACTCCCTCGAAGCCTTCCTAATGTGGAACTCTCGTTTTTTCGCGGAAAGTCATTATGTGGTCTATTAATATGCGAAGTTACTTAATAGCGAAGAACACGCCTAGTTCCTTCAACCTTCTCATACGAAAACAAATTAAACCCAATAAAAAACGGACTCCTCTTTTAAGGAATCCGTCTTATCAGCGCTCGTCAGGCTACGGTTACCAGGCACTATTCAAGCACTATTCAAGCACTATTCAAGCACTATTCAAGCAGTTTTTTCAAGTTTTTTGACGCATTATGGTCAAGTGATTTTGGCTGCTATCAACCTATCGAAGCGATGTAGTCAAACAATCTAGCGTTGCTGTCAACTTATAGTAGCGGCTTAGTCAAACGATCTAGCATGCCGTCAACTTATCGAAGCGGCTTAGTCAAACGATCTGGCATGCCGTCAACTTATCGAAGCGGCTTAGTCAAACGATCTGGCATGCCGTCAACTTATCGAAGCGGCTTAGTCAAACGATCTGGCATGCCGTCAACTTATCGAAGCGGCTTAGTCAAACGATCTGGCATGCCGTCAACTTATCGAAGCGGCTTAGTCAAACGATCTGGCATGCCGTCAACTTATCGAAGCGGCTTAGTCAAACGATCTGGCATGCCGTCAACTTATCGAAGCGGCTTAGTCAAACGATTTAACGTTGCCGGCACACTAGCCAAACAAACCCGTCAGCCATTGTGAAATCGGCACCCCAATCGCGGCAATGACCAAGGCTGGCAGCATATTGGCCACATTGATCTTTTTCAGCTCTAGAATGTTGATGCCAATCGCAATAATCATCAGTCCGCCTACGGCTGTCACTTCAACCAGCATCGCATTCAAGGTTTCTTGACTGACAATATGATAAATCTGTGTAGACAGCAGAGCGATTGCTCCCTGGTACAGAAAAACGGGAACCGCTGAAAATAACACGCCTATCCCAAGTGTTGAGGAAAAGATAATGGCAGAAAAGCCGTCCAGCATTGCTTTTGTGTACAAAATCTCATGGTTGTTGCGCAGTCCGCTGTCCATCGCACCCAATACAGCCATAGCTCCAATGCAATAAACCAGCGTTGTCGTTACAAAACCGGTTGCGATACTCCCCTGCGTACTTTTGCCCATTTTTTGCTCCAGCCATTGCCCGAGCTTATTTAGGCCTGACTCGATCCTCATCAGCTCTCCGAGAATAGACCCGATGACGATACTGAGGATGACCAGCAAAAAGTTTTGAGTTTCCAGGCTCATTTTGATACCCAAGAGGACAACCGCAAGCCCGATCCCCTGCATGACCGTTTTCCGAATGGATTCAGGTATACCGGACAACAGTCTACCCAATAAAGCTCCAGCCACAATCGCAACCGCATTGACCAGGGTTCCCAACAAAATCACTTATTCCACTCCCCTGCGAATCATGAAGACTGAAAGGCGGATGCGATTTCCCGTACCGCGTTCAACAGTGCTTCCACGTCCTGTTCTGTATTATACACGCCATAGCTTGCTCGCACTGCTCCGCGTTGCTCAGTTCCTGCTGTCCGGTGTCCTAGTGGGGTACAATGATAGCCAGCCCGAGTTGCAATTCCATATTGTTGATCCAAAATAAAGGAAACCTCTGCAGCATCTGCTCCCGCTATATTAAAGGAGATGACCCCGACCCTCTCTACCTCTATTCCTGGGCCATATACCTCTACTCCCTCTATCTGATGCAGACCCGCCAATGTCTGCTTTGTCAGCTTCCACTCATGAGCATGGATGTGATCCACACCCTTTTCCAAAACGAAAGATACGCCGGCATGCAGACCTGCCAAGCCTGCTGTATTGACAGTGCCGCTTTCATAGCGATCCGGACGGGTCGTCGGCTGTTCAATCGCTTCAGACTGGCTCCCCGTTCCTCCGTGAATAAGCGGTTCCAGATCAACGTCAGGCTGAACGTACAGCCCCCCTGTTCCCTGCGGCCCATACAGCCCTTTATGTCCGGGAAAAGCAAGCATATCAATCTTCATTTCTTGTACATGGATGGGCAAGACGCCTGCTGTCTGGGAAGCATCGACCAGGAACAAAGCCTGAAATTTCTTGGCGATCTCTCCGATCTGTGCGATAGGCAAAATCACTCCAGTCAGATTGGATGCGTGACTGACAGCCACCAGTCTGGTATTCGGCTTCATCGCTTTTTCAAAGTCCTCAGGATCGTACAGTTGATCTTCCCGCGGTTCGACGTAGGTGATCTCCACATTTTTTGTGCGGGCCATATATTCCAGCGGGCGTCTCACTGAATTGTGTTCGATAGAAGAGGTGACCACATGATCCCCTTCTTGCAGCAATCCCTTGATCGCTTGATTCAAAGCTTGTGTCGCATTCATATAAAAAAAGAGGTCATTCGGGTTTTGAATCCCAAACAACCGTGCCAGCTCAACCCGTGTCCGAAACACTGCCTTGCTTGCTTTCATCGCCAAAGCATGACCGCCCCGTCCCGGATTGGCAGCAAAGTTTTCAATGGCCTCTGCCATTCTCTCTTTTACTTCCGGGGGTTTGGGCCATGTCGAAGCTGCGTTGTCCAGGTAAATCACTCGCATGATTTCCTCCTAGTAGAAAGATTAATCACCCGATCCTATTTTCATGCCGAGCATCGCTATGCATCCATTGTAACAAGCGTTATCAACAAGCGTTTTGGTCGGGAATTCTAATGGCTCTGACAAGCGTTTCAATTATTTTGTCTCACATTTTCACTTGTAAGTGTGACTACTCCAAAATATCCAGGATTCTTTGCAGATCCTCCTGCGAGTAAAAATCAATTTCGATCTTTCCTCTTTTGCTTCCTTTTTTAATCTTAACCGATGTGCCCAGTCTACTCCGCAATCTCTCCTCCATCTGGATCAGTTGCGGTTCTTTTTTCTGCTGTTTCTTTTTGATTGTTTCACGTGAAACACTTGCCTGTTTCACCAGTTCCTCCAACTGACGCACGCTGAGTCCCTTTTTGACCACCTCTTGTGCCAACTGAAGCTGAACAGGCTCCTTCTCCACAGAAAGCAAAGCTCGAGCGTGTCCCATACTAAGCTGTGCGGCAGATACCATCTTTCTGATTTGCTCTGGGAGCTGCAGCAGACGAAGCATATTGGCTACATGCGGTCTGCTCTTTCCCACCTTTTTTGAAAGCTGTTCTTGCGTATAGGAATAATGACTCAGCAGCTTTTCATATGCTTCTGCCTCTTCCAGCGGATTTAAATTCTCACGCTGCAAATTTTCGATCAGTGCGATTTCCATTAGCTGCTGATCGGTGTAGTCCTTCACTACAGCAGGCACCTTTTTCAAGCCCAAAGATTTTGCCGCGCGCAGTCTTCTTTCTCCAGCAACTAGCTCATATCCCTTGATACTTTTCCTGACAATAAGTGGTTGGATAATCCCGTGCTCCTGAATGGATTGAGCCAGTTCTTCAATTGCTGTCGCTTCGAACTCTTTTCGAGGCTGGTACGGATTGGGCCTAATATCTGCGACAGGTATTTCCGAAACATGCTCTTCTTCTTCAATCATGTTGGACGTAATCAGCGCATTCAAACCTTTTCCAAGTCCTCTGCTCATACTCCCACCACTTCCTTCGCCAAGTCGGTATATACCTCCGCCCCCCTTGAGCGAGGATCATACGAAATAATAGCCTGACCATGAGAAGGAGCTTCGCTCAGCCGCACATTGCGGGGAATAATCGTTTTATATACCTTTTCCTGAAAATACTTTTTCACTTCTTCAATAACCTGAAGGCCGAGATTGGTCCGGGCATCCAGCATCGTCAGGACGACACCTTCGATGGCCAACTGAGAATTCAGATGTTTTTGAACCAAACGAATGGTATTCAATAACTGACTCAAGCCCTCCAACGCATAGTATTCACATTGGATCGGGATCAAAACTGAATCAGCTGCAGTCAACGAATTTACGGTCAAAATACCCAGTGACGGCGGGCAATCAATAATGATGTAATCGTATTTATCCTTAACCACTTCCAGTGCTTTTTTCAAGCGGACCTCACGAGAGATGGTTGGGACTAGCTCAATTTCCGCACCCGCTAATTGAATGGTAGCCGGGATGATCAATAGACCATCAATCTCTGTAGGCAAAGTCGCATCCACAGGGCTGATGTCATTAATCAGCACGTCGTAGATACAGTAACGGACATCCGCTTTGTTAATGCCAACTCCACTTGTTGCATTTCCCTGGGGGTCGATATCTACCAACAGTACTTTTTTTCCAAGTGAGGCCAAGCATGCGCTAAGATTAACGGACGTTGTTGTCTTACCTACTCCACCTTTCTGGTTTGCTACCGCAATGATTTTACCCAACTTCTCCACCTCATTTTTACACCAATCTACTAAACATGTTACCAGATTTGTTGTTCGTCGTACCCTGTTTTTTGGGAATGAAATTATTCCCAAGACATAACCAAAAAGTCCGCGGCGGTAGGCTTGTTCAGGATAAATCGTTAATCAAACCATGTGTTTTTACAGGATATCCTCTGCATTTCCCCTTGTTGTTCAAAGCAAAACTGCACTTTTCTACAGAAAGCCTGCTTGTATGACTTTGAATAAGACAGGTGTCATCGTCTTGTTTCATCCCTGTTCAAAACTATTCATACTCCCGCTCTCGGCGGATTCTATATGAAGAATAACGATTACGAAGTGGAAAAAAGGCACCTCTTCCAGCGCCTCTTTTCTTCACTCTCCACTCGACGTTTTGAGCTTCTGCTGCATCCTGTACCATTTCAATCATACTGGCTATTTTCGGTTCCACCATGCTCCAATAGTTGATTCTTGCTAAAATATAATGTTTTAACTTGTATCCACTAAAGATTTGTCAAAAAGAAAGGCGGCCACTAATTGCCACCGCGACTTTCCTTTAAACGCCATTCTTTGTTTGTTTTCCGATTCAAATCTCTTCATTATTTATTAGGCAACAAGCTTTTACCCATCGTGACCGCTTGATGATACTTGTCCCCCATAAGTAAATTTACCCGTTGTTTACATCTTTTCGTTTGGGAATCCGGATCGTGAATTGATAATACTCCTCATGATCCTGCTCGTCCGTTTCCACAGATAAACCCGTTTGAAGTACCATATCAATGGATTGACGGACCGTATTGATCGCAATACGTGTATCCCGTGAAAATGCTTTCCATTTGGGCTTGGGCTCTTTCTCAGCCTGTGGCTTATCCGCCCCTTCCAGTAACTGCTTCACCCGCGTCTCAGTCTGTTTGACATTCCAATCCCGTTCGAGGATTTCTTGCAAAACTTTCAGCTGAAGCTCGCGATCCTTCAAAGGGATCAAAGCCCGTGCATGCCTTTCCGTCAAAAACCGGGACAACAAAGCATCCTGAATTTCTTGAGGAAGATGGAGCAAACGCAATTTGTTGGCAATCGTGGACTGCCCTTTTCCCAAACGCTGCGCCAAGCTCTCTTGTGTCAGATCATGCAATTCAATCAACTTCTGGTAGGCAACCGCCTCTTCAATTGCGGTTAACCCTTCGCGCTGCAAATTTTCAATCAACGCAATGGACGCCGTTTGTGCATCGTTGAATTCCTTTACAATAGCCGGAATGCGCTCCAGTCCCAGCTTTTTTGTGGCGCGCCAGCGACGTTCACCAGCAATCAATTCATAACGATCGTTTCTCATCCGTACAACGATCGGCTGAATCAATCCATGCGTACGAATCGTCTGGCAAAGCTCGTCAATTTTGTCATCATCAAATACGGTACGAGGTTGATAAGGATTCGGCACAATCTCATCGACCGGGATCTGCCTGATCTCCTCATTTTCTGTCTTGTCCGTCAACCCGAAAATACGAGAAAACGAATCCTTCACTGCCATGTAAAACTCCCCCACTTCCAACCGTTCCATCAGCCGCTTATGCTACACGCCCTGTCTTGACCATGCTGCTGCCATGAAGCACTCTCTTGCATTTGGTGAGAGCAGTCCATCTTTGTGTTCGAAATCGTTTCGGTCATGGAACCAAATGAACCATAAACCCTCTAAACAATGTGAGTGGCTGCGTTTCTTTGTACGTCTTTGTGGACGGCTACTTTCGCCGTATCAGGTTGTCGGTCGTGATGTCTCTCTCTCTGATACAGTTGGAAACTTGACTGCGCCAATCTTATGCGAACCTTTCTTGCAAAGAACAGGTCGTGCAGTGGCGGCGAGGCACAAATCGGCTGTATTCGCCGGCCACTTATACTTTTCTTCTGAAAAACACGACAATACACTCTGATTATGATCGTAAAGAATTAGTTCTGCATAAAGGGGAACAATTCCTGCTGAAAAAAGCGTGTTTCACGTGAAACATCTTCGTCTAATTGTCATAGTCCGTGTGCTTTCCTGGCTGTTTTCGCTCTTCTTCAGAAAGTACATCCTCATCAGCTTCCTCTTGATCATTGGAGAAATTAAATAGATGCGGAAACAAGCGATGAAAGTCCAAAGTCAGGTAGGCAAAAAAGGCAGCGACGATTGCCGTTATATACATGCCCGCACTGAACAGCAGGCCAATCGCAGATGCAACCCACATCCCGGCCGCTGTCGTTAGTCCCTTCACATTTCCATTATATTTGATGATAGCGCCTGCCCCAAGAAAACCCATTCCCGTAACCACCTGGGCAGCTACCCGTCCCGGATCGTTGTTTACTCCGTTGGAAGAAAAACCGTAAATGGATGCAAGGCCAAACAGGCAGGAGCCGAAACACACGAGGCTATATGTGCGAAAACCGGCTCCACGCTGCCGATTTGCCCCCTTCATAAAGCGCTCCCTCTCGATTCCCATGACTGCTCCGGCAATAAACGCCAAAAACAGTCGCAGCAAGATGGTGGGCAGCTCAGGTGGGAAAAATGTCAATAAAGCAGTATTCACTTGGTCACCGTCCTCTCTCATATCCAGAGATGTATCTGAATACGTACTTCTATGTAGCTTATGATGAACCTGCCTAAGTTACTTGTATGCAGGAGTTAAAAAGTTTATATGTGACCTGGGGGAAAAGCTGCAACTCTCTCATGTTTAGAGCCTGCACAACCACTTATTTAAAAAAGGCTATAGCAAATATGCTACAGCCCCATTTGGTATCACGTATTCATTTTTGCCCGATTGCCATTAAGCAGACGAACTCAGGGCAACTGGCAAAGTCATCAACATTGCAGTTACATCAACATGGAGTTATATCGGATTGATGCATGAGTTACATCAACTGGAGCTACATCACTTGCAATTACACTAAATTGCATTCACCAGCAATTGCAATGACGATCACTTCCCCAGTCAAATCAACGGCTTCTTCGCAGGAGTGCCCGGTTTTCGCGGATATCCCTTCGGAGTGCTCTCTGCCTTTTCGATGATCACGATATTTCGTTCCCCGGCTTCCTCAGGAAGCTGCAAGGTTTCTACCTGCTTGGTTTTGCCGCCGAGCGTCTTGATCGCTTTCTTCGCTTCATTCAGCTCGGGAGAAATATCCGCACCCTTGAGGGCGATAAAATGTCCGCCGACACGAGCAAAAGGCAGGCAGTACTCGGACAGTACGTTCAAACGAGCGACAGCACGGGCGACCACCAGATCAAACGCTTGTCTGTAAGCCGGCTCCTGTGCCCGTTCCTCTGCCCTGCCATGAACGGGAGAAAGCTGCTCCAGTCCCAGTTCTTCTGCCACATGCTGAAGAAAATTCATCCGTTTGTTCAGCGAATCAATGATTGTCATTTGCAAATGCGGAAAAACAATTTTCAATGGAATACTGGGGAAGCCTGCCCCTCCCCCAATGTCTGCTACCTTCTGTACCTGATCAAAAGAAAAATAGAAAGCAGGCGTTACAGAATCGTAGAAATGCTTGTTATACACCTGCTCTTCCTCGGTAATTGCCGTAAGATTCATCTTCTCGTTCCATTCTACCAACAGGCGGTAGTAGGCGTCGAACTGCTCTTTTTGCCGTTCGGAGAGCTCGATGCCTTGGGCGGACAAAGCCTCGGCAAATTGCTGCTTATTCATTCGCGATACCCCTAACTTTAGCGTAGACGCTGGTTCAACCCGGTTTTTCTTACTGATTCCTGGCAAATGTCATTTGCCGTCAAGGCTGTTTACTCCGCTGCTGCAGCTCCCGCTTTGTGATGATAATGCTCCAGATAAACCATCAAAACAGAGATATCTGCCGGATTTACCCCGGAGATGCGGGAGGCTTGCCCGATGTTGAGCGGACGAATCTTGCTCAGGTTTTCCCGGGATTCCTTGGACATACCGGAAATCTGGTGATAATCGAGCGATTCAGGAATACGCCGCTCCTCCATTTTCTTCATTCGTTCTACCTGCTGCAAAGACTTGCGAATGTAGCCGTCATATTTGATTTGAATCTCCACCTGTTCGGTTACATCCTCCGGCAGTGCTTCCGACGGCGGCATCATTTGCACGATATGCTGATAGGTAATTTCCGGACGGCGCAAGAGCTGAGCGAGATCAATCACCTCTGTGAGCTCCGGTGAACCGGCCTGACGAAGCACTTCCTGCACTTGTTGCATATCAGGACGGACACGGGTCTGCATGATCCGCTCTTTTTCTTTTTCAATCAGCTCTCGTTTCTCACTGAACCGCTGATAACGCTCTTCACTGATCAAGCCGATCTCAAAACCGATATCCGTCAGACGCAGATCCGCATTGTCATGACGCAAAAGCAAGCGATGCTCGGCCCGTGACGTAAGCAGACGGTAAGGCTCACTCGTCCCCTTCGTGACCAGATCGTCAATCAGCACGCCGATATACGCTTCTTCACGCCCCAGGATGACTGGCGATTTGCCTTGAATTTTACGGGCTGCATTAATCCCGGCCATCAATCCCTGTGCGGCTGCTTCCTCATAGCCGGAAGTGCCGTTGATCTGTCCCGCGGTGAAAAGACCTGGGATTTGTTTTGTTTCCAAGGTAGGCCAGAGCTGTGTCGGCACCAGCGCATCGTATTCAATCGCGTACCCCGGACGCATCATGCGTACCTGTTCCATCCCAGGCAAAGAGCGAAGCATCTGAATCTGGATTTCCTCCGGCATGCTGGTCGACAATCCCTGGACGTACATTTCTTCCGTATTGCGTCCTTCCGGCTCCAGAAAGATCTGATGGCGCGGTTTATCGTTAAACCGTACGATCTTATCCTCGATCGATGGGCAATAGCGCGGCCCCCTGCCTTCGATCGTACCGGAATACATCGGGGCGCGATGCAGGTTGTCGTTAATCAAATGATGGGTATTTTCATTCGTATAGGTGAGCCAGCAAGGCAGCTGGTCCATGATGAATTCGGTCGTTTCATACGAAAACGCACGCGGTACATCATCCCCTGGCTGAATCTCCATTTGGGAATAATCGACGCTGCTTTTGTGCACCCGTGGCGGCGTTCCTGTTTTGAAGCGCACCATTTCAAAGCCGAGTTCCTTCAAATGATAGGCGAGACGTACAGAGGGGCGCATGTTGTTTGGACCACTCTCGTACTGCAGATCACCGAGAATGATTTTGCCGCGCAAATACGTCCCGGTTGTCAGGACAACGGCCTTTGCCGTATAACGGGCGCCGGTTTGCGTAACGACGCCTTCGCAAACTCCGTTGTTGATGATCAATTCTTCTACCATCGCCTGACGCAAAATCAGATTGGGTGTGTTTTCAATCGTCTTTTTCATCTCATGCTGATAAGCGAATTTATCAGCTTGCGCACGCAGGGCGTGAACGGCCGGCCCTTTTCCGGTATTGAGCAATCGCATCTGAATATGGGTCTTGTCCGTATTTTTTCCCATTTCCCCGCCCAGCGCGTCAATTTCGCGCACCACATGTCCTTTAGCCGGACCGCCGACAGACGGGTTGCACGGCATAAATGCGACAGAGTCCAGATTAATCGTCAAAAGCAGTGTGCTGCACCCCATCCGTGCGGTTGCCAAAGCCGCCTCACTGCCTGCGTGCCCAGCCCCAATGACGATGACGTCATACGATTCCGCTTCATAGGTTGTAATCATACTTTCTCCTCCTTCGGGTGCGTGTGGGAACGGCATGTATTTCACTCATCTTCGTTTGTTGGTTTCGATTATTTACCCAAGCAAAATTGCGAAAAAATCTGGTCGATCAGATCTTCGCCGACACTCTCGCCGATGACCTCGCCGAGCAGCTCCCAGGCTTTTTTAATATCGATCTGCACCATGTCAATCGGCATTCTCTCATCGATCCCGCTGATTGCGTCGTCAATCGCCTGCTCCGCCTGCCGCAGCAGCCGGATATGCCGGGCGTTGCTCACATAGGTCAGATCGTCCTGCTGGACTTTTCCGGAGAAAAAGGCCTCGGCGATCGCCTTCTCCAAAAGATCGATGCCCGTTTCCTCTTTGGCCGATGTCATGATCAGCGGCTGGTTGGGAAAATGGCGTTTGATCTCCTCCAGATCGATGCGTCCGGGGAGATCAAATTTGTTGATGATCAGGATTACCTGAAAACCTTTGGCCGCTTCGAAAATCCGGTAATCGTCCTCCGTCAATTCTTCATTATAATTGAGCACGAGCAAAACGAGATCCGCCTGTTGCAGCAGCTGACGCGATTTTTCCACGCCGATTTTCTCCACGATATCCTCTGTTTCCCGGATACCCGCCGTGTCGATCAGGCGAAGAGGCACCCCTCTTACATTCACATATTCTTCGATGACATCGCGAGTCGTCCCCGCCACATCAGTCACAATCGCCTTTTCCTCTTGCACCAGACTGTTCAACAGTGAGGATTTCCCCACGTTGGGCCGGCCAATGATCGCCGTAGACAGTCCTTCCCGCAGGATTTTCCCCTGTGAAGCCGTTTGCAGCAAACGTGCAATCTCCTCTTTTACCTCCTGGCACTTGTCCATGAGCAGTTGCTGCGTTACATCCTCCACGTCATGCTCCGGATAATCCAGCGTAACCTCGATATGTGCCATCGCTTCGATCAGATTTTGTCTCAGCTTGCGAATCATTCGGGACAATTTTCCTTCGACCTGGTTCAAGGCCACCTTCATCGCCCGATCCGTTTTTGCCCGAATCAAATCGATTACCGCCTCTGCCTGGGACAAATCAATGCGTCCGTTCAAAAACGCACGCTTGGTAAATTCCCCCGGATCAGCCAGCCGGGCCCCGTTATCCAGTATCAGCGCAAGCACGCGCTCGACAGAGACAATCCCTCCGTGACAGTTCACCTCGACCACATCTTCGCGTGTAAACGTACGCGGCGCCCGCATCACCGAAACCAATACTTCTTCAACCAGGTCCCCTGTTTTCGGTTCATGCAAATGTCCGTAATGTATGGTATGGCTATCCACAGTGGACAGCTTCTGTTTTCCTCGAAAAATCGTATCCACAGTCTCAACCGCTTCCGGCCCGCTGACGCGAATAATCGCGACGCCGCCTTCTCCCATCGGTGTCGCTACCGCTGCGATCGTATCAAAATCCATGTCGTTCACCTCTTGCTTTCCAAAACAAACGAGTCAGCTACTAACTTATTAGCATAACAGAACACTGAGAAAAATTCCAAGAAAAGAAACCGCGAATTACACTTTGCCAACATTTTATCCACAGCTACAAGCTTGTGCCTCATTTTTTCGTTATCCACAGTATGTTCGATTTGGCTTGTCTCCAATCGGCAGTTCTCTGTTATCCACTATCCACAGGCCCTTGCCTTTTTCCGTGCTACGGGGCCGTGGTGAAAAGAATCATGTTTCCCTGCTTAGCTCCGTACTACGCCCAGCAAGGGTGATTCACTGTCCGCTCCACAGTGTCCCACGGGGGTCCGCAAAAGCAGCAAAGCTCCGAGGTCATCCCAAGGTTGCGTCCCTTTTTCCCGCGGGCCACTGTTCCGCTGAGCAGGGCTTCACAGTCGCACCGCAGGGAAACATGATTCTTCTCCAAACATTCTGCTCCCTCCCTGCTTTTAAAAAGGCGAAAAGAAAGGAGATACTCTGAAAGAAAGACAAATCCATCATTGATTCCTCTTTTAACGATCCCTCCCCCATTCTCATCACCGTTTCCTCCCACATGTTTTTAAAATGCACCGGTGACGTGAAGAAGCATGTTTCCCTGCGTTGCGACTGTGGAGCCCTCACCCAGCGCAGGGGAGATTTGCGGGAAAAAGGGGCGCAACCCTGGGATGACCTCGAAGCTTTGCGGCTTTTGCGCCCCCCCGCAAATCTCCCTGGAGCGGACAGTGAATCACCCTTTGCAGGGCGTAGTACGGAGCTGAGCAGGGAAGCATGCTTCTTCACACTACAGCCTCGTATCCAAATATCTTTCCCCCCAGGAAGAAGCGATAAAGAAGTCACCCCCACCCGCTTATGAGCAAAAAAAAAGAAGCCTACGACGAGGCTTCTTTGGGTGCAATCACAATATAACGGTTGGGTTCTTCCCCTTCGCTGAACGTTACCACATCGTCCCGCTTTTGCAAAAACGAGTGGATCACTTTCCGTTCAGCCGCTGACATCGGTTCGAGGCGGACATTTCGTTTGATCGCCAACGCCTTTTTGGTTACCCGCTCAGCTAGCTGCTCCAGTGTTTCCTTGCGGCGCTGCCGATAATTTTCGGCATCCAGCACGATACGAGTGTGCTTTTCCGCATGGCGGTTTGCTACGACATTTACGAGATACTGCAATGAATCAAGCGTTTGTCCCCTGCGACCAATAATCATTCCTAGGTTGGCACCCTGAATGTCAAACAGCATGCCTTCTTCCCCACGGCGCATTTCTACTCTGGCGTCCACGTTCATGTTGGCAAGCACGTCCTGCAGGAAAGCAAGCCCTTGATCAACCGGATCAAATTGAACTTCCACTTCCACTTTTGCATCGCGGGAACCAATCAATCCAAATAACCCTCTGCTTGGTTCTTCCAAAATGCGAACGTTCACTTTTTCACGAGGCACACTCAGCTCTTCCAGGGCCTTTTGCACAGCATCGTCAATCGTTTTAGCCGTAGCTACCACCTTTTTCACTTGGAGGTTCCCTCCTTAGGACGAGGTGTTTTATTGGTATCGCGATACAAGAAATACGTCTGCACAATGGTAAACAGGTTACCGTAAACCCAGTAGAGTGACAGCGCGGATGGCAAGGTGACCCCGATCGCCAAAATCATCAGCGGCATCATGATCATCATCATCTGCATTTGCGCGTTGCTCTGTGCCACAGATCCCATCATTTTCGACTGGAAATAGGTGGTGACGGCAGCGATAATCGGCAAAATGTAGTACGGGTCTTTTTCACCCAGCGACATCCACAGGAACGTGTGGGTCTTAATGTCCTCGGTTCGGATAATGGCATGGTAAAATGCGATCAGAATCGGCATTTGCACCAGCAGCGGCAAACATCCGGCCAGTGGATTGACCTCGTTCTTTTGGAACACCAGAAGTGTTTCCTGTTGCGCTTTTTGCGGGTCGTTTTTATACTTCTCGCGGATTTTTTGCAGCTCAGGTTGAAGTTCCTGCATTTTTTTGGAGCTTTTGATCTGCTTGACCATGAGTGGGAGTACGAGCAACCGGATAATCACTGTTGCTACCAAAATGCCCAATCCATAGCTTCCTCCCAGCAGGAAGGCACTTTCCTGAATCAGCCAGGACAGCGGATAGACAAAGTACTTGTCCCAGATTCCTTCCGCGTTCGGTCCAATTGGTGCCGCCGCTTGAGGATTACAGCCCGACAGGATTAAAACCAGCAGGGCCAAAACGGCTATGCTGAGGATGCGTCTCTTCAAGGGATGGTCCTCCTTTTCCCTGTTTCGGTTATCAGTGGTATTTCTTTGTTACTGTTCGTGATTGCGGCGTTCGGGTACAGGATCAAATCCACCCGGATGAAAAGGATGGCACTTTAAAATACGGCGAACGGCCAGCCAGCTCCCCTTCCAAGCCCCAAAACGGCGAATCGCTTCGATTGCATAGTGGGAACAGGTGGGAGCAAAGCGGCAGGATGGCGGCTTGTACGGTGAGATAAACAACTGGTAGCCCCGTATGAGCCAAATAAATACGCGCCCCATCACCACTCACCTTCTTTTGTGATTATGTATGCCTGCCTGTTTGAGTACCTTTGCCCGTTTCATGACGTGGACCAGAGACTGCTCAATCGCGTCTACTGACATTTCCTCCACACCCGGACGAGCGATGACGACCACATCGAGCTCTGGCGGAATCTCCCTTTCCAAACGGGAGAGCGCCTCGCGAATCATTCGTTTGACCCGATTGCGGGTTACCGCGTTTCCGATTTTTTTGCTGACAGAAATCCCTGCGCGAAAGGCGGCTTGTCCCTCTTGCTTTGCTGAATATAGAACAAACTGCTTGTTGGCAGCGGAGCTTCCTTTTTGAAATACTTCTTGAAACTGCTCATTCTTCTTGAGCCGATGGGAACGATGCAAGGTAAACAACCCCTAACATCATAATTATAGTAGAAAACGTTTGCAGCATCTACCAGTATATCCTTGTTTCGACCACTTTTTTCCCAAAAACGGCATCTATTCTTCTTTCCTTCTTTGGAAAACAGCTTCGACAACCTGATCGGATAACCTACTGACGTGCCGGATCATGTCTGCATTTGCTTCGGAAAACCCGATTTTCCCCAGCTTTTCTTGCAAAGACAGTGGCAATTGTGCAATTTGTTCGTCGAGGCTCTCTTCCCCGGAGGACGCCAAATACAGCCAGGCGGCTTCGGTCAGCAAAAGCCAGCGGGCCGCTTCTTCGTCTCGTTCCCGGATGTGGCGTTCGAGCTTTCGCTCCAGCAGCAGATCCTGTACCTCTGCACAGGAAAATTCATCACCGCCTGCTTCCCGGAAATACCGGCGATATGCCGAAACGTCCTGAAAGCGCTCCCACAGATTGTAGTCATCGCTGTATATGCCGGGAACGAGCGCGACGAATTCTCGGTAAGCCGAAAGCTCCCGCATCGCCGGCACCAGCTTCCCCGTTGCGAGCGTGCCTTTCTCGAACCAGGCGTACATGATGGCGGCATCCATCCATGCCGATACACCGGCCAGCCACGCCGTCCTGGTCTGTCCGCATCTTAGCGACTCCTCCGCCCACCGCTTCCTCTCGTCCACGACCGCACGAGCCTGAACCAGCATGTTTTGTTTTCCTTCCTCCGAGTCCAAAAAGAGAATCGCTTCCTCTTTCCACTCCCGAAATCGGCCATCCGGATCAAAGACAATGCAAGCTTCCTTGACGAACCGGAACGCCCAAGGATCCTGCTTTACCGCCTCGACCGAAGGGAACGCTTGGGCATGCAACTGGATTATGTGTCGATTCAGCATCTTGTTTTCGCTTGTCGACGGCGCCGGACCTTCCAAAAACAGATTCAGGTCCAGATCGCTGTACATATCCGCCTCTCCCCGCCCGACGGAACCGCCGGCGTACGCGCAGATCATTCCCGGAAACGGATGTTGCTTCAAGTACTGCTCGGCCAAATTAAGAAAAAAGTCGGTGAAATCCCCTTTGCGTTCCATGTGCAGCCTCCTCATCGCATCCTCTTTCTTCTGCAAAACAAATTTCGGGCATTGAACTATCAAACGATTAAGTTACCCGAAAGTTTCACAAATCTGAATGAAATGAAGCACATGTTTCTCCCCCCAGGGAGCCTGCGCGCAAGGGAATTTTCCCGACCGATATGCAGCAAAAAAGGCCACTGATGTTGTGGCCTATGCAGAAAGAACTTTTCTTCCTTTACGACGGCGGGCAGCCAAAATCTTACGGCCATTTTTCGTGCTCATACGTTGGCGGAACCCGTGGTCCTTTTTACGCTTACGATTATTTGGATTAAAAGATGGTTTCATCCTATACACCTCCGTCCTCACAAACCATTAAAACCATACTTTCGAATTATAAGGAGATTCGTTGAAAAAGTCAAGAATCGCTGAATCGCCTCATTCTCGGTAAATATCCCCATTCTACTATTTCCCGACTTTGTGGATATTCGTTTATCCACACCCGCAGATTTCGACAGGATTATCTACAGCTTGTACACAAAATATAGGGGTGTGAATATGTGCAGTACACCATCCGTTGTGTTTGTGGATAACTGCGAAAAAACCATTGATGACATGGCTTTTATCTGTTATTATATTTTTGTTTTGGAACGTGAATAACTTCAGCGTATATATTTGTTTTTCCACAGCATGTGGATAAGTTTGTGGACAGTTTTCCTCAATTGTGAATCATATTATTCACAGGCATGCGGATAGTGTCTGCTATTCTTCGCTTATCCAAGAGGAATCCCTTTTTTTCGACTTTTTTTATCCACAGTCGATTCTTTCATGCAATAGCTGATCTCATACACGTTTTCACTCGTTCGTCATTTTTTTCATTATGTTTGTATGTTCCTGAAAGGAGGGATTCTGGTTGGATGCAGCGATTAGCGAGCTTTGGCGCAAAGTGCTAGCCAAAATAGAAAAATCGCTCAGTAAACCAAGCTTCGATACCTGGCTGAAGGCGACCAAAGCGACCACATTGGAAGAGGATGCGCTGATCGTCGTCGCACCGAACGACTTTGCTCGTGATTGGCTGGAAACCAGGTACTCTCAATTGATCACTGATACACTTTATGAAGTAACCGGTGTCAATATGAAGGTAAAATTCGTGGCCATGCAAAACCCGGATGCCGCTTTGGCGGATGATCAGGCAACGTCCCGCGTAAAAGTAAACGCCCCTCCCGCTAACAATGATGACCAACCCCCCAGCATACTGAATCCGAAGTATACCTTTGATACGTTCGTGATCGGATCGGGGAACCGTTTTGCTCATGCGGCATCACTTGCGGTGGCCGAGGCACCCGCGAAGGCGTACAACCCCTTGTTCATTTACGGAGGAGTTGGGCTGGGCAAAACCCACTTGATGCATGCGATCGGCCATTATGTGATCCAGCACAATCCTTCGGCAAAAGTCGTTTATTTGTCGTCTGAGAAGTTTACCAACGAATTTATCAATTCGATCCGTGACAATAAGACGGTAGAGTTTCGCAATAAATACCGCAGCGTAGATGTGCTTTTAATTGACGACATTCAATTTTTGGCAGGAAAAGAGAGCACCCAGGAAGAGTTTTTCCATACGTTCAACGCCCTGCATGAGGAAAGCAAGCAGATTGTCATATCCTCGGACCGCCCTCCCAAGGAGATTCCGACCCTGGAGGACCGGCTTCGCTCCCGTTTTGAATGGGGATTGATCACCGATATCCAGCCGCCGGATCTGGAGACGAGAATTGCGATTCTCCGAAAGAAAGCAAAGGCGGAGAACCTGGATATTCCCAATGAAGTCATGGTTTATATCGCGAATCAGATCGACAGCAACATCCGTGAATTGGAAGGGGCACTTATCCGCGTCGTCGCTTATTCTTCCCTGATCAATCGGGATATTGATACCCAACTGGCCGCAGAGGCCCTGAAAGACATCATTCCGTCTTCCCGTCCGCGCGTCATTACCATCATGGATATCCAGCGGGCTGTCGGCGAAGAGTTCAACCTAAAGCTGGAAGATTTCAAGGCAAAAAAGCGGACCAAATCGGTAGCGTTTCCGCGGCAGATTGCGATGTACCTGTCCCGCGAGCTGACGGATGCTTCGCTGCCTAAAATCGGAGACGAATTTGGCGGCCGCGACCATACCACTGTCATCCATGCCCATGAGAAAATCTCACGTGCACTGGCTACAGACCCGCAAATGCAAGTAACGATTCAAACTTTGATTGAAAAACTAAAAGCAAACCATTAACCTGTGAATAACAAGAAAAGCCTATACACAACTTACCCACATGTGTATAGGCTATCTTTTACGTCTTATTGAGAGATATCCACAAACTCACAGGGCCTACTACTATTTCTGTTAAAAGATATATCCTAATAGATTATGTATAAGCGCCAAAAAATATTCCTGGAGCTTATGGATCGAACAAGAGGGAGGTTCACGTTGATGCACATTACCGTTCAACGCGACAAACTGTCCAACGCCGTTTCGCATGTCAGCAAGGCGGTTTCCAGCAGAACAACCATTCCCATTTTGACGGGGATCAAAATGAAAGCAGATGAAGAGGGACTGACACTGACCGCCAGCGACTCAGATGTGTCTATTGAGGTACTGATTCCAAAAGAGGAAGCAGAAGAATGGGGCGTCACGGTTCATCAGCCAGGAAGCATTGTCCTGACATCGCGCATCTTTAGTGAAATCGTTCGCAAACTGCCAAACAGCGAAATTCATATTCAGGTAGACGAAAGACTGGTTACCCAGATTCGTTCCGGACAAGCTGAATTTACGATTAACGGCATGGATGCGGCCGAGTTTCCACAATTGCCGCAACTGGAAGAAGATAAAGTATTCAGCGTACCCAGCGATTTGCTGAAATCCATGATTCGCCAAACCGGTTTTGCTGTCTCTACGTCTGAAATGCGTCCGATCCTGACAGGTTTGATGTGGTCTCTGGATGGTGGACAGCTTAAATTTGTAGCGACGGACAGCCATCGTCTGGCCAGCCGCACTGCTGTGGTCGAATGTTCAGATGAATTGTCTTTTACCAATGTGGTGGTTCCCGGAAAAAGCTGCAACGAATTGGTCAAAATACTGGATGAGGATCAGAATCCAGTCGACATTGTTGTTTCGGACAACCAAATCCTGGTAAAATCAAAGCATATTTTGTTTTACTCCCGCTTGCTGGAGGGGACGTATCCCGATACGACCCGGATTATCCCGCCAAGCAGCAAAACAGAAGTAACCGTCAGCACCAAAGAGTTCCTGCAATCGATTGAACGCGCCTCGCTGTTGAGCCGCGAAGGAAAATCAAACGTCGTTCGCCTGGTGACGCTCCCGGACGGCAGTGTCGAAATCACCTCCAATGCACCGGAAATCGGGAAGGTAACGGAGATTGTCATGCCGAAAGCAATGGAAGGCGAAGAGTTGAAAATTTCCTTTAACGCCAAGTACATGATCGATG